>CBERPN010000114.1:0-12871 GCA_965524675.1 uncultured bacterium
GAACGCACCTTTCGCCCAGCAGGTGCGGCGCGAGAACCGCAAGCGAATCGACGACGGTCAAACCAACGAACAGATCAACGAGTTTTTGGTCGGGCGATTCGGCGAAGACATCGACCTGACGCCGCGGGCAACCGGATTGGTAGGTCTGGTGTGGATCCTGCCGGTCGCATTCGCCGTCGTCGGGGTATTTGGCCTGGCCGCGTACTTCCAGCGAAATCGTGCCGTGCAGCCAACCTTGGCCAGTGCCTCTGACCGAAAGCTGGTCGAGCAGGCTAGAGCACAGGCTATCGATAAGGTCGGTGAAAGTGGCCGAGATGACTGAGCGGCGCGTAGACGACGGCGAAGTAGTTGCCCTCGTCGAGCAGCGAGACTTTCTCATGAAGTCACTCGACGATCTCGACCGCGAGTTCAGCGCAGGCGACATGGACGAAGCCGACTACGCGACCCTAAAAGACGATTACACGGCCCGTGCTGCGGCGACCATTCGCACCATCGACGCCCGCACGGCCGTAGTCAAAAAGAATCAGACATCGTTACCCCGGCGCCTCGCTTGGGTGGCTGGAGTCGCAGCGCTGGCGATCCTTGCCGGTGTGTTTATCGGCAGAGCGTCGGGTAGCCGCCGAGCTGGTGAATTCGGTTCAGGCGACATCCGGCTCAATACCCAGACACTCATGTTGCAGGCCGATGCAGCACTCCAAGCCCAGCAATACGACGATGCCATCGATCTCTACGACGCTGTGCTCGACACCGAGCCCGCCAACGCCAAGGCGATTACCTACCGGGCTTGGGTGAGCTACCGGGCCAATCCTGTACCAGCTGAAGTATTGGATGATTTCGACGATGCCATCGCGTTCGATCCCGACTACACCGATGCCCTGGTATTTAGCACCATTGTGTTGTTCGACGATGGCCAGGTGGATGAGGCCGCGGCTCAGCTAAAGGCCTTCGACCGCAGCAACCCGCCGGAGTTTATGCAGCAGTTGGTGGCGTCACGTTCGTTGCGTGAAAACATCATGGAGGCCTACTTCAGCACCGAAGCCGGCCAGGACAACCGGGCCATCGCCAGCTCACCCTTCGAATTCGATGAGGTGCTTGGCATCGCACGGCTGTTGGCCACCCAGGCGCAGACGGTGCCCCAAGCTCAAGTGTTGTTCGATGCCGTTCTCTCCCAGGAACCCGACAACGTCGAGGCCATTACCTATGCCGGTTGGATGTTGGCTCAGGTGTGGAACGACTTGGGCGAAGACGTCGCGGTCGACGAAGCAACCCGTGCCGAGTTGAAAGACTCAGCGACTACGTTGCTCGACCGCGCCGTCGGAACCGATCCGAGCTACCCCGATGCGAGGGTCTATCGGGCCTTCTTCCGTCGCGCTCAGGGCGACGACCAGGGCTCTCTTGAGGACATAGAAGCGTTTCGGGTGCTTCCAGAACAGCCAGCGGAGCTGGTAGCGCTCATCGAAGCCTTCGGGCTAGGTGCGAAGCAGGAAAACTAGCGTCCTCGGAGCAACTGGTTCCCCGTTTGGAAGAACTCGATCGCCGCTTCGCGAGGGTCGGGTTCTTCTAGAAGATCGCTGTACAACACGCTCGCGCCGGAGAACGCATCGTCGTTCCAGAACGAGTTTGACTCGTCTACGTCGCCGAACGCCGCGACGTACAGGTAGGGCTCTTCATGGCCGTCGTCGCCGAGTGACGCACCGTAACTGGCGCGTTGGGACCTCTCTGCGCTGCCCATCTCGATGGCGATGTCGAAATGCCCCGGCCATAGCTGGACCCGGCTCACGTCCTTGGCGCTGGGGATAATGCGAACCTCTTCGAGAGCCGATGTGGAGAACCCGAACCAGTCAGCTGCGAAGGCCACCGATTCTTCATCGATGATCAGCTCCTCCTCAACATCGCCAAGTTCGGGGCTGTTGTCTTCGGCTGCGTCGGTACCTGGTACCACACCAACAAAGCGTGCCGCAGCGCTAAGTGTGGTGATGGTTTGGCGCGAAACCTCGGAGCCTTGCTGCAAGACCAGTTCGGTTCCTTCGACACGAACCTGGACATCGTCGCCCATAGTCGGATCGTTAAAGAACGGCGTGCCGAAGCCGTCTTTGGTGAAGCGCAGCCCGAGCTTAGTGTTGGCACGGCGGCGGGCTTCGGCCACCACGCTGTAGGCGAGGCGGTGCAGGTCGGTGCGGCACTTCGCGAAGCGTTTTGGTATTGCCCCCAACTCTTTGTAGGCGCCCAACCATCGTTCGGCGGCGAAGGCTGCTATGTCGGGATCGTCGATTGCCAATTCGTCCCAGAGGATCTCGCCAGCGGTGGTTGGGGTTACCGCAATCAGGTCGGGATCGGCTCCCTTGAGCGATGTTGGGTCGTCGGCGAACCATTCGTCGTTATCGACCGTAGGAGGGGATGGCTCTAAAACTCGAGCGACGTAGCCGTCGGCAAGTAGTTCTTGGGCTTCTTGTTGGGGGTTGCGAAACATAGCGTTGATACTTCTGTGCTGGTTTATGAATTGGCGGTGAGGGAGCGAGGGAGTCCTAAGTAGCTGCCGGTAACGATGTCGTTGCCTCGTAGGTCGAGCCGCCAGATGGCGCCCTTCTCGCACTGCCTAGACCCGGTGATGCGCATGCCGTCGAGCATGAGCTGGCGAATTGTTGCTGGTATGACGTCGCCGTGGCTACAAAGCGCGGCGCTGGTGGAACCGAGTTGTAGCAACAGAGCGGTGACAGCATCGATGGCCGCGCCCTCGGTTAAGTCGTCGGTGATCTCAACCTCGAGCCCGAGCGCATGAGCTAGGGGAGCGACGGTATCGATGCAGCGAGTGGCTCTGCTGCTTAGAACTCGTTCGATGCGTTCGTCCTTAAGCGCGGCGCTGATAGCGGCGGCTTGAGATTTTCCGAAATCGTCGAGTGGACGGGCGAGATCGGCGCCGCGAAAGCCTTGGCGGGTGCCAGCGGTTGCATGTCGAACGAGATAAATGGTCACGACGCTGCGATCATATCGACCGTTGCGGTCAGGTGAGTAGTTGGATGCCAGGTTGTGGCGATACTCTGGCAGTCGCCCAAAGCGCTCGAGAGGTATTACCCATGTCCATCACCACCGAAGCGGTAACCGAGGCCCTTCGTCCAGTCGAAGATCCAGAGCTTAATCGCAGCATCGTAGATCTTGGCATGGTTCGCACCATCGAGATCGCTGGCTCGACCGTCGCCGTGCAGATAGCGCTTACCATCGAAGGCTGCCCGCTTCGCAACGAAATCCAGAACCGGGTCAGCGATGCGGTCGTCGCTCTCGACGGAATCGACACGTGCGACCTGAGCTTCACGGTGATGACCGACGAAGAGCGCGCCGCCGTGCGCGAGCTGGTTCAGGGCAACCCGGCGGGCACCGCGGGCACCAACCCGGCTCACGGACACGCCGAAGGTCGGGTAATTCCCTTCGCCGACCCGGCATCGAAGACCCGAGTGTTGCTGATCGCGTCGGGTAAGGGCGGGGTCGGAAAATCGTCGGTAACAGCCAACCTGTCGATCGCACTAGCGCAGCGGGGACACAAAACCGCGATAATTGATGCCGACGTTTGGGGCTTTTCGATTCCGCGAATGCTCGGAATCTCACAGACCCCGACCGTTATCGACGACATGTTGATCCCGCCGCTAACCCACGGCGTGCACGCCATCTCGATGGGGTTCTTCGCCCAAGAAGACCAGCCCGTGATCTGGCGCGGCCCGATGCTTCATAAGGCGCTGGAACAATTCCTCACCGACGTCTATTGGGACGACCCAGACTTCTTGGTAATCGACCTACCACCGGGAACCGGCGATATCAGCCTATCGCTGGCCCAGTTTCTGCCCCGATCAGAGGTATATGTGGTGACGACCCCTCAGCCTGCCGCCCAGCGGGTCGCCCAACGAGCCGCCTTCATGGCTCAACAGGTAAAGCTTGAGGTCAAAGGCGTCATCGAGAACATGTCGTGGTTCATCGGCGACGACGGAACCCGCTACGAGTTGTTTGGCGCAGGCGGCGGGTTGGATCTCGCCGAACGTCTCGAAGTGCCGCTTTTGGGCCAGGTGCCGCTGATTCCCGA
Organism: uncultured bacterium; assembly: GCA_965524675.1. Classification (GTDB taxonomy): domain Bacteria; phylum Actinomycetota; class Acidimicrobiia; order Acidimicrobiales; family SHLQ01; genus CALLQB01. The sequence goes on from CBERPN010000114.1 coordinate 4,070, forward strand.
GCTTCGCAAGGGATCTGATTCGGGTCGTCCAATCATGGCCGAAATGCCCGATCACGAGGCCAGCATCATCTTCGCCGAGATCGCCAGAGCGATCGACGAAGATCTCAAACCGACCCGCCGATACAACGCAGAACTCAATCTCATCGATTAACACGCGCTGATCGACTAACACGCGCTGATCGACTAACACGCGCCTGCGCCGAGTAGCCTTTGCGGCCTAGTAACCAACTACAGGAGTCTTCTCACCGTGGACATTCGAATCGGCGTCACCTACACCCCCAAAGAGGTCAGTGTGGAACTCGACGACTCCACCGATGGTGCCGCGCTAAAGGCCGAGATCGACAAGGCGATCGCTGGTGAGGGTGCGGTGCTTTGGCTCACCGACAAAAAGGGCAACCAGGTCGGAGTGCCTGCCGACAAGATTGCTTATGTCGAGATCGGCAGCGACGACGAGTCGCCTCGAATTGGTTTTGGCGGCTGACGCATCTCTAGTTCTTTCAGCTTGGCTGGTTCATGATCGACTTCTTTGAGCATCGACTCCTGTTCGTAACCGGCAAGGGTGGAGTGGGCAAGACATCGATTTCGGCCGCTCTGGCTCTGCTAGCAGCGCGCCACGGCAAGCGGGTTCTAGTAGGCGACCTCGACGGCCGCGGCGATCTCGCCATGGCATTCGAATCGCCCGAGCTGAAGTTCGACGCCACCAAGGTCAGCGACCGAGTCTGGGCGATGTCGATGGACACCGAGGCCGCCATGCGCGAATACATCAAACTCAACCTCAAGATCCCGTTGGTCGGCAGTGTTGGGCCGGTGGCAGCAGCGTTTGATTTCTTGGCCTCGGCGGCGCCCGGGGTTCGCGAAATTCTGACGATGGGCAAGTACGCGCACGAAGTTCGAGAGCGTCACTACGATCTTGTGATCGTCGACGCCACCGCCTCGGGGCACATCATTGGACACCTCGCTGCGCCCGATGCGTTGCGCGAACTGGTGAGCGTTGGCCCGGTGATCGATCAGGTCAAACGCATGAACGATGTGTTTCATAACCCTAAGACCACCGGTGTGGTCATGGTCGCCACGCCCGAGGAGATGCCGGTTACCGAAACGATCGAGCTGCGCGACCGCCTCGAATCCGAAACCTCGCTAGAGCGGGCTGGCTTGGTTATTAACCGAGTTTTGCCAGAACTCTTCTCCCAACCCGAAGAAGTGATCTTCGCTGGGTTCACAACCCCAAAGAAACTGCGGGTGTTGCGCGATCATGCTGGCGAGACCGTCGATGCGGTTTTGGCAGGAGCCAGTTTCGCTTCCAGTCTGCGGCGGTCTCGAACAATGCATATCGAACGGCTCTTTGAAGAGTTCGCTGGCGATACGGTCGCGGTAGTACCACAGTTGTTCGTGCGCAGCGAAGGCCTCAGGGTTACCAAGCTATTGGCGACCGCCCTTGGCGAAGAGCTCGGAACCCAGTGATGGGCAGTGAACAGGGGAGGGTTACGTCTTGAGCGTAGAGACCCTGTTGGCCTCTAAGGAAGTCATCGTTGTCACCGGCTCGGGTGGTGTGGGAAAGACCTCGGTTGCGGCCGCTCTCGGAGCATCGGCAGCGGCTCGCATGAGCAGCAAAGTCTTGGTGCTCACGGTCGATCCTGCGCGTCGCTTAGCTACGGCGTTGGGTCTCGAGTCGTTCGGTAATGTCGAGAAACGGGTCCCGGCGAAGCTATTTGACGATGCGGGAGTCGAGCCGGTGGGCGAACTCTGGATCGCCATGCTCGACACTAAGGCCAGTTGGGACGACCTCATCGCCGATCACGCGCCCGATGAAGCCACCCGCGAGTCGATCCTCGCCAACAAGCTCTATCGCAACATCACCGGGCGCTTCGTGCAGAGCCACGACTACATCGCAATGGAGCGACTTCACGAGATTCACACCTCGGGGCGCTACGACCTTGTAATCGTCGACACGCCCCCAACCCGTAACGCTCTCGACTTTCTCGATGCCCCCGACCGGATGGCCGATTTCTTCTCCAGCCGACTGTTGCGGTGGCTCATCGCGCCAGCAAGGTCGCGTTTGGTGAACGCTGCCGCCAAGCCATTCACCATGGTGGCCGATCGTTTACTCGGAGCACGGTTCCTCACCGATATCGGCGAATTCTTCTTATTGTTTCAGACCCTCTACGACGGGTTTGTAGAGCGCGCCACATCGGTGAAACGAACCCTCGCCGATTCGCGAACCAGCTTTGTGGTTGTAACCACACCTGAACCCGGGCCGGCCAGCGAAGCGCGGTTCTTGCTTTCGGCTTTGGCTGAGCGAGATCTTCAAGTTGGTGCCATCGTCGCGAATCGGCTTCTACCGGAGGTGTTCAGCACTCGCGGGGCCGCAACCTCAGCCAAAAAGTTGCGCAGTGGAGTCGATTCGCTGGCGGCCACAATTATGCCAAGCCAACCAGAGGTCACGGCCGGCGTGCTGCGCGAGATCGCTGACAGGTTCGATGATTTTCGCCTGCTGGCCGCCCAGGGTGATGCCGTGCTGCAAGAGCTACCCCGCAATGGGGCACCTGTGGTCGGCGTTCCCTATCTCGAAACCGAAATTGTTGATTTAGCTGGTGTTCTCGAGCTAGGCGACCGTCTCTGGGACGTCCCCGACTAGTCTCCTGCTGTGGCAAGTCTTTCTGAGATCGCCCGTGAGCGGACAGACCTGGGCGAGAACGACATCCGCCATCTGCGTAGGTTGGTTCGTTCTTGGGGGCTAATGGCCGATTTGAGTTTTTCAGATTTGCTGTTGTTCGCTCGTACCAAAGACGACGAAGGGTCGTTCATCGTCTTGGGCCATGTGCGCCCCTCGACCGGTCAGACCATGTACCGCGCCGATCCGGTTGGGCAGGTGTTTAGGCCATCGGAAAGGCCACTCGTTCGCCAGTCGTACCATCACAGCAAGATCGAGCAGGGCGAATTGAGCCTTCGCCAGACCTTCGACGAGTTGGTCGGTGTGCAGTCTGTGCCAGTGCGCGGCCCCAGCGGTGTGGTGGGTGTGATGACCAGCGAGTCTCACATAACGACCGATCGGCCTCGCAGCGAAATGGATCGCACCTATGTTCACACCTATCAGCGACTCGCTGAGATGGTGAAGCGCGGTGAGTTTCCCTATAGCCGTCAAGAAGAAGGCCGGTTTCGCGCTCCGCGTGTGGGCGATGGAACGGTGGTTCTCGACAGCAACTTTCGGGTCGACTTTGCCTCGCCGAACGCAGTTTCGGCATTTCACCGACTCGGGGTGCATCGCAATCTTTTTGGGATCGACTTCTTGTCGCTCGGTCTCGGCGACGACGAGATCGAGAAGGCTTGTAGCCATCGCCAACCGGTGATTGTCGAGCTCGAAAATGGCCGCGAGACCACAGTGGTGATGCACTATTTGCCGCTGCTCGACGGTGGTGAAGTAACCGGAGGGTTGTTAGCGCTTCGAGATATTTCTGATTTGCGAAGACGCGACCGGCTGTTGATGTCGAAAGAGGCGACGATTCGAGAGATTCACCATCGGGTTAAGAACAACCTTCAGACCATCTCGTCTTTGCTACGAATTCAAAGCCGCCGCGTCGACAGCGCCGAAGCCAAGGCCGCGCTCGATGAGTCGGTCAGGCGCATTGCATCGATAGCGCTCGTGCACGAGACGCTCTCACAAGACACCGGTGAAGACCACGACACCGGCGACGATGTTGTGTTAGTCGAGTTGGTGAAACCGCTTGTGCGCATGGTCGAGGAGAGCATGGTACTTCCCGGCAAACCAATCGTTATTACCGTAGAGGGCGATGCCGGGATCGTTCCGAGCGAGGTGGCGATGCCGCTATCGGTAGTGATTACCGAGCTGCTTCAGAACACCGCTGACCACGCGTTTGGCTTCGCCACGGTCGACCAACCTGGCCACGTTTTGGTTAGTCTCGGCCGCGACGACGAGTCGCTGCGGCTCTGTGTGTCCGACGATGGCGTTGGTCTACCTGAGGGCTTTGCTCTCGAGTCGACCGGGCTTGGGCTCACAATCGTGCGAGCTTTCATCTGTGATGAACTGGTCGGCACTATTGACATGGCCGCTGGCGATGGCCCGCCCGGCAGGCGCGGAACCAGGATCGCTTTGACGATCCCGGTTAGAAATCGCCGCAAGTCAGATAGGGCACGATCTCACTGAAGACGCACCACTAGAAGCCTGCTCCTAGCCGACGGCTTTTGCGCGCTTAGCGGCGCGGCGGCGAATCCGGCGCTCCTCTTCGGAGAGGCCGCCCCAGACGCCAGAATCTTGGTTGGTTTTGAGCGCGAAGGTCAGACAAGCGTCTTGCACACGACAGCTGGTGCAGACCTCTTTGGCCGACTCGATCTGATCGATCGCCATACCCGTAGTGCCTATTGGGAAGAACAACTCGGGGTCGGTGTCACTGCATGCGGCGACATCTCGCCAATCGCCAGCAGTGCCAATCAACGTGCCTGAATCGCCCATCGTAAGTGCCACAAATTCCTCCAACCGGATTGCTCCGGTACGCGTGTTGGTGAAGCTCCGCCCAAATGTGAGAGGCGGAATGTTTGTCGGTAGCGCACCTTCGCACCCGCCTTGTGGCTCCATATCGCCCGGAGTCTCACAAATGAGAACGTGTTCTACTTTCCTGTGCGAAGATACCTTGGATAACCGAGGGGGGCAAGGGATCTTTTTTCCCGTAGGTTCTCGCAGAGGGCGTGCGAGACGCCACTTCTCAACAACGATCTTGCCCTAAATCGGCAACTTGGAGCCATCGATGACACTGGTAATTGCCCACCGAGGGGCCTCGGCCAGCCATCCGCAGAACACCTTGGAGGCCTTTCGAGCCGCCGCTGCTCAGGGTGCCGATTGGGTAGAACTCGACGTGCGCCTGACCGCCGACGGGACCCTGGCGATTCACCATGATCCCCACCTGCCAGATGGTCGTGAAATCTTTGAATTGACCCGTTCTGAGCTACCGGAGTCAGTTCCCGCCCTTGCAGAATCGCTAGAAGCCTGCGCCGGAATGGGGATAAATATCGAGATCAAGAACGAACCCGCCGAACGTGGCTTTGACCCGACCCGATCGTTGGCAGCTCCCACCCTCGAGGTCGCCTTGGCGATTTGTGAGCCCGAGTCGCTTCTCGTATCGTCGTTCGACTTCGAGATGGTGGGCGCGGTTCGGGCGCTAGATGTTCCGGTGAAGACCGCCATGCTTTACTCCGACCCAACTCCTACCGACGAGTTAATCCGTGTGGCTCTCGACGGCGGGCACAGCGCTCTCAACAGCCACGACCCGCTGGTAGACGCAGCCTTTGTCGAGGCGGTCCACGACGCTGGCCTGGCGGTAAATGTCTGGACCGTCGATGACCCTGCACGAATCACGGAACTAGTGGCCATGGGGGTAGACGGAATCGTCACCAACAACCCGGCCGCCACTAGAAAACTTGTTCCCTCGGCGTAAATTACTGCCGCAATGACCGGTCAGCGGTCACCAGGTCAGTAGTTTCAGGGTTCGCTAGTCGACCGGTACGACTAGGTCGAGGATTTCTGGACGGTGCGCAATTCGCAGCTCATCGACGTCGCCCAGATAGTCGCCATCGACTTGGTAAGGAAAGGGCCGGTGGCCCTTCACGGTCACGCTGGTGATATCGACCCGATAGTCGACGGCCTTGTTATTTCGAAGTGTTGCGCCGTCTCGCAGCGAGGCCATAGCGATTCGAGTGAGCGGAATCAGTTTCAGGTGCGGCACCGTGACCACCGCAAGCGGACGGTCGAGCGTTGCTTCGGGAGCCACGTCGAAGGGTCGAGTGCCGAGGTAGGTGTATGGGTTGGTGTTGAGGAACAACGCGAAGGCGGCATCGATATCGGTAATGCCCGCATCGTTCGGGTCTTCGTGGACAACGGTGAACGCCGCATGGCGACGGTCGTAATGACGAAGCCAGGTATCTACCGCCGAGTAGATGAACAACGGATGCCCGGCGTAGCGCTTTAACGAACCCCGCTTTTCTACCTGTTCAACAACCGCTGCGTCGAAGCCAATCCCGCAATGAAACAAGAAGAAGCGACCGTTTACATCGCCCAAGCCAATGCGTTTGATCGATCTTTCGGCTAGAGCCTCCAGCAGTGCTGCGGTCGCTTCGATCGGGTCGTCCGACAGCCCAAGAGTGCGAGCAAAGACGTTGGTGGAACCTCCCGGTAGCGGGGCCAGTGCAGTGCTCGAACCGGCCAGCCCGTTTGCGGCCTCATTTAGGGTTCCGTCGCCGCCCAGCACAACAACCACCTCGGTGCCGTCGTTTGAAGCGCCCTGAGCAAGGCGCGCCGCGTGTCCTCGTCTGCTGGTTTCGGCCAAGGTCACTTGGTGATCGGCGGACAGCGCTTTGCGGATCACCACGCGGGTGCGGGCGGTCACAGATGAAGCCGCCGAGTTCACGATAAGCAAAACCTTCAAGGCGGTCATTGTAGTTTGGTTTCCCGGATTGCGCCTGCGGTGGACACACCTGCGACACTGCGTAGATGGATGTTGTTGTTTGTGTAAAGCAGATCCCGGATCCCGCCGATCCCGGAGCTATAGACCCCGAAACCAAGACGCTGAAGCGCGATGTCAAGCTGATCCTTGACGAATCCGACAGCTACGGCGTGGAGTACGCCCTTCAGCTTGTCGAGGGTGCCGGTGGTGGTTCGGTCACGCTTATTTCGATGGCGCCCAACAACGAGACCAGCGGGCTGCGCACCGCCCTCGCGATGGGAGCCGAGGGGGCGATGCTTATCAGCGACGACGCCCTGCAAGGCTCCGATGCGCTCTCGACCGCCAAAGTCTTGGCCGCAGCCATTGGGCGAAACACACCCGATCTGGTGATGGCTGCTACCGAGTCGAGCGATGGTTACACGGGGACGGTGCCCGAACAGCTGGCAGCTTTGCTCGACCTTCCGTCGGTTACCTTCGCCAAGGAGATAACCGTCGGCGACGGCTCGATGACCGTGAAGCGTCAAACCGAAGATGGCTACGATCAGGTCGAGTGCCCGCTGCCCGCCGTCGTGTCGGTAACCGCTGGTGTGGTCGAACCCCGGTACCCGTCGTTCAAGGGCATCATGGCCGCAAAGAACAAGCCGGTCGAAGAGCTCACCTGCGCAGACTTGGGCATCGAGCCCAGCGCTGTTGGTTGGGCTGGCGCAGGCCAGGAGATCGTCGACATCGTCGAGGCTCCGGCCCGCGAAGCTGGCGAAAAGATCGAAGACGAAGGCGATGCTCACGAGCGAATCGTGGCATTCCTCGACGAACTCAAGGTCCTTTAGGAGGCTCCGATGACACTTTCAAAGATCTGGGTATACGCCGAAGCATCGCCAAGCGGCGTTTCGAGCAACACTCTCGAACTGCTAGCCAAAGCCCGCGAGCTCGCTCCTGCGGTCGAGGTCGTATTCGGCGGCGACGGAGCAGGTATCGCTGCCGAAGTTGGCGCCCACGGCGCGACGATGGTTCACGCGACGGGCGATTTGGCTGGCGGCATGCAAGGTGTGCATGTGGGCGGGGCTATGGCCGACGCTATAGCTGCTGGAACTAGTCCTAACATAATCTTGTTTCCCACAACCTATGACGGCCGCGACGTTGCAGCTCGGCTGTCGGTAAAGATCGACGCCACCGTAATCACCAACGTCGTCGATGTAGTGGTCGATGGCGACAGAGTCTTCGGGGTCGAGCCGGTATTCGGCGGAACCATCGATGTAAAGACAGGAACCACCACCGATAAACCAGCAATAATGCTAGTTAGGCCAAAGTCTTTCACCGCAGAGTCGAGCGGCGGTGGCGCTGCAATGGTTATGCCGTTGGCGGTTCCTGATTCTGGTGCCGCAGGTGCGGCTAAGACCATCGAACGCTTCGTCGAAGAGTCCGAAGGTCCCAAGCTCGACGAGGCGGCCATCGTGGTTTCGGGCGGCCGCGGGTTAGGTTCGGCTGAAAGCTATGAAATGGTCACCACCCTCGCCGGGCTCCTCAAGGGTGCGGCCGGTGCATCACGTGCCATCGTCGATGCTGGCTGGGTTCCCTATTCGTCACAGGTTGGCCAAACCGGCAAGGTTGTAAAACCAGCGGTATACATCGCCATCGGCATCTCTGGCGCAACTCAGCATCTGGTGGGGATGAAGGGTTCGAAGAACATCATCGCCATCAACAAGGATTCTGAGGCACCGATCTTTGGTGTGGCCGATCTGGGAATCGTGGGCGATGCCCACAAGGTGGTTCCTAAGCTGATCGAAGCGCTGCAAGCACGGGCGTAAGCTCAACTCGCTGCCGGGGGAGGGGCGCACCAACATGACGATCATTCTCAACGTGATAGCACTGGGCTTGGTGCTCGCGGCCTGCTGGGCGGCGGTTGCGTTCTCGACCCGGAAATCGCGTTTGGTGATCGACAAGCTTCCACCTCCGGTAACCGGTTACTTCGAGGAGCCATGCGAAGCCTGCGGGGGAGTGGGAGCCGATCGAGTCAGCCGCCAAGTTCAGCCATGCATGACCTGCGAAGGAAGCGGAGTGCAGCCCGTATAGCTGGCGCGATGTTCCGATGAGCGCTGCTGGTGCTGGCGCCTGATCCGTCGCTCGCCCCTCGGCCCTCGTCCTTTAGTTTGTGTCAGTCCTTGGTGTCAGACACGTCCCTAATGATGCGTCCCTAATCCGCCCGCCGAGTGGTGTCAGACACGTCCCTTAAACCTGGCTACCCACTCAAACTCATAGCTCGCACGGCCAGGAATAACGAACGTATCTGACACCGGTCGATCAGTGTCGTGCCAGCAAGGGCGAGCTTGGGCATCGAAGCGCTGTAAGTCGG
>CBERPN010000115.1:0-12860 GCA_965524675.1 uncultured bacterium
TCTGCGCCGACTTGTAATCTGGCGGCCAACTGCCACCTAGAACGGCCCCTATAGGGGCGGTTTTAGGTGGCAGAACCGGTTTTGGCTTTACCGCCCGATCGCTGCATAGGTTTCGAAGTCGGTTGGCTCGAACATGCGGCGCCCGTCGACCACCGGCGGTTGCGGGGACACGTCGGCCAATTTGGCCGGTAGCACGCCATATTCGGGCCAAGTCGTCACGACCAACACGCCGTCGCTGTTCGCCAACGCCTCATCGAGGTCGGTGGTGTAGCTAATCTCGTCGCCGAAATCGGGGCGAATACCCTCGAGGGCGATCGGGTCGTGCACGGTGACGATCGCACCCGCATCGACAAGCTGGCGAATAATCGGCAGCGACGGCGACTCGCGCACGTCGTCGGTGCCCGGCTTAAACGCACAGCCGAGGACAGTTAGGCGCGCACCATTCAAATCTGGCACGTGCTCTTGTAGAAGCTCGACCATGCGAACGGGTTGGCGTTCGTTGACGTCGATTACGGCATCGAGCACGTTGGGGAAGTGGCCGGTGCTCTTGCCATGGGCGACCAAGGCTTTGACATCTTTGGGGAAACAAGAGCCGCCGAAGCCAGGGCCAGCCATCACATAGGTGAGAAACGAGGGGTTGAGGCGGCTGCCGTCGTCGAGAATCGGGTTGAACCGGTGATCGAGGTGCACGCCTTTCATAACGTCGACCACGTCGACCCCAACCTTGGCCGAGATATTGCCGATCTCGTTGGCGAACGAAATTAGGGTCGCCAGCAACGAGTTAGCGGTGTACTTGATCATCTCGGCGGTGCGCGGCGTGGTCGACATTTTGTCGGCGGATTCGAACGGTTCGTAGATCTCTGCCATGACCGCGATTGTGCGCTCGTCGATCCCACCCAACACGATGCGGTCGGGGTTCATGAAATCGGCGATAGCCACACCTTCGCGCAGGAACTCAGGATTCATTCCAACGCCGAAATCAACCCCAGCGGTCTTGCCCGACGCTTCTTCGAGTAATGGCAACACGACATCTTCGGTGGTACCAGGGACCACGGTGCTCTTAACGATGACCACGTGGTAGTCGTCCTTGTCGGCGAGAACCTCGCCGATCTGGGTAGCGACCGCTCGAATGAACTGCAGGTCGATTTCGTCACCCTTGTACGGGGTACCCACCGCGATCAGCGATGCCGAAGAGTTCAGCACTGCGTCGCGAAGATCTCCGCTGGCGATCAGCCTTGTACCGACGTGCTCCTCCATAAGTTCGGGCAGGCCGTCTTCATGGATTGGAGGAATGCCATTGTTGATGTCGATGACCCTCTGAGGATCAATATCCACACAGGTGACGTTGTGGCCCTTTGCGGCCAGGCAAGCCCCAGACACGAGTCCGACGTATCCGGTTCCGACGACAGAAATCTTCATTGTGGGTAAGCCTTGTAGTTGGTGGTGTTAGCTAGCTATATCGGGGCGTTAGCGATTGCCGGAGTACCAGGCGATTGCGCGTTCTATGCCTTGATCGAATCCGACCTTTGGCTCGTAGCCAAGTTCATCTCGGGCCTTGGCGATGATCGGGCAACGACGGTTGGGGTTGTCGGTGAGGTACTCAGGATCGTCGCTCACCCCGTGAACGACCTCACCTGTCCAGCCGTGTTGCTCGCTGCCGATTCGGCCAACTGTCTCAGCCAACGTCAGCATCGAGATCTCCGGGGTCTCGGTGCCGATGTTGTAAGCCTCGCCGGGACGTCCCCGGAACAGAATCCGGTAGTAGCCCTCGATCGAGTCCGAGATGTAGCAAAACGTGCGGGTGGCCGAACCGTCGCTCAGCAAAACGATGTTCTCGCCAGCAAAGATATTGCGTGCAAAGTCGGGTAGCACGCGGCCATCGTTGATGTTTAGACCCGGTCCGTAGTTGTTGAACGGACGGGCTGTAACGATCGGAAGACCGTGCTGTTTCGCGAAGTTAACGCACAGTGTTTCGCCGTAGCGTTTCGATTCGTCGTAGCAGGCCCGCGGCCCGGTGCACGACACGTTGCCACGGTAGGTTTCGGGTGTGGGGATGTTGTCGGGGTCTGGGTCGCCGTATATCTCCGAGGTCGAATAGAACAGGAAGCTCTCGAGTGGCTTTCCCTTTTCGGCTTGAGATTTTGCGTACTCGAGCAGATGGCGCAGGCCTATGACATTGGCGTCCATCGTCTCGATCGGGTACTCGCGATAAAAGATTGGCGAGGCGATCGACGCTGCATGGATGAGAAAGTCGACATCGCCCAGCTCGGCCGGAGGCGCTTCGACGATGTCGTGCTTCACCAGTGTGAGCGCCGGATCTGACTCGAGCGCGCTCAGCCAATCTGGAAGCCCGCGAACGAAATTGTCGTAGACGACGAGGTCGACCGAGTCGCCGTCATTGTGATGCTCGTTCCAATGAAGCACACCCTGCACGAGGTAATAGCCAAGAAACCCGGCTCCACCGGTAATCAGAAGCCGTTTTCCAGCGAGTCGTGGAAAGTCGGCCGCTAGGCCAGAGGAAAGATTTTCGAGGTCGCTGAACAGCACCTCTTCGGCGGTCATTGGTGAAGTGACGTCCACGGAAACGGGTCTCCAGGTTGTTCGATCGGGGGTTCCCAGCATGCCAGCTAGGACTGCTCTCCATCGGACAATCTCAGCAATTCCTGAACAATATTGCCGGTGAACAGCAGGCTCGGTGGCGGCGATCCCTAAGTAGCTGGCTGGTCTTGCCGTTAGGTTGGGTATATGGGTATTTGGAATCGAATGAAACGGCGCGCTGAGGCGCAGGGCGAAGCGAACATCGCGGTCATCGGAGCCGGCTATGTGGGCAGCTCGATCGTCAATCAGTTGGTGCGAGCACCGGCAATGCGGCCGGCGCTCGTAGTCAACCGCACCGCCGACCGCGCAATAGCGGCCTACGAACTCGCAGGCTTTTCAGCCACCGATGTGGTGGCTAGCGACGATGTTGGAACCCTCGCCGACGCTATCACCGCCGGAAAGCCAGCCTTTACCGAATCGTTTGAGGCGATCGCCGAACTACCGATCGATATCGCCGTCGAAGCTACCGGCGCGCTCGACTACGGCGCCAGAGCAATTCTGTCGAGCCTCGACGCAGGCCAACACGTGGTGTCGTTCAACGCCGAGATCGACGGCTTGCTCGCATACACCTTCCACGAGCGGGCGAAAGCCAACGACGCTGTGTACACCATCGCCGATGGCGATCAACCCGGAGTGATTCTCCGCCTTAAACAAGACCTTTTGGGGATGGGTTTTCATCCGACGATCGCTCTCAACTGCAAACGCCATCTCGACGTTCACCAATCGCCCGACAGCGGTGCCGCCTATAGCGAACGCGATAAGACTAGCGCCATCATGACCACCTCGTTCGGCGACGGCACCAAGATGCAAGTCGAAATGGCGTGTGTCGCAAATGCGACCGGGATGGTTCCCGACGTTCGCGGCATGCGCGGCATCCAAACCACGGTCGAAAAGGCAGCGACCGACATTCCTAACGCAGTCTCCGCGGCCAAGCAGGACACCACCGGCGTTGTCGACTTCACCCATCAAGGCGACTTCGCCGCAGGTATCGGTATCGTCGCCCGCCACGAACGCCACGCGCTGGTGGAAACGCCGATGCGGTTCTACAAAATGGGCGACGGGCCCGACTACTTCTTCTTCCGGCCATATCATCTCGTACACCTCGAACTGCCGCTCACTTTGGCCGACGTCATCATGGACCGCGAGCCGCTAGCAACCGTCGACGGGCCACACGTCGCCGAGGTTGTCGCTATGGCCAAGAAGGACTTGGCGGCGAACGAAGAACTCGACTGCATCGGCGGGTTCAGTGCATACGGTCACATCGACACTGCCGAGAACGCTGCCGGATACTTACCCATGGGCCTCGTCCAGTTCGCCAAGACCACGGCCGCGATCGTTCAAGATGAGCCGATCAGCCTCGCCAAGGTCGAACTCGATGATTCGTTCGATGTTGTGAAATTGTGGCGAGCCCAGCTTGAAATGGCGTAGCGAAGGCTTGTGAAATTCACCGAGACACCCCTCGCTGGGGCATATGTAGTCGAGCTCGAACCCAGCGACGACGAACGCGGCTTTTTTGCCCGCGCATTCTGCCGTGAAGAGTTCGCAGCGGCCGGGCTCGAAAGCCACATCGAACAGATCAATCTCTCTAACAACCTTGCCCGTGGCACCTTTCGAGGGCTGCACTGGCAGGAGCCGCCGCACACTGAGATCAAATTCTTCAGGTGTGTCCGCGGCGCGACTTTCAACACCATCGTCGACATGCGACCCGACTCCAATACCTACACAGAGTGGTTCGGTGTCGAGCTTTCGGTCGAGAACCATCTTGGGCTTTACGTTCCAGGTCAGTTCGCGAACGGCTACCTGGCCCTCACCGACAACGCTGAGGCTCTATATACGGTTAGCCGCGGCTACTCCCCGGGCGGCGAACGAGGCCTACGGGTCGACGACCCAACTCTGGGGATCGAGTTGCCGATACCGGCTACCACGCTGAGCGAGAAGGATCGGTCTTGGGACCTACTGTAGATTCGAACAGATGCATGTTTGCGCGGTCGAGATCCAGATTCACATTCCTCAGGCGACTTCGCTGAAGGCAAAACGGTCGGTGCTTAGCTCTTTGATCGAGACGCTTTCGCATCGCTATCCGGTTGCGGTGGCCGAAGTCGACCACCAGGACACTTGGCAACGCTCGAGCGTCGGCGTGGCCTCTGTTTCCAGTTCGGCGAAGATGGTCGAGCAAATTCTCGACGACGTCGAGCGGTACGTCTGGTCGATTCCCGACCTCGAGGTCATCTCGATGACAAGAACCTGGCTCGAACGGCCTTAGGACGGGCGCCGGTAGGTGAGCAGAGCGAACCCACTCGCCGCGCTCCGTGGGCGCCCACTACTAGTCAGTGGTGTCGGCAGGATCACGCCAGTCGTCGCCGCCTCGGCCGAGCTTTTTTAGTCGATTCGAGATTGGCAGCGGTATCAATATTGGTGCTCCGGCGCGAATCGCTGCGACATGGTCGCCGTCCTCGCTCCACACGTGACAGGTGTTGAGGTTGGTGGCGAAGCCCGGATGATCATCGCCGCGCTTAGAACTGCGGCCGGCTGGTAACCCTTCGACTCGATTGCGGCGCACCTCAACCGACCACAATGACTGCATCACCGCAGGAGCCATCGCCTGAAGCAGCGTCGTGACGTGGGCGCATCCCCGAGGACCGCCGAACAGTTCGCGGACCTTTCGATTGAAACCGCGGGCGATCGAGAGGCCGACCAAAGCCGTGTAGTCGTCGTTGATCGAAGGACAGGTCTCGTTGGGGTGAGTCTGCATCGTCGCCGTCGCTTCGAGAATCTCAAGGTTTGCAATGCCGACGAGTAGTTCGACATGCATCTCGTGGATATCGAGGCTGTCCGGATCGTCAGCTACGTACATCCCAGGCGGTTTGGTGTCGCGGAGAACTCCGCGCACAACGAGGTGTGCTTCATCGCGCAGGAATACTTGAGTGTCGTAGCTGCGCGTGTGGATAAGTTCGCCGGGTTCAGTGGTCACGCGAGCATCATTGGACAAGCTGCGGGGGTTTTCCAATGCGGAGGTAGTGCCCTACCAAACCTTCCAAGGGGCTTGATTGCTGTCCCAGAGTTCGTTGAGCTCTTTGTACTCTCGGTAGGTGTCCATGCCGCGCCAGAACCCGCCGTGTACAAAGTGCCCGAGTTGACCATCGGCGGTCAGTTTTTGTAGCGCGACCTGTTCGAGCATGCCGTCGTCGTCGTGGACGTAGTCGAGGAAGGAGTTCTCGAACACGAAGAACCCACCATTGACCAAGCCACCGGATAGCTCCGGTTTCTCGGCGAAACCGGTGATTACTGCACCATCGGTATTGAGCTCGCCGAAGCGACTGGTTGGGTGCACGGCGGTGACCGTGCCCGCTAAACCGCTCTCGCGGTGGGTTTTCAACAATGCGGTTATGTCGACATCGGCCACGCCATCGCCGTAGGTGAGCATGAAACGGTCGGCATCAAGGAAACGGCGGACTTGTGACAAGCGCCCGCCGGTGAGGGTCTCGAGGCCGGTGTCGACACAGGTGACTTCCCAGTCTTCGTCGAGCCCAGCGTTGTGGAATACGGGGGGCTTGTCCGACCCGAGGTCGACCGTGAAGTCAGATAGGTGTTCGCGATAGCGAAGGAAGTAGTCCTTTACCGTGGTCGACTTGTAGCCACTGGCAAGGACGAATCGACGGAAGCCGTGCGAGTTGTACATTTTCATGATGTGCCACAGAATCGGCATTCCGCCGACCTCGATCATCGGCTTGGGAAGGCTCTCACTCGCCTCGCGGATCCGGGTTCCGAATCCGCCGCAGAGAATAACTACCGGAGTTTCTTCGATCGACGACATCACTTCATCCTGTTTCTGTCGGTGTCGGGGTCTTGGTGTAGCTATCGACCCGCGCACAGGTTGTTTGAACTCTATTCGCAATCATCACCGAATTCACGACAGCTTCGGTTGCGGATTTCATGCTCGGAGACCTTGCCATGTCTAAGAACCTCGATTGAGCCATCGAGTAGTCGGATCACTGTTGAGGCGACCTTCCCACCCATGCCCGCGTCGATTACGAGCGTCTCAGGAAATAACTCGGCGACTTCTGCTGGCGACGACGGAGTCGCAACACCGTGCTTATTGGCGCTGGTGGCAACGAGTGGCCCGACCTCAGCGGCCAACGAACGAACCCAACTCTGTTGTGGCACCCGCACTCCAAGGGTTGAATCGTTGGCCTTGACCTTGTCGGCGACGTCGCTGACGGCAGCGGTCACAATCGTTAGGCCGCCCGGCCAAAAGGCTGCGGCAAGAGCTTCGAATCTGTCATCGACGTGAACCAGCGTGCGCGCTTGGGCGATATTGGCAACCAGCAGCGCCAGCGCCTGGCCGTCGGGGCGGCCCTTGAGTTCGAAGATTTTGGCCCGCGCTTCGGTGTCGCCGGCAATAGCCGCCAACCCGTAGACCGTGTCGGTGGGCAAGATGATCGGTTCGCTGGCCAGCAACGCTGCGACCGCCCTGGGCGTCGAGTCGTCCGAATCGATCGACAGCAACAGCGAAGTCATCGACGAGCTACCAAGGCTCGCGGGCGACCACTCAGATCTTCATGGATTTCCGCCTCCGCAAATCCAGCTACCAGTGCCAACGCGGCCAAGCGCTCGGTCTGCTGCGGCGCCATCTCCAGCACCAACGATCCCTTCGGAGATAGCCACCGCGGTGCCTCAGAAACCAGCTGAACCAGATCATCGGTTCCGTCGAGACCGCCGAACAAGGCTCGACCCGGCTCCCAATCGGCGACTACCGGTGGCAGCTTCTCTGTTGTCGCGACGTAAGGCGGGTTGCTGACGATCACATCCAAGCGGCCCTCAAGTTCGGCTGGTAAGGCCTCAAACCACGCGCCTTGGGTCATCCGAACCCGGGTCGCCGCCTGCCCAATCGCAGCGAGGTTGGCTCGGGCCACCACCAGGGCATCGGCTGAAACATCGGTAGCCCACACCGCTACTTCGCGTTCGGTAGCCAGCGACAGCGCAATCGCTCCCGAGCCTGTCCCGAGGTCGGCAACCTGCTGCGCGTCGTGCAAATCAATCTCGGCGAGAGCCAATCCTGCGACTACCTCAGTCTCAGGTCGGGGAATCAGTACTCGATTGTCGAGGAATAGATCAAGATAGCGGAATGACCATGATCCGACGACGTATTGAAGCGGCTCCCCCACCAATCGGCGAGCGATCATCGCGTCGAACGACGACATACCTCGATTCGTTACGCTGTCGCAGAGCCCGGCGGCGAAATCTGCAGGTTCAAAGCCGGCAGCAGCCTCGACTATTCGCCTCGCATCTATCTCCGGACTCTCGCTCACTGCTGAGAGCCGCTCTGTGGCTTCGGCCAACAGTTGACTCCAAAGAATTGTGTCAGACACCTAATTAGCGGTCTGGCGAGTGGGTTGTCCGCATATGCTACTGACCGTCTTCTAGCTGTTGTTGACGCTCGGCGTGGACGAGCGAGTCGCTCACCTCATCGAGTTCGCCCGCCAGGACCTTGTCGAGCTTGTAGATGGTGATCCCACCAAGTTTGCGGTGATCGCTCAGTCGGTTCTCTTTGAAGTTGTAGGTGCGGATCTTTTCCGATCTGCCGCCACCGCCCACCTGATCGCGACGAGCTTCAGATAGTTCGGCCGCTTGACGATCCTGTTCGGCCTTAAGCAGTCGAGAACGCAAGACTCTTAGGGCCTTGGCCTTGTTCTGAATTTGGCTCTTCTCGTCCTGCATCGCCACCGAGACGCCGGTGGGCTTGTGGGTTATCCGAACTGCAGAATCGGTGGTGTTAACCGATTGCCCGCCCGGACCCGATGACCGGTAGTAGTCGACCTGAAGGTCGTTCTCGTCGATTTCGACCTCGACTTCGTCGGCCTCGGGAAGCACCGTGACCGTAGCGGACGATGTGTGGACTCGACCCTGCGATTCGGTTACTGGCACCCGTTGCACCCGATGTGTTCCACCTTCGAATTTGAGGCGAGACCAGACACCGTCGCCCTTCAATAGACAGGTGACCTCTGTGAAACCACCCATGTCGGAAGCCTTGGCTTCGAGGGTTTCCATCTTCCAACCTTGACGCTTTGCGAAAGCGACGTACATCTCATAGAGATCGCGCGCAAAAAGGTTGGCTTCTTCGCCGCCCTCCGCGCCACGGATTTCAAGGATTACATTGCGGGCGGCGTTGGGATCCTTAGGCAGTAGCAGAATCCGTAATTGAGCATCAAGGCCCGGAAGTTGTTCTTCTAGCTCGGTGACGTAGTCCTTAAAATCCTGAGCATCTTCGGCGGATGACTCCGAGACCATCTCGCGCACGGCCTCGAGGTCTTCGTTGACGGAACGGTACTGCACGCCAACGTCGACGATTTCCTTGAGTTCTTTGTAACGGCGAGATTCGGCCTCAAGCTTGTCGGGGCTGGCGATTACAGCGGGGTCGCCGAGGCGCGTCTCGACGTCGCGCAGTTCACGTTCGAGAGAGTTGATGCGATCGAGCACCCATAGACACTATCTTGCGGTACCAAAATGACGCCGTCGTTCAGCCACCAGTGGTGTGGGGACATGTCACAGATATTTTCAAGACGTACCACTAGGCCACGGAGGTGCCACCGCGATCATCTCGACGGGTACGCGCAGCCACGACATTGCCTGGACCACGGTTGGATGAATGTCGCGCTCGGGAAGCACAACCATCACATCGGTCGGATCGTGGCGCGCTAAGAGGTCGGCAACAAACGACAGTAGTTGGGGGTCGATACCTGCCGAGAACACGACCAAGACGACCGTCTCGTCCGCTGTTAGCAGATCGGTTGCTCTGGAACCGATCGCAGCCGCCGGCCAGGGGTCGAGCAGGTTCAGCCGCGGCTCGACCGTGGCTATGGCATGGAGTTCGGTTAGGCCGAGCGTCGCGGGATTGGCTATCGCAACTTGGCGCAGCCAACGCTCGCGACACAAACGATTGAGCGGGTGTGGCGAGGCTGACGAGCTTCGGTGTGGCGCCACTTGTTCGATGGCGTCGGCGAGCACGTCGGGCGAAGCGGCAGTGCCGCGCAGCATCACACCGGCCTCGCGATCGAACCGGCCGATGCCTACCTGGAGCTCACCCTCGACAACGCGGGCGATCTCAAGGCCGAGTAACTCGGCAGTAATTCTGCCTTGCTCAACGACCATGGTAAGCCCATGTGCTTCGAAGTCGGCTCGAAACTGATCGAGCACATGAAGCGCAAGCGCTTCGGCCTGATCACCCTCGCCAGCCTTGCTCGGCCCGACCGGCTCCAAATCGGTGCCGACAACCTTGTTTATGACCGGGAAAGGCGAGAGTTGCGATGCTTGGCGTGCCAGCACTGACCCGTCATCGCCAACCAACACGACCAGTTTCGCTGCGCGGTGCTTTGCCGCTAGCAACACCGCCGGGCCAAGAGCGTGTGCCGAGTCTTCGTGGCGATACACGACCAAGGTGTCGCCAACCACCAGCGCTGCCCCAAGGCCAAACGCTAGGATCGTCTCATCACCCGAGGCGCAGAAATGCTTGGTTGTGAGCGAACGAAGCGCCGACTGGTAGAGATTGGATCGAGCGGGTCCCGTAGCCGTCAGGATTCGTCGGTTGACGGTTCGACGGCGTCAGGCGCAGCTGCACCGTCGGCCTTCTTGCGGCGCCCGTAGCGACGCTCGAAGCGTTCGACTCGACCGGCGGTATCGACGATCTTCATCGTGCCAGTAAAGAAGGGATGGCTTGCCGATGTGATTTCCATCTTGGCCAACGGATATGTGTTTCCGTCTTCCCACTCGATTGTCTCCGAGGTGGAAATTGTGGAACGGGTGATGAACGACTCGTCAGCCGACTGATCGTGGAACACCACGGGTCGGTATTCGGGATGGATATCGGGCTTCATAGGTAGGAGTCTGGCCTTTCTTGGGTACTCATTCCAACATCGAGCGCAAGATTGAGTGGGGAGGTGACAAGTGTCATTACAGGTTTAGGCTGGCGCCTTTGGCTATCTCGGCGAGAAACTCGTCGTTATTTGAGAAAACGGTAAGGCGGTCTATCAAGAGTTCTAGGCCTGCTAAGGAGTCTCCCTCGCCGTCGGCCGACATCGCGCCCAGGACTCGCCGCAACTTCCAGACCTGCTGCACGGCCTTCTTGTCCATGAGTAGTTCCTCGTGACGAGTCGAAGACGCCTCGATGTCGATCGCTGGGTAAATCCGACGCTCGGCGGCACGTCGGTCGAGTTTGAGTTCCATGTTTCCGGTGCCCTTAAACTCTTCAAAGATCACCTCGTCCATTTTTGAACCGGTCTCGACCAGAGCTGTGGCCAGGATCGTAAGCGATCCGCCTTCTTCGACGTTGCGTGCCGCGCCAAAGAACTTCTTCGGCGGATAGATCGCCCCAGCGTCGAGGCCCCCGGACATGACCCGGCCGTTGCTGGGCGCCGCCATGTTGTATGCCCGGGTTAGGCGGGTGATTCCATCGAGCAGTATCACTACGTCCTTGCCAGATTCCACCAGTCGCTTCGCGCGGTTGATAGCCATTTCAGAGGCGAGAATGTGCTCGTCGGCAGGGCGATCGAAGGTCGACGCTATTACCTCGCCCGATTTGAGATGACGACGCATGTCGGTCACCTCTTCGGGCCGTTCGTCGACCAATAAGACCAGTAACTCTGCTTCGGGATTGTTTGCCTCGATCGAGCTGGCGATGCTCTTTAGCACCGCTGTCTTGCCCGCCTTAGGCGGCGAGACTATAAGACCGCGTTGGCCCTTTCCGATCGGTGCCACCAGATCGATGATGCGCGACGTCATGTTGTAGTTGTCGTCTTTGACGTGCTGGCGGAGTACCTCATCGGGGAACAGAGGAGTCAGCTCATCAAAGTTCGGCCGGTTCAGCGACTTCTCGGGCGCTTCGCCGTTTACCTGCGCGACCTCGAGCATCGCTGGGTTCTTTTCGTTACGACTCGCTGGGCGCGAATTACCCGCGATGTGATCGCCTGGTCGCAGACCGAACTGGCGAACCATCTTCACCGATACGTATGGATCGTCCTTGGTTGGAATGAATCCCTTAAGGCGAACGAACCCGTAGCCCTCGTGGCGCAGATCTAAGTGCCCGCCAACCTGAACCGGGTCGCCGCTCCACTCAGCTTCTTCTCGATCGCGGTCGCGACCCCGCCGACGACGCTTTTTTCTATTGCCGGATTCGTTCTGTTGAGAGCGATTGCGGCCACGGTCTTGATCGTCGCCAGCGTGATACACCGCAGGTTCTGAGCCCTCACCGCTAGGATTGGTCTCGTCGCTGGGGCTAGCGGCATTGCCTTGCTGGCCCTCACCAGAATCAGCCGAACTTGTCGCGCCGTCAGCTTTGGCTCCCGAAGCAGGAGCCCGTTCTGGCTCGCTAACCGGAGCCTCGGGTGACTCCTCAACAGAAGCCTCGGCGGGCGAAACCGCCTCGAGAATCATGTCGACCACCTCGGCCTTGCGGAGCCTGGAGGTTCCCTTGAGGTCTAGCGCACCAGCGATGCTGTTTAGCTCTTCGCGGTCTTTGCGTTGCAGGGTTGTCTTCTTGAATTCCGCGGTTTCGTCGCTCACGGTCATCCTCGCTTCTCGGCCCTAAGTCCGATTCTTCTTCGAATATGTCGCCTTGCGACACGAACCAGATCGCCTTGTGTGGTCACGGGCGAGCAGTGCTAGTCGAACGCTATGCGTTAAGTCCCTCGCATCGAGTGACGGAGGATCGGTGGGGCGATAACAAACGCCGCTGCCGACGCCATCACTCTACTCATTGACAAGCTTGCAGCCAACTAGGTCGACCGCAACCTTTTCGAGATCGCCGACCCTTCCCATCGTGGAGGCACAATGATCGACCGCATTGGACTCGGCGACGCAGGCAACAGCTGGTCCGGATCCGCTGAGCCAAGCCGCGTATCCGCAGTCGCGCAAGGCCTCGATGACCATTTTGCTATCGGGAAGCCCAGCTAAGCGCGCCTGTTCGTGAACTCTGTCGTGAACGCACTCTGCAATCATGTCGAGGCGACCCAACGAAAACCCAGCAACGACAGCCGCGCAACTCGCCGCCTGAACGATGACGTCGCCCAGCTCAAGGTTTTGACGAACGACGCCACGGGCCAGCTTGGTTGGGTTGACCGCATCGGGTACCCAGATCATTAGTTGCAGACCATCGAGAGCTGGCTCGATTCGGTGGATACGATCCTCGACCGCCAAACAAAGACCTCCAAACGCCGATGGTGCCGCGTTGTCGGCATGTCCTTCTATTTCGGTGGCAACCCGAAAGGCTC
>CBERPN010000116.1:0-12823 GCA_965524675.1 uncultured bacterium
TTGTTGTCGTTTCTTAACATTTGGGACAACAAAGACGGTATGACTGTCATCAACGCCGAACTAGACCCCGAGCTGGGTAACCGCTTCCGCGAACTAATCGAAACCGACCTAAGAACCCTGTGGGCAGCTAACCGCGACAAAACGTTCCCGATACCTGACGGTGTGCGCAACAAACACGGCTGGCTACGAGCCCAAGCCCTCCTACTGCGCCTCACCGGCACCACCCCCACGACCAGCAATATCCCTGCTGGTGAGACCCCTGCTGGGGCTGATAGGCCTGGGCGAACCGGGTACCCCACGCCCGCGGGAGCGCCCCAACCAACCAACAACCCCGACAACGTCGGTGAACCCGGTGATGACGGTTCCGGTTCGACCGTTCCTGCTGCCCCTGCAATCGGGGTGACACTAGGCCCGCCCGCTGAGCTGGTCTTGTTCGCTGATTTCCACAAACTCACCAGCCAACTATCGGCTATTGGGGGTGAGCCGGTCGGCTGGTTTGGTGACGGCACCCCCGTAGGGGCTGCCACTATCCGCCGCCTCGCCTGCGACGCACACGTGTTGCCAATGATCTTTAAGCCCGATGGTGAACCGTTAGATAACGCCCGCCGGTCCCGAACCGCTAACCGCGTTCAACGGCGCGCTCTACAGAAAATGTATGGCGGCTGCATGTTCTGTCGAACACCGTTCAACTGGTGTCAGATGCATCACTTCTGGCATTGGCTCGACCTAGGCCCATCACAACTCTGGAACCTCGGACCACTCTGCACCACCCACCACCACCAAATCCACGACAACGCCCACCAAATCACCCGCAACGCCGACCAAACACTCAACCTGCAAACCGCTACCGGCCTTGTTGTTGCGACTACCACAGTGCCGCACCCCCAACCACCGGCCGAACTCGCTATCAGCCGCGACTACCAACCCCCGCACGGCCACAAACCCGGCCGCAGTACCGAGACTGGTCGCAACGCCAACCAACCTGTCGAACCCGACCTGCCCCGCAGCACCCGCTGGAACAACCAACCCGCATGCGACCAACCCCCACCACCGGCACGCGACCCCAACCCCTCACTCTTCTAGCGGCGGGGGGCTGGGGCGCTGGCAATACTTGCTCTTAGGTGTTAATCGCCCGAACTCGGGCGGAACTTGGGGGATATCGCGACCATATGTGGCCCGAGTAGAGTTAGTTGAGAGTCGGAATCAGCTCGACCAGCGGTGCTTGTGCCACCAAGTCGAGCAGGGAGACTTGCTCGCGGTACCAGCGGGTCGATCGGTGTTCGAGCACCAGGCGACGTTCGGCTTCATCGAGGATTCGTGAGGCCGTGCAGGCGATGTCGCCGACGATCCCGGAGGCGGACGGGTCGTCCTTGAAGTGGACTTCACAGCTGGCGTCCTCGATCAGGTTCGCTAGCCAGTGCCGATCACCTGGCGTTCCGGTGATGAACACTCGATCGCCGACACACACCAGCCAGATCTCGATTCTTCGTTGTTCTAGCGATAGGCGACCAGTGGTGGTGAAGTCGACAGTGACCGGATTAGCCTCAGCCGCCAAGAGCGCTGGCAGTACCGAATCGGGCCAGGCGGCGAGCGAAGATCTTTCGGGAGCCAAGGTCTCCAGTCTTTCACAGCGGCATAGTTTGCTGTGATGAAGATCGACACGAGGACCTCGCGACTCCAGTAGCCACCTAGGCGTTCGACGCCGGAGTCTGTGAACCACAACCACCTAGCCCGACCAGACCACTAGGGGAAGTCTGGGAAGATCGTGTCGCACTTCGAGCTAATGCGGCCCCGCTTGGCCTTGCCAGCCTTCTGGCAGCCGCGTCGCTTCTTGCCGATGACCTTCTGTTCACCCTTGATTTTGTCATCGCCCTGGCCGCCGATCAGCACGTCGCGACCCTTACCTCCATCGATATAGTCGTCGCCCGCCCCGCCTTCGATGTGGTCCCTTCCGGAACCGCCGAACAGCTCATCGTCACCCTTACCGCCGAAGATCTTGTCTCGGCCTTTGCCGCCGTAGATGATGTCGTTTCCGCCGAGTCCGTAGACGGTGTCGTTGCCACCCATGGCGTAAATGATGTCGTCGCCAGGCGTGCCCTTGATGACGTTGCTGCGGTTGTCGCCCAGAATCACGTTGATCATTGATTCGCCCGAGCTGTCGACCTCGATGGCGCCTGGCTCGCAGGCTCCGCCTTGGGGTCGAGCTATATCACGCTGGTCAACAGGTTCGCTGCAGCGGCCTACCGGGATCATGCCTGTGAAGGGGGCGATTGCACTCGGCAACCGTGTTTCGGTGAAGCCTCCGTTGTCGGCTAGACCAGCGTGAAGGCTGGCCTGGTCGCCCGCTGCCATCGGCAACTCCACGTCGTCGCCGTGTGATAGGTCACAACTTGCATCGGTTGCGAAGTTGTCGCCCTGCGAAACCGTCGCCACCGAGAGGTGACAGTTGTCGCCACCTAGGGGCGACACGAACACCGACGCCTCGGTTTCGAGGGCTCGGGCCGAGATGGATAGGTTCGAGCCATTTGGCGCAGTGTTGTCGGCCAACGTTACGTGATCGAGGTTCACACTCGAATGCTGCATGGCCATGATGGCGCCGCCAAGGTTGGCCGACGAGTTCTCGGTAAAGGTCGAGTTGTTGATGTTGGCTTTGACGCCGCCCTTGCCGATGTTCACGAACAACCCTCCGCCGCCGCTGCCAAAGAATGTGGCCTGGTTTCCGTCGAATGTAGAGCCCTCGATACTTAGTGTGCCGTTGGCTAATCCGCTATAGGCCTGGACCGCGACGCCGCCCCCTACACCGGCACTGTTGTTCGAGAAGGTGCTGTCGATGATTACCGTGTCAGCGCCGGAGACGGAGAGCCCGCCGCCGCCGTGATCGTCCACTTCGTTCTGGTCGATGGTGCTTCGCACGATTAGTACCTCGCCGTCGGTTACTGCAGAGATGCCGCCCCCATGTCCCTTAGCTCGGTTTTCGCTCACCTCTGAATCGATGATGGTGAGGTCGGGATGGGTGCCTACCGAGGTGCTCACGATGAGGTTCACGCCGCCACCCATTGTGGACCAGGCACCCGTGGCTGGCCCGGCACTGTTTCCGGTAACGCTCGAGCCGTTAAGAATCTGCACGTTCACCGATTCGGCATAAATCCCGCCACCGTTGGCTCCGAAGTTATTGGCGGTCTCGTTGTTACTCACCTCGGTGTTGTCGAAGATGGCCTCGGCCGGTGCGGTCGAATCAAACGGCGAATCGACATTGGTGAATCGCACGCCGCCGCCTGCCTGGTCGCCGTGGTTCGAAGTGATGAGGCTGTCGATGAATTGGAACGTGCGGGTGTTCGGCTGCGGGTTCATAGTGATGACCACGCCTCCGCCCAGCACCGAGTGATCTTGGCCGTTGTGCGAGACGGTCACGTTGTCGAGCGTGACATCGCTGCACATCGAGCACGAGACTCCGGTGCCGCCGTTTTCGGTGATCGTCGAGTTGGTGATGGTCATCATCGTCCAACCTTGCCCGGTGGTAGCGACGCCCCGGCCGCTGTTGTTCTTGATCGTGGCATCAGCGATGGTGAGCGGGGTGCCATCGATCAGGCCGACGCCGTCGCCTTCGTTGTAGCTAATCTCGGTTCCGCCAGTAATGGTTACCGGCCCCCCGGAGGTGCGAACGTTGGTGCCGCTGTTGTTGGCTATGAGGCCGCCGATGATCTTGATGTCGGGATCGTCGCCCGAGAACATGTCGCCGCCGTAGATGATGGATCCGAATGGACCCCCGAGAGGTCCGGAACGGATGAAGCGGACATCGGTATTATCCATCCGAAGCGGGCCATGAACCGAGATTGCCGCTCCCGTCATCCAGGCCGACGGAAAGAACCCGCCGGTAACCGTCAAGTTTCGCAGCGTGAGCGTTGAAGTCTTTTCGGCGTTGGTCAGGATTCGTTTGTCGACACACGTCTGATAGATCGTCGCTCCGTTTCCCTCGATGGTCAGGTCGTGAGGGGCGGTATGGGGTAGTACGCCCTCGAAGCAGGAATCGAGGGTGTACTCGACGCCCGGTTGGAGGGAGATCACGGAGTCGTCGCCATCGCTGTTCGCGATGACGAAAGCCTCTCTCAGGGTGATGACGCCGTCGACCGGGCTCACCGTGTCGGTGGGATCGTCGACGACGATGGTGCTCTCCGCCGAGGCTGGGCCGGTGCCTTCGAGTAAGCCGACGACCAACACAACAGCGGCTAGTGCCACTGCTGTCAGAATCATTCTCCACTGACCCATTCGGTTTCTCATTTGCTGCATCTTCCTGTTGGCTGCGGCGGCTAATGCGCCTGTACTCCAACGGTAAGTAGTGACGCAGTCTCGTTCTGTGCCGGTGATGACAGAATGAGCGTGACCAACAGGACAGCAAAATACGGCTGCTTGGGCAGCGAGGTTCCGTCCCGGTTGGCGAGATTCATGGATTCGCGTCCCCCCGGGAGGGGCGATCGTGCGTGTTACTAGCCGAGAACTACCTGCTCACTGGAGTCAGCCGTTGCAACCGGACACTCGAAAACATAAATGCCGAGGTTCGAGGGCCCCTGGCGCAGTTCCGGCCTCTTCGCGTGCAGCGAAGATCTCTGACATCGCTGCGGTGAGGTTCCTCAACCAGGCAACCTTTGGCGCCAGCCGGGTCTCCATCGAAGAGCTACAAGCTTTCGGAAGCTACGACGCTTGGATCGACCGGCAGTACTCGCTTCCGATTTCGCGATCGAGGGGGTACACCGCAAACGCCCCGCGGGCTCTCGAGCCGCGGCGGCACGATATTTGGTGGATCAACGCTATTGAGGGAGACGATCAGCTTCGTCAGCGCTTGGCGTTCGCTTGGAGTCAGATCATGGTGGTGAACGACATCGACTACGAGCTAGCGGTGAACCAGGTGGCGCTAGCCAGCTACTACGACATGCTCGCTGAAGCCTGTACCGGCAATTTTCGCGACCTTCTTGAACGGGTCACGCTTCATCCGGTGATGGGGATCTTCCTCAGCATGCTTCGAAACTAAAAGGCCTACCCTGCTCGCAATGTCAGACCCGATGAAAACTATGCCCGAGAGGTGATGCAACTGTTCAGCATCGGCCTGTTCGAGCTCGATGTTGACGGTCGAATCAAGACCGATGCTAACGGGCCGGTTCCCAGCTACTCCCAAGAAACCGTCGAACAGTTTGCGAAGGTGTTCACCGGGTGGAATCTGGCAGACGCTGGCGAGACGTGGGTATCGAATGACCTCACCAGTTTTGATAAAGAGTCG
This sequence comes from uncultured bacterium, assembly GCA_965524675.1. Taxonomy (GTDB): domain Bacteria; phylum Actinomycetota; class Acidimicrobiia; order Acidimicrobiales; family SHLQ01; genus CALLQB01. Next base: position 5,273 of record CBERPN010000116.1, read on the forward strand.
CCGATGGTGCCGCTGGAGACTTATCACGACACGACCGCGAAGAGGCTCTTGAATGGCGTCAAGTTGCCCGCCGGACAGAGTGCTCGGGCCGATCTAACCGCTGCGCTCGACAATATTTTCGATCACCCCAATGTGGGGCCGTTCATAGGACATGCGCTTATCCAACGACTCGTCACCAGCAATCCGTCCCCGCCATATGTGGGTCGGGTTGCGGCGGTGTTCAACGATGACGGACGCGGAGTTCGCGGTGATTTGCAGGCTGTAGTTCGAGCGATCCTCACCGACACCGAGGCCAGCAACGGACATGTTGATGCGCCGGAGACCTTTGGGAAGGTGAAGGAGCCGGTGCTTCGCTACACCCAGCTCTGGCGAGCGCTCGACGTGCAGCCGGGGCCTCGGTCGGGTGGGGTGTACAAGACACCCGGCAAGACTGCGGTCACCATCGCCGACTACACCGGCCAAGCGGTTCTTGGAGCGCCTTCGGTATTCAATTTCTATTTGCCCGATAACCCCTTAACGCCGGGCGATCAGTTGGTATCACCCGAAATTCAGATCCTGTCAGAAGTGAACGCAGCATCGGTGAACAACGATCTGTTCGACCAGATCTACCACAGCAACAATCGAATCTTCACCAGCAACGGCACCGAAGCAAGAGTACAGATCGATCGCGAAGTGGCCCTCACTAAGAGTACCGATGCACTTCTCGATCATCTCGATGTGCTGCTCTGTGCCGGGGCGTTGCCCGCAGCGCAGCGTCGGGCCATCGCTTCACACCTTGACACCCTGCCGCTCGACGAGGCGGGGCGTGTGCAGCGAGCCCTCGATGCCATCTACTGCATTGTCGGTTCGCCAACCCATTTGGTGCAGAAGTGAGGCAACAAATGAATAGCCGCAACCGACCTGGCGGGGAAGTAGACCGCCGTCACTTTCTTCAGGTGGCAGGAGCCGGGGTCGCCAGTTTCACGCTGACGAGCATGCCTTTTGGGTTAGCTCGTTCGGCTGCCGCCCAGACCGGTCCTCGTAGCCTGGTGTGTATCTTCTTGGCTGGGGGTGCCGACTCGTTCAACATGTATGTCCCGCGCGACCACACTGTCGCCGGTCAGACTCATGGCGTCTATCGCGCCACTAGGGGCGACTTCGCTGTCGCCGCTAAGGACCTACTGCCAATCGGCAACGGCGACTTCGGGCTTCATCCACTGCTCCCGCGCATGGCCGAAGCATCGGCGGCCGGCAACCTCGCAGTCGTTACCAATGTCGGCCCGTTGGCCCGGCCAACCACAAAGGCCGACTACCGGGCGCGGCGGCTGCTCCCACAGAGTCTCTTTGCTCACAACGCCCAAGCCAAGCTGTGGGAGACAGCAAGTTCGGTTCTCACCGTCGACCAAGGATGGGGAGGTTCGATAAGCGACGTGGTCGGCGATCACGGTTCGTTGGCGCCTGCGTTTTCGGTTGCAGGATCAAACTCGTTTCAGTCGTCTTTGGGATCTGGGTACGCTCAGCTTTCTCCATCGGTAACGATCAGCCGGATGCGGGGCTACGACGCTTCCGAGCGAGACTGGATTCCATCGTTTGGCGGTGTCGAGGCCACGATGCAGGCTGGCCTTGAAGTTGCCGCCGAATCTCCGAACCGCTTAGACCAAGCGGTGGCTGAGGCGCTCGTTCGTTCGGTTGTTACGACTGAACAACTCGAAGCTGCGACGCAACCCAACGCTGCAAACGATGTCGGCATGGACGATGTGAACGGAAACGACTTAGCCGACCAGCTTCGGGTTGTGGCGAGGCTCATCAAGAATCGAGAAGAACTCGGCATGGCCCGGCAGATCTTCTTTGTGCGCTTGGGTGGCTGGGACACTCACCGTATTCAGGCACAGGTATTTCCTCGACTCTTGCCGCTTCTCGATAACGCAGTCGGCTCGTTCCAAGAAGCGTTGGCCACCCTTGGGGTGACAGATTCGGTTACCACTTTCACCTCGTCGGACTTCGGGCGCACGCTGACGATCAACGGAGACGGAACCGATCATGGCTGGGGTGGACATGCATTCGTCATCGGCGGAGCAGTGAAGTCTGGCGCGTACGGCACCTTTCCCAGCTATGCGACAACCAACAACCCCGATGATATTGGTGACGGTTCGGCCGACTTCGCCGGACGGCTGATACCCAGCACCGCGGTTAGCCAATACGGTGCGACGTTCGCGAAATGGATGGGACTCTCCTCCACCCAGATCGCCTCGGCCTTCCCGGATCTCTCAAACTTCGCGCAAGCAAACCTCGGCTTCCTATAACGAAATTACTGTTCCAAGTATCGGTAGACGGTCATTGCAGCAGTAATTTCAATCGGGCTTCGGAAATTCCGCTCATAGTTCTTAGCTAGGCACCGAGACTGTTCCCGTAGAACACTTTGGTCGAGGTCCAGATGGCAAAGAGTGCAGCGAGATTCATAGCGGTCCTTGGCCGTACTCGCCGCGTCGGCCGTTGGAAGGTGTCGAACGACAACCAGGTCATCGCCGTCTTAGGCAAGTGCCACCTAGATCTTACTGAAGCCTTTGTCGACGACGAGGCTGAGGAGATCTCGATGTCGGTTTTGACGGTGTTCGGTTCGGTGTCGTTGTTGTTACCCGAAGGCTCTCAGGTACGGCCGTCGGGAATAGCGATTCTGGCAGCGGACGCGATCGATCTCCCCATGACCGAAGAACTGACTGCGCTGGCCCCACTCAATCTCAAGTGGACCGCTCTGTTCGCCCGAGTCAGAGTTACCCAAGAGTGTGCTGAGGACGCTGTTGTCGATGAAGAACAAGAGCCTGTGGTCGATGGTTCTGAACCTGTTGAGCCGGTTGAACTTGTCGCAGTGCCGAATCCGAAGCCAATGGTCAAGCCGGTTGAAAGTTCCGCTGCGGAAACGGCTGACAGTGATGAGGCGGATACGGTCGACACCAATTCTCCTGAGGAAGAGACCGATTCGGTTTCTGCTGAGGAAGAGGCCGACTCAGTGCCTGAACCCGACGGTGAGTCTCCCGAAGCCGCTGTTTCAGAGGCTTCGGGCCGAAACGATCAGGATGATGTGGCCAGCGATGACTCATCATCATCCCCAGAAAACACATCAGACCAACCCGAGCGCCGTGCGGCCGACGTTCCACCAGCAGAGGCCGAGGCCGTCGCTTCCTAACCCTGGCCCAGTTCGGCGCCTTTCCAAATGAGTGCAGCGAATCCAGCTTGGAACGGCAGACGGATCCAGTTGCGTGCGTCGGGCACTTCGCCTGGGTAACGCTCGTATTTTCCGGAACTGTTCTTCCGGATATCGACCCGATTCAGCGCCATGTCTATGTTGGCAGGGAACACTGCAGCGACGAGCGCTAGCAGGCCCCAGCCTGACGCTCGCCGAGTCGCCGGGATAGCCAGCCCGAGCCCGAAGGCGATCTCGGCTGCCCCCGATACCTGGTTGGCGAGTGACTTAGTCGGGAACCAGTCCGGGACAACAGCCTCGAAAAAGTCGGGCTTGGCGAAGTGAGCGACACCGGTTCCCGCGAAGACCGCCGATGCTAGGAGCCTGGTCGGATTCATCCCAACAACGTAGTTGGTCAGAACGCTAAGGATGGACGGCGCGAACGATCGCGCCGTGGAGACCGGGGCCGGTGTCGTGGGTGTACTCAATCGAGACATCGATTAATCCAGCGTTGGTCAGCATCGCCAAATAGTCATCGTGTTGAAGGGCGCCAGCCCCGCACTCGGCCCACGCCATCCCGTCGTCGGGTGGCGTCACCCCGTTGTCGGCGACTACATCAGATACTGCCACCCGGCCACCCGGGCGTAGTACCCGTGCAATCTCGGAGAACACCGGGTTCTTGTCGGGTGCGAGGTTGATGACGCAGTTGGAGATGACCACATCGACGCTGGAGTCTGGCAGTGGGAGATCTTCGATCATTCCTGGCAGGAACTCGACGTTGCTAACCCCTGCCTCTTTGGCGTTGTTGTTCGCGATCTCGATCATCTCGTCGAGGAAGTCGATTCCGTAGGCTTTGCCGGTGGGGCCAACTCGCTTTGCCGACAGGATCACGTCGATCCCGCCGCCCGATCCGAGATCTAGCACCGTTTCGCCCGGCTCGAGATTTGCCATCGCATATGGGTTGCCACAACCCATCGACAGGTTGGCCGTCGCCTCACTCGTTGCCGCTAGCGATTCGTCGTCGTACTGGCTGGCTCCGAACCGGTCGTCGCCACAGGCACTATCGCCCCGGGTCTTGGCTGCTTCCAAGTAGTAGCTACGGACATCATCGCGAATGTTGTCTGTCGTCATTGTGGTTGCTCCATTGCTCTGGTGAATTCGATCGGGACACGCCCCATAACCATCTCGGCCGCCGTCGGGAAGCATTCAAGACAAGCGCTGTTGACCCGCCAAAGACTCGACGTAGCAACATGGTCGACGAGCACGAAGCGAACCTCGGCGAGTTTGGCGAGGTGATGCGAAATAGTCGACTGCCCAACATCGAGCGCGCTGGTGATCTCTCCGACGGTCATTGGTCGCTGCTCGCAGGATAAGAGGTGCAGAATCATGACCCGGGTTGGGTCGCCAAGTGCTTGGAACCAGCTGGCCCATTCTATTGCATGATCTCGGTCGAGCTTCTTTTGAGAGCGCAGAGCCTGTTCCATCGATTATCGACGATAATCGATCAATACCTCCGAAAGCAAGAGCGTGAGCTTTGGTGATGATCGAGTTTCGGCCTAGAGGCAACCGGTGAGGTGCTCGCTTGGCGAGTACTGTGGGCGTATGAGTGACGAACTGGCGGCGGGATTGCTTGTGTGGTCTCGGCAAATAGACGAATCGGCAATCCAGCCACGTTGGGCGAAGTTTGGTAAATGGTTCGCCGCTCCGGCCGCTGCCGGCGCCTTGTTGGCGCTCTTGCTTGACGGTTTCGGGGCGATGCTCGGTGTTCTAATCCTGCTCGGTGGAATCGGCGTACTGCTAGCGCTGGGAATTTGGAGTCTCAACAAGAATCTACGCTCTAACCCGAAGATCCAGCTCGTCGATGGAGTCCTTGTTCAGCAGAAAACATCGGTGAAGGTGGCCGATATCGAAGCATGGACTACCCATAAGTCAACTGGGAGTGCCTCTGTTACCTCGTCGGTCAATAAAGGCATGGTGATCTTTCGGATTCCCGTTATCCGTGACGGGGTCCGCGGCGCGCGTCCCGATGGTGGCCCGGCCTTTGAGCTGGTCAACTTCTCGTGCCCTGAAATGGGCGAGACAGAGCTTGCAGGACTCCGCGATGCGTTGAACCCCCACATCGCCGCACAGTGGGTGCCCTTCGAGAGTATTTCTGACGCTTGAAGAACAGCATCTAGCCAACGAGCATTAGCGATACAGGCAACCAGTTGCTGCGCCGAGGTCGTTGACTACTTCGCTGTGTCGTCGTGAATCAGGCGCTTACCCATGCTGGTAACCGGGTCTACGTCATACCCGAGAGCGGCATAGAAGCCCACAAGTTTGCGATTGCTCTGCCGAATTTGCAGGTTGATCTTGGGACAGCCCATATCTTGAAGAATGTCTTCAGCGGTCTGCATTAGCTGTGCGCCGAGTCCCGTCCGCTGGCGGTCGGGGTCGACGGCCAGATAGTTGACCCAGCCGCGATGGCCGTCGTAGCCCACCATGACACTGCCCAAGAGCTTGCCCGCGTCGGTGGCTACCAGTAGCAGTCCATCGTCGAGCGCTAGCTTGCGGTCGATGTCGAGGTTCGGGTCGTTCCACGGCCGGGTCAGTTCGCAGCGCTGCCACAACTCGACAAGCGTGGCCCGGTCGGCTTCTTCGTACGAACGGATTTCAATAGTCACCAAGTTATCCTGCCCCAAAAACCCCGATCTCGGGTCGAATATGGCCGCCAGGCGACCAGATTTATCCCGAGTTGCGAAGTTCGACGTACGGTGTGGTGGTGGACGTGACCCTGCTGTACTTCGACGATTGTCCCAATTGGGTAGAGGCCAGCGATCACCTCGATCTTCTAGCCTCAGAATTTGCTGGCATCGAGATCACCCGACATGTAGTGGACACGCCAGTCGAAGCCGAGCGCACACGGTTTCATGGCTCGCCGAGCATCCTGATCGACGGCGAGGATCCGTTCGCCGCGCCCGGTGCACCGGTTGGGTTGTCGTGTCGGATCTACCAAACCTCTGAGGGACCCGCGGGATCGCCTACTCTCGGTCAGTTGCGCGATGCCATTCAGTCTCGCCAACAATGAGTGATTCATTCGAGCTGTTTCCCGAAGATTGGGAACGGGCGCTGGCCATCGTGGCACACCCCGACGATATGGAATACGGCGCTGCCAGTGCTGTAGCTCGCTGGACCGCCCAAGATAAGACCATCGCTTACCTACTCGTAACGAGAGGAGAGGCGGGGATTTCATCGATGAAGCCAGCCGAAGTAGGGCCGATCCGCGAGCGTGAGCAGCGTGCGAGCTGCGCCGAGGTGGGTGTCGACGACGTTCGCTTTCTCAGCTACCCGGACGGGCTGATTCCCGAAGGCATCGAGTTGCGCCGCGATCTTGCCGCCGCTATTCGAGAACACAGGCCCGAGTTGTTGCTGGGCATCAACCATCGCGATTCGTGGGGTGGACCGAGCTGGAATCACGTCGATCATCGTGTGGTTGGCCGGGCACTTCTTGACGCTGCTCGCGACGCTGCCAATCCATGGATCTTCCCCGAGTGCGGTGAACCATGGACCGGAGTGCGGTTGGCGGCTTTCTCGGGATCACCCGAAGGCACACATGCGGTGGACATAACCGACTATCTCGATGCGGGCATAGCATCGCTTCGCTGTCACAAGACCTACCTGTCGAACCTCGGCGGTGACATGGCCGACTCGACGGCATTTCTCACCGACTCGGCTCTGCGCGAGGGTCCCCTGCTCGGCGTGCAAGCCGCGACCTCGTTCGAGGTCGTTTATCTCTAATGACTCTTCCTGGTCTTGAGCCAGGTTTGAACTTGTGGGCGCAGCCACAGCCGCGGCCGGCCTCTCCCTAGATCGACGACCGGTCTGGGCATGTCGGGGTAGCGCCTCTGATAGAGACTGATGCTGTTTGGGTGAGAGAGTCCGAGTAGGCGGGCGAGCTCACGAGCGTCGGCCAAGTCGTCGGTGTTGACCATCGGTGCCATGCCAGAATTCTATCGATGCTCCACCGGATGTTTCAAGGTGTAGACACGAATTGTCTAAGCCCATAGACTACAGGTGATGAAGAAGCTCCGAAGCAATGACCCCTGCTGGTGTGGGTCGAAAAAGAAACACAAGCGCTGTCACGCAGATGTAGGTCTACTGCAGAGGAAGCGAGTCGAGTTAGGGGTAGTTAGTGCTATGCGCGAAGTGCCCAGCGCTATTGCCCGGCCTGACTACGTTCTCACCGGAAGCGTCGGCACTCCGCGCGGCTGGCAGATACAGGACGAAGAATCACTCGCTCGACATCCTACGGTGTGCCACGTCGCTGCCGAGGTTGTGATTCGCACCGCGGCCGCAGAGGCTCCGGGTGTCACCACCGACCGGCTCGACGCGGTCGCGCACAGCGCCTACAT
>CBERPN010000117.1:0-12737 GCA_965524675.1 uncultured bacterium
TAGTAATCGAGGCGTACGAGCTTGCGCACCGCCACACCGACATCCCGGTTTGTTCCACCGGTGCCGCTGGCCTGGCTGGCCTGCTCGCCAAGCCTCCCGAAACCCGCGAGCGGGTCGGGCTGCTGTTTACCGGACTGGATCGATCGGCTGCGATCGAATGAGTAGCGAGAGCGCTCAGCTACATGTCGTACAGACACCGGGCACTGCGGTACGCCGAGTGCTGCGGCCAGCGACTATCGCTGATGCCCTTCGTGCCTTAGCCGCCGAACCCAATGCGCGGGCAGTGGCTGGTGGCACCGACCTGATACTCGACCTGGCTCGTAGCGGGTCCGGCGAAGCTGTCACCCTGGTCGATCTCAAGTCGATCGAGCATTTCGATGCCGTTGCCTCCGCCGAGACCGAGTTCGTCCTCGGTGGCGGTGTTACCCACAATCAGATAGTGGCCGACGAACGGTTTCGGTTCCATGCGCTGCCGCTTGTTCAAGCGTGTGTCGAGATCGGCTCACCGCAACTCCGTAACCGTGCAACGGTCGCGGGCAATTTGGTCACGGCCAGCCCTGCCAACGACACCATCTCGGCACTCATGGCGTTGAGGGCTTCGCTCGATCTCGCTCGTCTCGGTAGCGACGGAGAAGTCGCCGAACGCAACATTGCGGCCGATGAGTTCTTCACCGGATTTCGCCGGACGGTACTAGAACCGGGCGAGCTCATCACTGCTATTCGGGTTCCGAAGTTTCGCGAATCGGAGCGCGGAATATGGGTGAAGCTTGGCCTTCGCAAGGCGCAGGCCATCTCGGTAGTTCATGGCGCGATAGTTCTCGACTTCGACGGTGTGGTGGTGACGGGAGCGCGGCTCGCTCTCGGAAGTGTTGCTCCCACCGTGGTGCTAGTCCCCGAGTTTGGCGAGGCGTTGGTTGGCCATATTCTCGACGCCAGTACTATCGAAGCGGCGGCGACGGCGGCCGCTGCGGCGGTGCAACCAATCGATGATATTCGCGCCACAGCCGAGTATCGGTCGAGCGTCATCGCGACACTTCTACGGCGCGCATTGCAGGCGATTGCCGATAATGCTGAGGCATCGATGTGGCTCGAGCGGCCCCCCGTTCTCGCTCCTAACCTCGGCCTGAGCGAGACCCCGGTATTGATTTCTGGAAGCACCGTCGACGACGACCATCAAATCACAGTAGTCGTCAACGGGCGCACTACCATCGCTGCTGGCGCCGCCTCGCGCACTTTGCTCGATTGGTTGCGCGATTGCGCCAGCGATGAAGTGATGCCGTTGTCGGGGGTCAAGGAGGGTTGCGCCGAAGGAGAGTGTGGGGCTTGCACCGTGCGCCTCGATGGTGCAGCGGTGATGAGCTGTCTCGTACCGGCCGCGCAGGCCGACGGGCACGAGGTCACAACGGTCGAAGGCTTGGCCGATGGGTCGCACCTCAGACCGATCCAGCAGGCATTTATCAACGACTTCGCGGTGCAGTGCGGCTACTGCACGCCCGGTTTCTTGGTAGCCGCGTCGGCGCTGCTGGCCGAACATCCTTGGCCCAGCGACGATCAGATCAAAATGGCCCTGAGCGGTAACCTGTGCCGTTGCACCGGCTACTACCCGATAATCGAAGCCGTCCGAACCGCCGCAGAACGCCGCCGCGAGACCCGGTAAAGGGTTATTACCTAGTGGCCGAAGCCTTCTGAAATTACTGTTCTGGTGACCGCCTATCGATCATTCAGCCAGTAGTTTCGTTTTACCTGTTGTAATTACTGTTCTGGTGATCGCATAGCAGTGATTTCGTCAGGAATTTCGGGGATTGGTTGAGCTATTGGAGGTCCGTCGATGACTGCTGGGGGGATTGGCGAACAGCCCATTCGACAAGATGCCTATGGCAAGGTCACGGGCAGCACTCGCTATCCCGGCGATCAGATTCCCCCCGACTCACTCCATGCCAAGGTGGTGTTCTCGAACCAGCCTCATGCGCGGATGATCTCCATCGACACTTCGGCGGCCGCTGTCGTGCCGGGTGTGGTGATCGTGCTCACCGCCCCCGACGTGCCGGTAAACGAGTATGGCCTGACGATGTTCGACCAACCGGTAATCGTTGGCGTTGGTGACACCGACCGAACCGCCGTGGCGTCCGACGTAAGCCGTTGGGAAGCCGACAAAATCGCAGTGGTGGTGGCAGAAACACCCGAGGCGGCGAGCGCAGGAGCCATGGCTATCGAGGTGGAGTGGGAACAACTCCCGATCGTCGACAACCTTGAAGCGGCCCGAACCGATGACGTGTTGGTGCACCCCGAATCTGGTTCCAACACCTACTACGAACTCAAGATCGCCAAGGGCGAAATGGCCCAGGGTTGGGCCGAGGCTGACGTGGTGATCGAAGGGACCTACGAGTTACCCCACCAGGAGCATGCCTATCTTCAGGTCGAGGCGGCCACCGCATGGATCGACGACGAGGGTCGGATCACTGTCGAGACGACCGGTCAGTGGACTTCGGAAGATCGCCAACAGATCGCGCATGCCCTCGACCTCGCCGAAGCCGACGTTCGGGTCATTTACGCCGCAATCGGAGGCGCGTTCGGCGGCAAGGAGGACATGACCCTTCAGATCGTCCTCGCCCTCGCTGCCCGCAAGCTTGCTGACAAAGGCGTCGCTAGGCCGGTGCACTGTCGATGGTCGCGCGAAGAGTCGATCGTTGGTCACCACAAGCGTCACCGGGCAAAGATCACCGCCAAGCTCGGAGCTACCAGCGACGGCAAGATCACTGCGGTGGAGGCCGACGTTTGGTTTGACGCCGGGGCCTACAACTACACGTCCAACAAAGTTCTGGGGAACGCGCACCTAAGTGTCGCCGGGGCCTACGAGATTCCCAACGCGCGCATCAACAGCCGTGCGGTGTACACAACCAGTGTTCCCGGTGGCGCGTTTCGGGGGTTTGGTGGCCCCCAGGGAGCCTTTGTTGCCGAAACTCAGATGAACAAACTGGCCGAAACGCTCGGTATCGACCCAGTGGAATTACGCCGACGCAATACACTACGCGATGGAAGCGAGGGCATTACCCAAGCCATCATGCCAGCGGGTGTCACCTTGCCGCAGGTCATCGACGCTTGCGCCGAGTCGGCTCAGCTCGATCGTCCGCTCGGGCCTGGCAAACCCTTTAACCCAATCGCCTCGCTACCGCCGTCGGCAACGGCCGTCAAACGTGGCCGAGGGTTTGCGGCCGGATACAAGAACGTCGGGTTCAGCTTTGGGTTTCCCGAGCGCTGCGAAGCGGAGGTTCACCTTCACGGCGAACCCGGCGATCTGTCGCCAGTGTCAGCCGAGGTCTTTCACGGTGGGGCCGATGTTGGTCAGGGTGCACATCTCGCGTTCAGGCAGATGACGGCCGAGGCTGTAGGCCTCCCACTTCATGCGGTCACCGGTACGTTCTCCGACACTGCCACCAGCGGTGATCCGGGTTCGGCGTCAGCGTCGCGGCTCACTTGGATGGCGGGAAATTCGATTCTTGGCGCCGCTAAAGAAGCCGACAAGGCCTGGCGTGACGGCGATCGACCAGGCATAGGTAAGTTCCGGTTTACGCCGCCCCCCACCGAGGTTCTCGATACCGAAACCGGGAAGGGCCAACCAAACTTCGCATACGGGTACATGGCACAAGTGGTCGAGGTGTCGGTCGATACCGAAACTGGGCACATTCGGGTCGATCGGGTGGTCAGCACCCACGACGTTGGCCGCGCAATCAATCCGCAACTCGTGAAAGGCCAAATCGAAGGCGCGGTAGCTCAGGCAAACGGCTACGTATTGGGCGAGAATCTCGTAGTCGAAGATGGGCGGATCCAGAACTTCAGGTTGTCGAGTTACCTCATCCCCGGAATCGGCGACGTTCCTGAACACGTCGAGAGCGTAATCCTCGAGCTCGCCGACCCGCTCGGGCCTTGGGGTGCGAGGGGCATGGCCGAGATGCCCTATATCACCTACGCCCCAGCGGTCATCGCGGCTGTGCACGAAGCTACCGGGATCTGGTTCGACCAATTCCCGCTAACTCCAACGCGAGTCCTCGCCGCACTGGCAGGCTAACGCTGCAGTGGGTTCTCGGCTCGGCCAAGTATGGCCGTTATTGCGGCCATATTCCGCCCCGGCATGACAGGTTTTGGCCATCTACGGTTGGGTCGTCGAGGTGTGTAAGGATCGACACCCGTGATCGACGCTCCCGATGCCCCAGGTGAGCGCGACGATTCCGAAGCCGATACCCCGCGCGAAGCGTGTGGCGTCTTTGGGATTTACGCGCCGAACAGCCCAGTTGCCCATCAGACCTACCTCGGGCTCTATGCGTTGCAGCACCGCGGTCAGGAGTCCGCTGGAATCGCGGTGAGCGACGGCGAAGCTGTCACCGTCGTGAAGGACATGGGTCTCGTCGCCACGGTCTTCGATGATCGAACCCTGGGTGCGTTGCCCGGAGATTTGGCGATCGGACAATGCCGCTACAGCACCACGGGCTCGAGTACCTGGCGCAATGCCCAGCCTGTGTATCGCGGGGTCGGCGACGTCGAGTTTGCGTTGGGTCACAACGGAAACCTCGTCAACACCGAAGCCCTAGCTGACGAATGGGGAATGCTGCCGGGTGTGGTGTCGAGCGACACCGACCTAATTGCTGAAATGCTCGAACACGAGATCCTCGCCAACGACGAACTGCGACTTTCAGGTGCACTGCTAGCGGTTCTCCCTCGACTGCAAGGTGCATTCTCCCTGGTGTTGCTCGACAAGCAACATGTCATTGGGGTCCGCGACCCGAACGGCTTCCGGCCCTTGTGTCTAGGCAAGCTCGACGGCGGTTGGGTGCTGGCATCAGAAACACCGGCACTCGACGTGGTCGGTGCGACGTTCATTCGCGAACTCGATCCTGGTGAGATGGTCGTGATCGACGCCGATGGTCCCCGCTCGCATCGGCCGTTCGAATCGGTCGATCCGAAGTTGTGCTTGTTTGAGTTCGTCTACTTCGCACGACCCGACAGCATCCTATATGGCCAAAGCGTGCACGGAGCACGGGTCCGAATGGGTGAAACGTTGGCCGAACAGGCGCCGGTCGAAGCCGACCTGGTGATGGGTGTACCAGAGTCGGGTATCCCGGCGGCCGAGGGATTCGCCCGCCAAAGCGGCATCCCATTTGGCCAGGGTCTGGTGAAGAACCGATACATCGGCAGGACATTCATCGCGCCCACCCAAGAGCTGCGATCACTTGGCGTGCGGATGAAGCTGAACCCACTGCGCGACAACATTGAAGGCAAGCGGCTGATCGTGGTCGATGATTCGATCGTGCGGGGCACAACCACCCAGGCCATGGTGGGCATGCTTCGCGAAGCGGGCGCCACCGAAGTGCATATGCGAATCTCTTCGCCCCCGTATCGGTGGCCCTGTTTTTACGGTATGGATACCGGCACCCGTGGAGAACTATTGGCAGCCAACCTCACCGTCGATGAGATTCGCGAGTATCTCAACGTCGACTCGTTGTCCTATCTTTCGCTCGAACGTCTGGTCTCGGCAACCGGTGCGGTAAATGCAGGGTTCTGCGACGCATGTCTCACCGGTTCGTATCCGGTTGAGATTCCGGTCGACCTTTCGAAGAAGGTTTTGGAGCTCGATACTGCGCAGGACGTTGGACAGGTCGACCTCACCGATACCGCCCTGCTGCTCGATGACAGGGCCGGGCTGATGCCCGCCGAACTCGCAACGGGTCGTAGCAAGTGAGCGAAACCTACGAAGCGGCAGGTGTTTCCATCGAGGCCGGCGAAGAGGCGGTGCGCCGCATTGGACCTCTGGTGAAGTCGACCTACCGGCCCGAGGTTCTCAGCAACCTCGGTGGATTTGGCGGCTTGTTCGATATCTCGAAGCTCGGCTACGACAATCCGGTTCTGGTCTCGACCACCGACGGGGTTGGAACCAAGGCGATCGTGGCATCTCAGATGCGCATGTATGACTCGATCGGCGTCGACCTCGTGGCGATGTGTGTCGACGATCTGGTGTGCCAAGGCGCCCAGCCGTTGTTCTTTCTTGATTACGTCGCCACCGGCAAACTCGTTCCTGAAGAGATCGAGCACCTCGTCGACGGCATCGCCCGAGGTTGTCGCCAAGCCGGTTGTGCTCTTATTGGTGGTGAGATGGCCGAGCACCCTGGGGTGCTCGAACCCGGAGACTTCGACCTAGTCGGCTTCGCTGTGGGCGTTGTCGATCGTGCGCGGATCATCACTGGCGAGATGGTCGGGGCTGGCGACGTGCTTATTGGATTGCCATCGCCGAACCTACGGTCGAATGGATTCTCTTTGGCTCGACGGGTGCTGTTCGAGGTGGCCGGTAAGTCACTTGTCGACCCGGCCTTCGACGGAGCCCCCCACAGTCTTGGCAAAGAGCTACTCCGGCCTTCGGTGATTTATGCACCGGCCGTGATGGCCGCGATCGAGGCCGGTTCGGTGCACGCCATCGCCCACGTGACCGGCGGGGGTTTGGCCGGAAACCTCGAGCGGGTACTGCCCGATGGCTCTGACGCCAGGGTCGATACCTCGACTTGGGAAGTCCCGCGCATCTTCTCCGAAATCCAGACCCTCGGAAACGTAAGCGACGCCGAGATGCGCACAGTGTTCAACATGGGCGTCGGAATGGTCCTAGCGGTCGCGGCCGAGGACGCTTCGACCGTGCTGGGAGTGTTGGAAGAGCACGGCCACCGGGCCACCCAAATTGGCGAAGTAGCCCCCGGCACTGGAACCGCCCACCTCAACTAATCGCCCCCACTCTGCAACTAGTGTCAGATTTGGCGGTTGGGACAGCCAAAGCTGACACGAGTTCGTGCCATGTTAGGTGTTTTGCAGGGTTTCTTGGCGGTTCTTGATCTCGCTGAAGATGATGGCTAATACCACGAACAACAAGATGATGGCGAGGCTTACGAAGGTGTTGAGGTGAAACCAAAGGCTGAGGGCCATCTTTGCCCCAACGAAGATGAGTATCGCTCCGAGTCCGTGCGATAGGTAGTGGAAGCGTTCTTTGGCATCGGCGAGTAGAAAGTACATCGCACGGAGGCCCAAGATCGCGAAAGCGTTGGACGCGAACACGATGTAGGGCTCGTTCGATACCGCAAGCACTGCGGGCACCGAGTCGACCGCGAAGATCACATCGGTGAACTCGATAACTACGAGGGCTGCGAGCAGGGGAGTAGCCGTCTTCTTGCCATCGATCATGGTGGTGAAGTTGTGACCATCGTACTTTTCGGTCACCGGCATGAAACGTTTCAGAACGCTTAACCCAGCCGTACCAGCGTCTTCGCCCTCATCGTCGCGATGTTGCACTACCCGAAAGCCGGTGAAGATAAGGAACACTCCAAATATCACCAGCACCCAAACGAATCGTGAGATGAGCGCAGTGCCAGCGAGGATGAATATTGCCCTGAGAACCAGCGCCCCAAAGATTCCCCAGAACAGCACCCGGTGCTGAAACCGAAGCGGGATCGCCATGGTGCTAAAGAGCAGCGACCAAACGAACACGTTGTCGATGCTTAGCGATTTCTCGATGAGGTAGCCGGAGATGTACTCGCCGAACGCTTCGCCGCCGTACACCGCCGCCACTCCAACACCAAAGGCGATACCGCAGGTGATCCAAGCTAGCGATTCGAGCAGGGCTGAGCGAGGGGTTGGCTCGTGGTCGTCGCGGTGCCGGTAGAGGTCGACCGCTAGCAACGAGAACACCACAACGCCAAGCACAATCCATGCGGAAAGCCCAACATCGATATCGACAAAGTTGTCGCGGGACGATTCGGTGGCGAACAACATTGCGACGATCTTACAGCGGCTAGCGTTGACCAGTCGGTTACGAATCTGGCTGCTGCGCCAGGCCGATTATCTTGTTCACGGTGTTGTGGTTGCGAAGCGTCGCTCTAACCCCTAGGGCTTTCTCGAGATAGTTGGTGGTTAGCTTTGACTTCGCTGCCCCATTTGGCAGCAGCACGTGAGCGTGGTCGCCTTCGACCGTAAATACGTCGGGCGCGAACACTTCGCCGTCGAACTCGGTCTGGCTGGGAGGTTCACTCAGAAAGGCGATGAACCGCCAGTTCGGTGCGGCGTGACCATCGTCGAACGGGGACGCCGCTATGGCCAGCTCGATTTGTTCAGCAGTCCTCATCACGACCGGCACCTCGAACCCGAAGCGGCCGGCGATGGCCTTCTCGATGGTTGTCGACAGCTCCGACAGCTTCGTCTTGGGCGCATCGAAGATCACATTGCCCGACTGGATGTAGCTGATGACATTGCCGTGACCGAGCAGTTCGTGAAGGTCGCGAAGTTCGGCCATCGGAACCTTGTTGCGGCCAGCTACATTGATTCCTCGAAGCAGCGAAACGTATCTCGGCATGGTCAAACCGAGTCCACGACAGGCCACCAGAAAAGCCCTGCTGTGCCGGGACCGGTGTGGGCGGCAACGCTTGGCCCAACGCGATAGCGGACGGTGCCGAGCATGTTGTCGCGGGTGGCCAGTTCTTTCTCAAGGATCTCGGAGTATGGCAGCATTTCGGGGGCTGCGAGGCAAACGCCGGTGCGAATCGCGATATCGGTTGGCACTTGGGCAAGCATCAGTTCGCTCAGTTCTTCGATAGTAGAGCCAGCGCCTGCGACGTCTACAGCTACGCCGCGCGTCACGTACACGCCAACCTCGTCGATGTCGGGGGCTAGAGCATCGAAGTCGACTCGTCCCATCTTTCGCATCTGATCGAGCGACTGAAGGAGGAAGGTGGAACAAATGTTGGGTGCCAGAGCCTCAGCCCTAAGGGCAGCGGTTTCGAGATCTGTTCCATCCGAGATGGCGGCTGCCGCTTCCCAGAAACAGGCGGTTACGCCAAACGACATTGTCTGGGAGTTCACCAACCGCACCGGCACGGGAGAGATATCGCCAGCGATTCGGGCACTATTGAATGTGCCGGAGTGTTTGTCGGCCATCGTGACGCAGAGGATCTCTTCGGCGCCGCGAGCCGTGAGGGCCTCGAAGGCTTGCAGAAACTCTCCTGGGCTTGGCTGCGAGGTTCCGATCTCGGGGAGCGGTTCGGCGACCATTTCGTAGAACGCATCGGCGTCGATGTCGACGCCTTCGCGGAACGAGTCATCGTCGATGGTGACTGTAATCGGCACCACCTCAACCTCGAACTCTTCGACGAGGTCGGCAGGAATCTGGCTTGAGGAGTCTATGACAAGGCCGATCATCATGGATCTAACCCTGCCAAGCCCGAGTCGATTCCGCCCAACCGAGCTGAACGTCGGTCAGTTCACTCCCAAACTGGCAGATGGCACCAACAATTCGACGTCTGGGTCAAAGATGACTCCGTTCTTCTCATAGCGGGTGATGACCAGTGGGGGAAGCGATAAGTTCGTCAACTGGTAGTAGCCCGGCTCAAACCTGTCTTCACCAGTGCACCCTCGAAGACGGTCGTAGCTATCAGGAGATCCAAACAGAAATACATTCAGATCGCGACGAGGAGTCGTTACCTGTAGGAACCTTCCTGGATGGCACAAGTCTCTTCCGGTTCCTCCATCGACTAAATCGCGTCCAGAGTTGCCGATCACGTCGTCAGATAGAGGCCCGCCCTTGACAACATCATCGCCCTCTAGCCCGTCGAGAAAGTCGTGCCCGCCTTCGCCCAATAGGCGGTCTGGTCCAGCGGAACCGACGACGACGTCATTTCCCTTGCCCGCCTTGACCCAGATGCCCTTCTTGTCCTTGGCTGAACCGATTGCGACGTCGTTTCCAGAACCCAGACTGATTTTGGTGTCGACGGCTCGTCGAATCACAACCACATCGTCGCCGCTACCGGTGTTTATCCGACTCCCGGCAGTGCGGAGCGTGAACGTGTCGTTTCCACGTTGACCTTTGGCAACGACTCCGTTGTGGCCGACGTAAAAGGTGTCGTCGCCCTTGCCGCCTAGCAGTTTCGAGCCAGGTCTACCCCGCCCTCCAGTAAATAGCTCGCCAGCACCTAGATAGTCGTTGCCATCTCCGCCGCGAGCGATCACACTGCCCGAGCTGTTCTCCAGCGTGTCGTCGCCGGGACCCCCATTCATCCGGTCCGAACCCCGCCCAGAACGGAGCTCATCGTTACCCTCATCGCCGGTTAAAAGGTCGTTTCCCAAGCCACCCTCGATGTAGTCGTTGCCAGGGCCACCGAACAGCTGATCGCTCCCGGCGCGCCCAGAGATATTGTCGTCGCCCGACCCGCCGAAGATGATGTCACGACCGAGGTCGGTGTCGTTCGAAGATGCGGTACCGCCATCGAGTCGGTCGTCGCCGCCGTTTCCGAAGATCGTATCGTGACCGTCACCCCCGGTGATGCTGTTGGCGAAGTCGGACCCGTAGATAAGATCGTCGCCGTCGCCTCCGCGGGCCGCAGTTTGACCAGTGAGATGGATCTCGTCATCTCCATCCCCTCCTTCGGCCACCCCACCTTCTGACTCTATGTAGTCGTCTCCTGGTCCGCCTTGGATATCCCCAATACCTTCGATCCGGTCGTTGCCGCCATCGCCGTTGAGCCATTGGTAGAGAGGGCCCGCACGATCGATAATTAAGTCTGCGCCTTCGCCCCCGAAGAGATGGTCTTCATCGGGGCCACCGATCAAGGTGTCATCGCCGTCCCCTCCATGCGCCCACACGGTTTCGACCAGGCCGAGGTCATCATCGACGATGCCGCTTCCTAGTTGGATGTAGTCATCGCCGGCATCGCCGTACACCTGATGGCCCCAGCCTTGGCCATCACCGGGGAACAGTCGGTCGTTGCCATCGCCGCCGTGGATCTGATCTCCATCAGCCCCTCCGCAGACGATGTCATCTCCGGCGCCCGCGTTGATGATGTTGTAGCCGTCGCCAGCGAGAATGATGTCTGGTCCGGGAGTCCCTTCGATGACATCGTCACCGGCTGTTCCCCAGATGGTCGGAACTTGGCCGTCGCAGAGCGAACCCTCCAAAGCTGACACGGATGGGAGAGCCATCATAGGAAGCACGACAACGAACAGAATGGTGGTAAGGAATAGGGGCCGGTGCATTTATGCCAATCGACCTTCGAACTCTGCTGATTAGAAGGTGGCGGCTGTGCTAGCCGTCAACAACACACCACACGACAAGGACACAAGTGACAGCGATCAACGAAGTAGTCGACCTTTCGACCGATGACGACGACGTAGCGGTCATCACGGTGGACTCCCCTCCTGTTAATGCGCTTAGCGCAAAGGTTCGAGACGGGTTATGGGAAGCCTTTCGAGCCTCCGAAGAATCTGACGTGTCGGCTGTGGTTCTGATCTGCGCTGGCCGAACCTTCATTGCCGGAGCCGATATTTCGGAGTTCGGCGGCGCAATGAAGGGCAAGAGCCTGGCCGAGGTTCAAGAGATGATGGAGTCGTCGAGCAAGCCGGTGGTAGCAGCCATTCACGGCACCGCACTCGGCGGCGGGCTGGAGGTTGCCTTGTGCGCGCACTACCGAATCGCAGTTCCCAGCGCGAAATGTGGCTTGCCTGAGGTCAATCTCGGTTTGCTTCCTGGTGCTGGCGGAACCCAACGACTACCGCGGGTTGTCGGGGCGCAGAAGGCGCTCGAGTTCATGACGGCGGGAACCCATGTGCCAGCAGCCGAATGTCTCGAAATCGGCCTGGTCGACGAGCTTGCCGCTGAGGAAAGCCTCTTGGCCGACGCGGTTGGATTCGCCCGAAGGCTCCTGAGCGAGGGCCGGCCGCTGAACAAGGTGAGTGAATCCGATGCCAGGGTGCTCGAAGATCGCGGTAACACCGAGCTGTTCGCGGCTTTTCGGGCGTCGAAACCAGCTCGCAAGTTTCGGGGGTTTAAGGCCCCAGAGAGCATCATCCAATGCGTGGAAGCAGCGGTCGATCTGCCCTTTGACGAAGGCATTATGGTCGAACGCAAGCTGTTCCTCGACTTGATGAAAAGCGAAGAGTCGGCGGCCCAGCGATACGTGTTCTTCGCACAACGTCAGGTGTGGAAGATCCCCGACGTCCCTAAGGACACCGAGACTTTGGCGGTGGAATCGGTTGGGATTATCGGCGCTGGCACGATGGGCGGCGGCATCGCGATGAACTTCGTCAACGCTGGCATTGCGGTGACCATCGTCGAGACCAAACAAGAGGCTCTCGATCGGGGGCTCGCGGTCGTTCGAGCCAATTATGAACGCAGTTCGAAGAACGGTCGCTTCCCAATCGATGAGGTGGATCGCCGGATGGCGCTGATTACACCCAGCCTAAATATCGAGGACCTAGCACCCGTCGACATGGTGGTCGAAGCGGTATTTGAGCGGATGGATGTCAAGAAGGACATCTTCAGCAAGCTCGACGCGATCTGTAAGCCGTCGGCCATCTTGGCGACCAATACCAGCGCGCTCGACATCGACGAGATTGCAGCTGTTACCTCTCGACCAGAATCGGTCATTGGGTTGCATTTCTTCTCGCCAGCCAACGTGATGAAGCTACTCGAAGTAGTGCGAGCCGATCACACGTCGATCACTGTGATCAATACCGCGATGAGGCTAGCGAAACGTATCGGCAAGGTCGGCGTGCTGGTGGGTGTTTGCCCCGGCTTCGTGGGTAACCGAATGTTGGCTCAGCGACGTCGCGAGGCCAACGCGATGCTCGACGAGGGTGCAATGCCTTGGGATGTAGATCGTGCCCTGTACGAGTTCGGTTTCGCTATGGGGCCATTTCAGATGAGTGACCTGGCCGGCCTC
>CBERPN010000118.1:0-12659 GCA_965524675.1 uncultured bacterium
TTACCTTTGCGCTGCTGCAAGTTGATGCTGCGCCCGAGCTATGGAAACAACTTCTGGCAGAATCGCTCGAGGCATGTGCCGACGGAGCGCAGTGCTACCCACAGGTCGCGGCCCGACCGTTTGGGCTGCTGATTGGGTTCCAGACCCATCACCCGTTTGCGAAGCGCCCAACCTTTGTGGCCTTGGCTGAGCTTCCGCTTGGCGAAAGGGTGATCGAGCTACGCAAGGCCGAAACGAAGCAACAGATTCTCTCCGAGGACGATCTTCCCGACGATCCGGCCAACATCTTTGATGGGGTTGGTGCGTTCATCCAGATGATGTTGCACAAGCTTTATCCGCTTGGTTCGGTGCCCGATTACGAGCCCACCGCCGATTCATCGGTCGCGGCGCTGGCGGCGGAAAGTGGTGTCGATCCGTTAAGCCTCGTGTACGACCTCATGCTCGAAGAGGACGGACAGGCGATGCTCATGCTTCCGGCCTTCAACTATTTCGACGGTAACCACGACGCGATTCACGAGATGCTCACGCACCCGCAGGCGGTTTCGGGATTGTCCGATGGTGGCGCACATTGTGGAATGATCTGCGATGCTTCGATCCCCACCTACATGCTTACGCATTGGGCACGCGATCGCGTTAGGGGCGAGAAATTGTCGCTCGAATGGGTGGTTAAGAAACAGACTCTCGATACGGCCACGCTGTACGGCCTCGGCGATCGCGGCACCCTAGAAGTTGGCAAGCGGGCCGATGTCAATGTGATCGATTTCGATAACTTGACCCTGCACGGTCCACGGTTGGCACACGACCTACCGGCTGGTGGGCGCAGACTGCTGCAAGAAGCCTCAGGCTATGACTACACGATCGTCGCTGGTGAAATAACCCGCGATCACGGTGTCGATACCGGCGCACGGCCGGGCCGACTGGTGCGTGGCGCCCGCTGATGGTGCCGTACGACGAGTTCTCGATGTTCAGCGAGAATGCAGCGGAGTTCGACATTGCCTATCACGGGCCACCCACCGTCGAACGGGTGTGGGCAGACCTCGGTGATGGGCGTCGGTTGAGTGGACTCAAATGGGGGGCTGGCTCGCCAGAGTTAGTGTTCCTGCACGGAGGAGCGCAGAATGCTCATACTTGGGACACCGTTGCCCTAGCCCTCGACCGGCCAATGCTCTGTCTCGATCTCGTGGGCCACGGCCATTCCGATGCCCCCGCTGCCGGAACTCGAGCGTTATCTCGAAATGCCGAAGACGTCGCTGTCGCTGTTTCAAGCTTGGCTCCCGGTGCCAACGCGGTGGTCGGAATGTCGCTGGGAGGTCTCACGTCTCTTGCCCTCATCGATCATGCGCCGCATCTGGTGAGCCGTACGGTGTTGGTCGACATAACGCCGGGTGTCGACGAGAAGAAGGCCTCGGCGATCACCGCATTCGTAAACGGCCCCGAGAGTTTTCCCAGCTTCGACGAACTTCTAGCCCGAACGATGGAATTCAATCCGACCCGATCCGAGTCGTCGCTGCGTCGAGGGATACTGCACAACGCGGAACAAAGGCCCGATGACAGTTGGGTTTGGCGCTACGCGCGGCACCGTTCGGCCGAACCTAGTACCGACACGCCGATGCCCGACCTCGGCTTTCTGTGGGACGTAATAGAAGCGGCCGAGGTTCCGATGATGCTGGTTCGTGGTTTGCGCAAGGGGTCGGTGGTCGACGACGCAGACGAGGCCGAATTTCGCCGCCGCCGCCCTGCCGCTCAAGTCGAACACGTCGCCGAGGCCGGTCACTCGATACAAGGCGACGCACCAATCGAACTTGCGGGCCTGATAGCAGGTTTTGTTGTGTCATGATCGCACCATGGATCTTGAAACTGCGCTGACCTGGGCCGCCGATCGTTCGGACGCGATACTCATCACGATTCGAGCCGACGGCCGACCCCAGTCCTCAGATATTTCCTACAGTTTGTCCGACGGCGTGTTCGCCATTTCGGTAACCCACGACCGTGCCAAGTCGGCCAACATGCGGCGCGACAACCGTGTTGTTCTGCATCTCACCGACCGGTCGAGTTGGTCGTATTTGTCGTTCGACGGAACGGTCGCGATGACCCCACCTGCCCTCGAACCAAACGACGCAACCTGCGACGCGCTGGTTCAGTACTACGAAAAGGTGGCTGGCGAACCGCATTCCGATTGGGACGAGTATCGAGCAGCGATGGTCGCCGAAGGCCGTGTGATAGTGCGCTTCACCCCAAGTACTGTCGTCGGCCAGCTCAACTGAGAGGGCTCTGGCCACGATTTGTTGAGGGTGAAGCGTCCGGGTCGGCTAATCCAGCTCAGACTTGTCGCCGCAATTCAGATCAGTCTTCGGTGCTCTGGTGCCGTTCCGCCCGATTAACCCGGTTGCTTCGCTAGGTGGCAACACGACGCGACAAGGCCAAGGATAAGGTCAAAGGAAAGCTCAAAGAGGCTGGCAAGAAGGTACGCGAGACGGCGTCGGAGCGCGGTCTGGACGATCGCCTGCCAGGGGTGCCGAGCCTGGCACCGCCGCGCAGTCTCGACGAAATTCAGGCAGAGTTCGACTCTTTGGTCGGTCTAAGCACGGTGAAAGAGCAGGTCTCGACACAGATCGCCTTTTTGCAAATTCAGGACCGGCGTCGTCAGCACGGGCTCGGCGATGTCGCCACCAGCAGGCACCTAGTGTTCAAGGGCAACCCTGGGACGGGAAAGACTACGGTTGCCCGCCTCATCGCCGAAATGTACGGATCGATCGGGCTGATCGAGAAAGGCCACCTGGTCGAAGTAGACCGTGCCGGTCTGGTCGGAAAGTACGTCGGGCACACCGCCGCGAAAACCAACAGAGCGGTCAAGCGTGCCCTCGATGGCGTGCTCTTTATCGATGAGGCGTACTCGCTGTCGCCCTCTGGTCCAAACATCAACGACTTTGGCGCCGAAGCAATCGAAACCCTCATCAAACGCATGGAGGACCATCGCGACCGATTGGTTGTTGTGGTTGCCGGTTACCCGCGGTTGATGGAACAGTTTCTTTCTTCAAACCCAGGCCTTCGCTCGCGCTTTGCTCGAGAGATCACGTTTCCCGACTACAGCACTGCTGAGTTGGTTGATATCACCCACAAGATCAGTAGCGACGCCGAGTTTCATCTAGCCGAGGGATCTTCACAGGTCTTGGCCACCATTTTTGATCGTGCCGTGAGAGGTGAAGCGTTTGGCAATGGCCGCTATGCGCGCAACCTGTTCGAGCAAGCAATGAATCGTCAGGCGGTTCGACTCTCGACGGGCAATGTTGCCGCGCTGGATCGGCATTCGGTGAGCGAGATCACGGTTAACGATCTGGAAGAAGCAGCCAAGATTCTCGAGTCGTCACCCAACCATGGCACCCACCAAGGGCGCCACAATCGCATCTAACGCTGCGGTGACCCTGTTGGTTCAGATGCCTCATAGCATCTTGGGGTGAGGATTCTTCAAACGGTAGTCGATGGCTGAACTGCGGTCGCTGCCAAGAAGCGCTGTTGCTTTAGCGCTGGCACTTTTCACCGTGGGTTGGGGAACCAACGTCTCCACTCCGTTCCTTACTTTGTACGCCGATCGCCTCGACCTCGGTGAGTCGGCAACCGTAGCCATTTTCGTTGTCTACGTCGTGGGTATTCTTGGCGCCTTGTTGGTCGCCGGCCCGTTGTCAGACCGATATGGACGCAGGGTGCTGGTGATCCCCTTCGTGGCGCTCTCCGCGGTCGCATCGCTGGTGATGATCGCGGGGCGCGACGAGTTTGTGTTGTTGCTTCTTGGGCGACTGCTACTGGGCGCGGTGAGCGGTGCTGTTTTTGGTGTCGGGGCCGCATGGATGCTCGAACTGCTCGGCGACGGACGCGAACTTCAAGCGGCGTTGCTGACCACGGTAGTTACCTACGCAGGGTTTGGATTCGGTCCGGTCATTTCGTCGGTCTACGAGCGCTGGTTCGCCGCGCCGCTAGTCGTACCGTTCCTGATTCACGTAGTTGCCACGTTGTCGGTGCTGCCGTTTGTACTGCGAGTCCCTGAGACCATGGTCGAAGCAACGCTCACACCGTTGCGAGTGAACCTCGGGGTTCCTGAGTCTTCGAGAGCCGAGTTTGTGAGGCTGATCGTTCCAGCGGCCGTTTGGGTATTTGCCTTCCCCTCGACTGCGTTCGCTCTCTTTCCCGTACTGCTAAAGGATGCGATCGATGGGTTTGACGTGGTGATTGGCGGTGCTTCGGGAGCGTTAACAGCGTGGGCCGCTATGTCGGCGCGGCCCATAGTTATCCGGGTCGGGCCTAGACGTGCTCTGTCGGTGGGGATGGCACTTGGGTTGGGTGGCTACGTTCTTGGAACAGCTGCATTCATAACCGACACCTGGGTTCTGGTCTTGCCGGCGGCGCCGCTTCTGGGAGCGGCTTCGGGAGCGTTGGCCACGGGCTGTCTGACCTTGCTGGGCAGAGTCGCCGATGACTCAGCCCGAGGCAACCTCACGTCGACCTTTTACCTGCTCGCATACCCGGGGATGGCGATGCCGCTGCTGGTAACCGCAGTTGGGTCAGTCCTATCGATCGGAGCAACCTTGCTGTGGGTGACCGCGCTGGCTCTAATCGCAACGGCCTGGGTGCAACGCGCTCAGGGGCATTTGTCTGGCTAGCAGCTGAAAACTCCTAGTCCAACAGGTGTCAATTTGATACCATACGGGTATGGCCATGACTTTACGACTGACCGACGATGAGCAGGCGGCCCTGAAAGAGCGAGCCGAGCTCGATGGCATATCTATGCAGGAGGCGGCCCGTCAAGCGGTTCGGGAGTATGTCGCCCGCATCGATCACCGAGATCGAGTTCGAGATGCAGCAAGCGTCGTACTCGAACGGCACGGCGAAGCTCTTCGTCGGCTTGGCGAATGAGTGAGCCAATTGAATACCTAGATCTTGACGACCTCCTAAAGATGGCTCGGGGCTTGCTTGGTGACCCCCCGCCTGTTCGCGACCTTGGTCTTTTAGGCTCGGCGGTCGCGCGGCCTCGAACGAGTGCATTCGGAGAAGATGCCTATCCCGACACCTGGACAAAGGCAGCTGCGCTGCTTCATTCGCTCGTCAACAATCATCCGCTGGTCGATGGGAACAAGCGACTCGGCTGGCTAGCCACGGCGGTATTTCTTGAACTCAATGAAGCCAGTGTCAGTTCGGCCAGCAACGGAGCTGTTTACGATGTTGTGATCACGGTTGCGACACAAGATCTCAGTATTACCGACATCGCCAGGTCCCTAAGGGACCTAGCAGACTGGCCTGCAAACTCTTAGAACGACCGGAGGGCGGTTACCGGTTGCATTCTTGCTGCTTTTAGCGATGGGTAGAGCCCGGCGAGTAGCCCGATCGCTGCGCCGAGGATGGGGGCGACGAGTGGCAGCCAGGTGTCGAGCACGGGGGTCCATTCGCGGGTGGCCGATATGGCGACCGTGGTTAGAACTCCGAGGCTGGTTCCGATTAGCCCGGAGAGTGCCCCGAGTGTCGCCGACTCGGTGAGGAACTGAACCGCGATCTGTGTTGGGGTTGCCCCGAGGGCTCGGCGCAGGCCGATCTCACCCGTGCGTTCGAGCACCGATACGAGCGTGACGTTGGCGATTCCGATAGCGCCTACCAACAGCGAGATCGCTCCGAGCAGCAAGAACAGGGCGTTGACATCGTCTTGAACGTCGCTCTGCACGCCGCGCGGCGATGGCGGAACCCTTACTTGAAGCAGGTCGGGCTGGTTGGGCGAGAGTGCGATTGCTGCTTGGGTTCCGATGAGTTCGGCGGCCCCCACAGCGACGTCGACGTGCACCGACGATGGTGCGGTTAGGCCGTAGAGAAGCCGTGCGGTTTGGTCGGGGATGATGATGGCACTGAGCAGATCAGGCTCGCGGGCCGTGGACTCAAGGATTCCAACGACTGCGAAGGGTTGGTCGCCGATGAAGATTGCAGGGAGGTTGTCGACGCGGGTAACGCCGAGCCGTTGAGCTGCGCTGGGTCCGAGCACAGCGACGTTGTCGGCGCGGTCGTTGTGGCCTTTGTCGAAGGTCCGGCCGGTGGCGAGGGTGCTGCGCACAGCGTCGAGGGTTCCGGCCGACACAGCGATCACGGGTATCTGAAATTCGGTTTGACCGAGCGGGTCGATAACCGGCACGGCCCGGGCGAGGCGGTTACCGACTTCGACATCGGATTTCGTGCCAGCAGCGACAACACCGTTGAGGCGGTTGAGGCGGTCGCCTGCGTCCCAGGGAATCACGCTGATCTGGCGTTGTTGTTGCCCAAAGCCGCGGGTGTCGGGCGTGATGGTGACCCTAGTGGCAGCGAGTTCATCAAATCGCCCGACGATTTGATTGCCGGCCGTTTTGGCCAGGCCAAGAGTCGCAACCAACGCCGCCACGCCGAGAATTGTGCCGAGCGCGGTCAGTAGCGTTCGAGCGGGTCGGGCTGTGAGAGCGGTTAGGGCTTCGTTGAATAGGTCGACCAAGCTCAGATGCGAGGTGGTCACAACCGGATGAGGCTTCTGCTCAATCGGAACCGTTGGAAGGGTCATCAGCGGACCGCTAGTTGTTCGGTGACGTTGCCGTCGAGGATGTTGATTTGGCGTTGGGCCCTCGCAGAGACATCGAGGTCGTGGGTAATCACCGCGATTGTGAGCCCTGAGCTGTGAAGAGCGTCGAATAGCGCAAGGATCTGCTCAGAGGTATGAGTGTCGAGGTTGCCGGTGGGTTCGTCGGCCAAGAGCAGCGATGGTTGGGCGTTAAGGGCGCGGGCGATTGCAACCCGCTGCCGTTCGCCACCAGACATGGTTGGCGGGTAGGCGTCGAGTCGATGGCCGAGCCCCACCGCCTCGAGCGATTCGATGGCGCGGCGTCGCCGACCCTTGCGACCGCGGTTGCCATACAGCTCGGACAACATCACGTTCTCGGTCGCGGTCCGGTGGCCGAGCAGGTGAAACGACTGAAACACGAAGCCGATGCGGGTGGCTCGGAGCCCGGCTAGTTGGCGTTCGCCGAGTAGCGATGTATCGGTTCCGTCGAGGTAGTAGGAGCCGCTCGACGGCGAATCGAGTAATCCGAGCAGGTTCAACAGTGTCGACTTACCCGACCCCGAAGGTCCAACAATCGAGATGTAGTCGCCCGAGTCGATTACCAAGTCGGTCGCTTTGAGCGCCTCAACCGGGGGAGTCGAATCAAAGGTACGGGCCGCACCATCGAGGCGGACGACGGGCTCGGTCACCCGTCCTGGTCGCTATCGCTAGAACCTGTGCCCCCAGGGTTGTCGCGGCCAACCACCACCCGGTCACCCTCAGCCAAATCAGCGCCTTCGATCGGCGTTACCTCGATGAGTCCGAGCGCCTTTAGGCCAGTGGTCACCTTGATGAACTCGGTCACCCCAGTAACGGTCTCGACCTCGAGGCGGCTGGTGCCATCTGCTCCTGCCGACAGCGCGGCGAGCGGCACAGCGAGAACCTCTCCGCCGGTGGAACCTACGGGGATAGTCACCCGCGAGTTCTGTCCGTATGCGTCTTCGGGCACTACATCGTCGATGGGGTTAAGCCTCATCCGGTAACGGTCGTCGCCAAGATCGCCGCCGCCAGGGTCGTCGGCTAAGAAGGTTATTTCGAGTGGGATTGCAATGCCGAGGTCCTCGATGTCGAAGATCGCGGTATCGCCGACGCTCAGCAACGGACGGTCTGTTGCCGACAGACTCGACGTGATCGACACGCCAGCTCCCGACACCTCCATCACCGGCCCGGTGGGGGACTCGCCGCGTTCGGCGAATACTCGTTGCACAGTTCGCGGCAGCGTCGGCAAGAACCGGAACTCTGCAGCCGGGAAGCTCGTCCCGATCGCCTCATCGGCTTCGGCTAGGGCCGTCTCGGCGTCGGTTACCGACTCGCGGGCCCGACTGATCAACTCGGCTGTGCTATCGCCGCCTTCGGTCGGTGGGTTAATCAGATCGGCAAGGTCGATCTCGGCGATGCGCACTTCGACCCCAGCCAAACGGACAAACTCGGCCTGATCGATGGCGGTGACATACGCGACCAACGCGGCCGCATCTTGGGCTATGACCGCCTCGTCCCACCCGACCCGCGCGGCGTCGCGAACCGCCAGCAACTCTGCCACCTCCGCAGCGGTGGCTGCCACGCTAGTATCGGGATGGGTGCCATCGCGAGCCGAGTTCAGACGTTTTTTGGCTAAGGCGAGAGCGGCCTGGGCAGACCCTGCCGTCGCATCCGCTTCGTCGAGCGACTTCTTCGCGTCAGAGTTGAGGCGCGTCTGGGTCGATTTTGCGTCGGTTGCGATGGCTCGAGCCTGACGAAGTGCTTCCTCGGCCCGAATAATTGATGATCTCGATGGGCTGAAACCGTCGCCGCCACCTTGTAGGTCGGCCAAAGACCGGCGAGCCTCGGTAACCGCGTCACGCAACGATTCGAGCTGGGCCAACTCATCGGGCGATGGTTTCGCGGCGCTGTATCCGGCACGCTGATACAACCCCTCTATCGCGGTTTCGGTAGCTGACGTATACACCCCATCGACCGGGCCAGGGTCAAGCCCGAGACGCAACAACGCTTCCTCAAGCTGGGTTACGTCGGGCCCATCTGCGGTTGGGGTTAGCGAACGGTACTCGGGAAGGTCGCCTCCCAACACGAACACCGGCCGTCCCGCTACCTCGATGATCACGTCGCCCTCGCTTAGCTCGTCGCCAACCTCGACTAGATCGCGAGTAATAATCGTTGTGCCATCTACCGTCGTCGGCTGCACCTCGATCGACTCGGTGTCGGAGAACTCAAGGGTGCCCCGAACGATCACATCCACCGACAACTCGGTCGACTCGACCGGAACAGTAATCAACGACGGCTCGGGCGCAGCCGTCTCGGCCGCCACCTGAGCAGGCGATTGAATCCGCTGACCGGCGACCCAACCAACCCCGGCCGACACCAGTGCAATAACCGTCACCAGCCCAAGAACAGCTCGCCTACCCATCTGACGATTCCATACGTGTCCCCGAATTCTGCCCGGCTAGCCTTGGCTGTCGCGGTAGGTCTCGAGGGCTTCGGCATTGTCGTCGAGGAACTTCTGTTCGTATTCCTTCTGGAGTTCTCGGAATAGGTCTTGCTGTTGGTCGAAGCCGCCACCGCAGTCGGTTACTGCGAGGGCCAACTCTATTTCCTCGGCCTGGATCTCACCTAGAAGAGCCTTGTCTTCGTCGCTTAGCTGGGGCTCTGGAATCGCTTCGTAAAAGGCCTCGATCTCCTCTTCGCTCATCGTTTCAAAATCGAGATCGGCAGCGGGATCCTCGAAGTTGTTGTAAAGGCTTGCCTGCATCGGCTCGATCTTGGCGTAGAAGTATTCGTATACCTCCTCCTGGGAGACGTAGACGAGGCCCTTGTCCGAGACACAAGCTGCGATCTTTGCCTCGGCCTCGATCACTCTGGGGTCGGCTTGGATCGCCTCGTACATCTCTTGGAGTTCATCGCTGAAGTCGTTGTAGAACGCATACTGGTCGTCGTCCTCACGGGCCTCGGCATCGCAACCATCGGGCTGGAAATTCTCGAAGAATTCGTCGATCTCTTCTTCGCTCAGCGATTCCATATCGATGTCGGGCTCATTGCCATACAGCGCTGCGTAGTATGCCTCGCGCTCGGCCTCGCCGAGCGAGCTGACATATTCGTCGTTTGGATCCTCGAACTCGCGCTCAGCATTGCCAGAGTCGTCGTATCCCACCAGCCCGTCTCCGAGTTGTGACTGCGAGAAAGACTGCGTGGTGGGGCCAAAGCCGTACTTCTCGACCCATTCGCGACTGCCGTACTCGAGGCCATCTGCCTCTTCGAAGAACGAGTACTGGGAAGGGTCTTGGGCTTTGTGCTCGAAGCCTTGGGCCCGCATGCATTCGACGACCTTCTCCTGGCGTTTGCGTTCTTGGGCCTCGTACTCGGCCTGGGCCGCTTCGTTGTCGCCGTCGAAGCCAAAGAGATCGTTGCCTAGAAAATCTGAAAGCGGTGAACCGGACGGCTCGCCGTCAGAGTCGGCATCGTTAGATGAGCCTTCAGAATTGTCGTTGTCGCCAGATTCGCCGGAGTCACCCGACCCATCGTCGCTCGAATCCTGTTCGTTCGACTGGCTCGCTTCGTCGGCCGTGGCGGCGACGGGGCTGTCGTCGTCGCCAGATCCGCCGCAAGCGGTGGCCACGAAGCTGAGTGCTAGCAACAGTGCGACGATCGAGCGCAAGCTCATGTTTCCTCCAGGAGGTTGCTCATCTGAGCTAAATCTATCGGCTCATGACTAGCGTTTGTAATCAGGGCAGATGATCGAAGCAAAGAATCGCTTCTCGCTTTGACTCTGCTACTCAAAAGCCTTCTTAATGGCAGCGAGCGGATCCTGCTTTGCTTCTTGAACCGACTGCTGATGCCCGGCGAGGGCTTGGAGTTCTTGTCCGGCTCGCATCGCTGCCCGCGCTCCCCAAACGTCGAATGATCTGTGGACCGACCGTTTGTTGATCTGTTGAAGATCGGACGGAACCTTGGCGACGGTTCTTGCCATTTCTAATACTTGGGTGTCTAGCGCGTCGGCGGGGTAGGCACGATTTGCGAATCCCACTCGCACGCATTCGGTTGCCGAGTAGGTGTTGCCGGTAAGCATCATCTCCATAGCGGCTCGCAGCCCCACCAGGGGAGTGTGGAACTGCCAGTCGGGCGGACTCATCACCCTCACCACTGGGTAGCCAATGGTGGCATCGTCGGCCATATAGACAAGATCGCAGGCCGAGACGAGCTCGGTCGCTCCGGCCATTGCGTACCCGTGCACTTGAGCAATAACCGGCTTAGCGAGATCCCAGATTCCAAACCAGCCTTCGCTGGCCTGACGCGCCCACTGGCCATCGCCGGGTGCGCTGTAGTGCGGGCTGTCGTCGACTAGCGATCCGCCGCCCAGGTCGTACCCAGAGGAAAAGCAGGCTCCGGCACCGCGGATTATGGTGACCCGAACTTCGGCGTCACAGTCATGTTGCTGCAACGCCGCGAAGATCTCCGAACGCATCGGTGTCGATATTGCATTGCGTTTCTCGGGCCGATCAAGTGTGACGCGCCTGACCATTTCGGTCGGTTCGTCCACGACGATGAATTCGAAATCGGTGGTAGTCACTGCTGTTCCTTACGACTTGGGGTTGGTGTCGCGGGTACCCGCGAGATCTGCCATTAGTTCGAAGGCTTCGGGTTGAGAGGTCCTGATCGTTAGGCCGGTCGCTCCGGCGGGGATGGCCTGATCAAACCGTTCGCGGATTCTTCGCACACTGCCGAACAGGGCGCCTTGTTCTATGTACTCGTCGGGCATGGCGTCTATGGCGGCTTGTTTGTGGCCGGCAAGGAATAGCTCCTGGATGCGGTCGGCCTGTTCGCCGAACCCGGCCCGAGCCATTGCATCGCGATGATAGTTGTGAGATTCGCTTCCCATCCCGCCGACATACATCGCCCGAAGCGGCTTCCGCTCGGCAATTGCGGCCGATACATCGTCGGTGACCTCCACCGTTAGATTGGCGAACACCTCGAAGTCTTCGCGAGCAACGAGCCTGGCGTCTCGCTTCGCGAAGCCTTTGTCGAGGTGCTCGTCAAAAACCTCAGCGCCATCAGGTCCGTACCCCATTGGTAGCCATCCGTCGGCGACTTCGGCACATAGTGCGGTGTTGCGCGGCCCGCCCGAGGCGATCCAGATTTCGATATTTGGGTTGCCGTGCATTATCGACTTCAGTGCCTTGCCCTGACCGATCGAGCCAGGCCCCGTATATGGCAGCGAGATTTGTGAACCCTCATGGCTCAATGGTTCCTCGCGGCGAAAGACCTTGCGCATTATCTCCACGTAGTCGCGCAGCATTGCATTGGGCTTGCCCCACGGGCGTCCGTACCAGCCCTCGACAATCTGCGGCCCAGACACGCCGAGCCCGACAATCATCCGGTCGCCGCCGGCCATTGCATCGATGGTCATGGCCTGCATTGCGGTAGCGGCCGGGGTGCGAGCGGCAAGCTGCACGATTGCGGTTCCAAGCTTGATGCGATCGGTCAACCCAGCCAGATAGGCGAGCGGTGTCATAGCGTCAGAGCCGTAGGCCTCTGCGGTCCAAACCACGTGATACCCCAGCCGTTCGCACAGCTGAACTCGCTCGACGGGAACTCTAAGCTCAGCACCCCGGTACAGCTCGAGTCCTAACCCAAGTTTAAGTTCTGTCACAGCTCCTCCGCTGGGTGTCTATCACCTCAACGGTGTCAGACACGTCCCTAATGAAGCGTCCCTAATGGGTGGCAGGTCGGATCTATTTCGAGGCTCGACAGCTTTGACGTAGCGTGCAGTGATGCAAGATTGGGATTTCGACACCGAAACGGCAGTGCGGTTGGTCGAACCGGGGAGATGGACGACCGATGTGTCAGATCGCTGGAACATTGGCGACAATCCCAACGGTGGCTATCTGGTGACGTCGGTATTGCGGGCGATGTCGGAACTCAGTTCACACACCGATCCGCTCACCGTGACCACTCACTTTCTTCGACCCGGCTCTGCGCTAGAAGCGGGCATCGTTGAGGCTGAACTCATCCGAACGGGTCGTACCTTGTCGACACTTCGTGGACGGCTTGTTCAAAACGGCAAGGGTCGGGT
>CBERPN010000119.1:0-12655 GCA_965524675.1 uncultured bacterium
ACACCCAAGCCCGCTTCACTACCGAGTTCTACAACCCAATGGTTTCGGATTGGCGTAACTGGGAAAGCTGGACAGAGGCAGGCCAACCCGATTCAAAACAGCGAGCTAACACAATCGCTCGCGACATCCTCAACAACTACGAAAAGCCAGCAATTGACGACGCAATCGAGGCCGAACTAAGAGACTTCGTAGACCGTCGCGTCGCCGAAGGCGGCGTGGAAACAGATTTCTCATGAGAAGACACAGCAATCAGCAAATAGAGTCCGCAGGAGGCACAAACTCGTGAGCTCAACATCTCGACATCGTCCCAAGATCGGCTACCGAGGCGCCCCGGCCAGTGACGAGCTCCTGGACTACGGAGAACTCAACCTCCATGCTCTTGGGCCCGACCAGGTGCTGCTCGACGAATGGGCCTCGGCTGGGCTCAGCTTGCCCGATCGGCCAGCGATTCGACGCTACCGAATAGAACGGGTGCGCGAGCAACTACGCGCCAACGACGTCGACGGCATTCTGTTATACGACCCTCTCAACATTCGTTACGCAACCGACTCCACCAACATGTCGATCTGGACCATGCACAACCAGGCTCGGTACTGCTTCGTGCCCACCGAAGGGCCGGTAACGCTGTTCGAGTTCTCTCATGGCGAGTTCCTCAGCAGCCACTCCGAGGTGGTCGACGAGATACGCCCCTGCACGTCTTACCAATACTTCTACGCTGGCAACCGTTCGGTTGAGATCGCCGGGAAATGGGCTGACGAGATCGTGCAACTGCTGGTCGAGCACGGCGGGGGTGATAAGCGTCTCGCCATCGACATGCTCGAACTCGAGGGCATTCGTGCGCTCGAAGAGCGGGGCGTCACTCTGGCGAGCGGCATGTTCATGATGGAAGACGCGCGGACCGTCAAGTCTTTCGATGAGATCACCGCTATGCGCTGCGCTGCACACGCGTGCATGTCGTCTATCGACGAGATGCGAGCGATATTCGAGCCGGGGGTAACCGAGCTGGCGCTTTGGGCAAAGCTGCAGGAAGCCAACTTTCGGCGCTATGGCGAATGGATCGAGACCCGCCTGCTCGCGTCGGGCCCGCGCACCAACCCTTGGTACCAGGAGGCGAGCGGCCGAGTGGTCGAGAGCGGCGACCTGATGGGGTTCGACACCGACATGGTCGGTGCCTACGGAGCGTGCATCGATATGTCGCGTACCTGGCTCTGCGGTGACGCAAAGCCGTCGGCCCGGCAGGCGTCGACGTTCTCGCTCGCGACCGAACAGATCGACCGCAACATTGGTTTGCATACCGCCGGAAAGACGTTGCGCGAGATCACCGAACGATCCTGGTACCCGTCGATCGAGGACTACAACTGTTACACCGTGCTGTCGCACGGAGTCGGCTTGTGCGATGAGTTCCCCAGTACCTTCACCCGCGAACTCTGGGATAGAACCGGCCACGACGGTGTACTCGAAGCGGGAATGGTGATGTGCGTCGAGAGCTTTGTGGGCCCCAAGTCTGGAGGCGAAGGTGTGAAGCTCGAACAACAAGTCCTCGTAACCGACGGCGACCCCGAGTTGCTGACCCCTTATTCAATGCAGCTCGACGGCTAACCACTCCACTCTGGACACTACTGTCTAGAACCGTTACTGTCACTCCTAATCGACCGCGGGTCGAGCGGGAGGACATGTGAAGGACGAAGCGAAAGCCGTCGTCATAGGCGGCGGAATCGTTGGGGTGGCGGTGCTCTACCATCTCACCAAGCTCGGCTGGGACAATGTCGTGTTGGTCGAGCGCAAACAACTCACCGCTGGCTCGACCTGGCACGCAGCAGCCGGTGTTCATTCGTTGAACGGTTCACCGAACATGGCGCGCCTTCAGGCCTACAGCATCAAAACCTATGACGAGGTCGCCGAAATCAGCGGCCAAGACGTAGGGATGCACCGCACCGGTGCAATTTTGACCGCCGCCACCGAACAACGCTGGGACTTCCTCAAATCGGCCAACGAGCTCAACCAAACACTCGGTATCGACTCCTACCTGATCACGCCCGAAGAGATCCCCAAGTTCTCGCGCCTGATCGACCCGAGCACGCTTCGGGGTGCGCTGGTCGACCATGCCGACGGCTACCTCGACCCCTTCGGCGCCACCCAGGCCTATGCCAAGGCAGCTCGAATCGCGGGCGCCGAGGTGTATCAGCAAACCCTTGTCACCGCACTCGAACAGCGCGACGACGATACCTGGAACGTCATCACCGACAAGGGCACCATCCATGCCGAGCACGTAATAAACGCTGGCGGGCTTTGGGCCCGCGAGGTTGGGGAGATGGTCGGATTAGAGCTACCGCTGATCCCCTACGAACACCACTACTTGGTAACCGAACAGCTACCTGAAATTCTGGCCCAAGACACCGAATCGATGACGACGGTCGATCTCGATGGCGGAATTTACGTTCGTGAAGAGGTCGGCGGTCTACTGTTCGGAATCTACGAACCAGACCCGCTGGCGTGGGCGGTCGACGGCACTCCGTGGAGCTACGGCGAATCACAACTGCTCGAACCCCGTCTCGATGCGCTGGCTGCTTCGCTCGAAAAGGCATTCGAGCGATTCCCGATAATGACTAACGCCGGGATCAAGAACGTTGTGAACGGTCCGTTCACTTTCACACCCGACGGCAATCCCTTGATGGGCCCGGTGAGAGGCGTACCCAACTACTGGCTGGCATGTGGCTGTATGGCCGGGTTCAGCCAGTCGGGCGGACTGGCGCTCTCGCTAGCTCAATGGATGATCGACGGTTACACCGAGGAGGACACCTTCTCGCTAGACCCGGCACGATTTGGTGACTTCGCGACCCAAGCCTTCACCCTTGAAACCTCCAAACAGTTCTATGAGTGGCGCTTTAAGGTCGCCTACCCAAACGAGGTATGGCCAGCGGGAAGACCAGCAAAGACCACCCCCATCTACGACCTCCAGAGATCGGCCGGTGCCGTTTTCGCGCCGCTGGCCGCGGTCGAAGTTCCGATGTGGTTTGCTGCCGATGGAGACATAGCCGAGGACATTCCAGATTTCTATCGCTCGAACAGTTTCGAACCCGTCGCTAGCGAGGTGAACACAACAACTAACGGGGCGGGAATCTTCGACACCAGCTCATACTCCAAGTTCGAAATAACCGGTCACGGGGCTCGCGCTTGGCTCGACCAGCTTCTCGCATCAAAGCTGCCCCGTATGGGTCGTGGTCGCCTAGCCGTGATGCTGTCCGAGCAGGGGTCGATCGTCGGTGATTTCACTCTGTTCTGCCTAGCCCCTCACCAGGACGGACGAGAACGGTTCCTCATGACCGGCTCCGGCCCGATTCAACAATGGCACATGCGCTGGTTCGATCGTTACCTGCCAGCACCCGATGTTGAGGTTCACAATGTCACCGACCAATGGATGGGGCTGGCTATCGCCGGACCGCAGGCTCGCGACGTTCTTCAGCGACTCACTCGAGCCGACCTGAGTCACGACGCACTCCCCTTCTTGGGCGTCGCCGAACTCGATCTCGGGCTCACCAAGGCTCGAATCGACAGGGTGTCGCTTACCGGCGAACTCGGGTTCGAGATCTGGATTCCGCCGATGTATATGCGAAGCGTGTACACGCGTCTGTTGGAGGCAGGAGTCGACGTCGGGATCGACAACGCCGGAGTCTTGGCCTTGCTGAGCATGCGTCTCGAGAAAAGCTTCGGTATCTGGGGTCGAGAGTTCAGCCCCGACTACACGCCGGCAATGAACGAAATGAACCGCTTCGTCGACTACGACAAAGCGGGCTTCGTTGGGCGCGACGCAGCACTGCTCGACCGCGATACCGAACCCACCAGACGCCTCGTCACCCTGGCTATCGACGCGACCACCTCAGATGCGGTGGGATTTGAGCCGGTGTACTCGGCCGACAAGAAAGTGGGTTTCGTTACCTCAGGTGGCTATGGACATCGCACTCAACAAAGCCTCGCTATGGCCTACTTGGATCCGGGCGAAATCGATGCCGCCGCAAACTACGAGGTACCCCTGGTGGGCGAACGTCACACGGCAACTCTGCTCACCGAAGCGGCATTCGACCCGAGCGGTTCGAGAATGCGTGGTTAGGCGCAAGCCGCGCGTTCGAAAAGCGGCTCCCACCGATCATTACCGGCGTCTCCTCAATCCGTTCGAGCCGCTAAAGGTGCTCTCGGATGACGAGGTTCACCACCTGCATACCAAAGCCGTCGACTACCTCGCCAGCGAGGGAATACGCGTGCTCTTGGCCGAAGCGCGCGACATCTTCGCCGCCAGCGGATCGACCGTCGACCACGAAACCAATATGGTGCGAATCGATCCAGATGTTGTCGCCGAAGCGTTGGTAAGCACCCCGAGCGAGTTTGAGATCCACGCGCCGAACCCTCAGCGCAACGTGCTGGTGGGCGGTCGAAGCGTGGCGCTGGTGCCTGTGGGTGGGCCGCCATTCGTATCCGACCGCCTCACCGGTCGCCGCGCCGGCACCCTCGAGGACCAGGACAACTTCACCAAGCTCACGCAGTCATACGATGTCATGGCGGTCAACTCACCGGCGGTCGAGCCGAACGACATCGCGATCGACATTCGACATCTCCGATCTAACTTCTCGACCCTTACCCTGAGCGACAAAACACCTTTCCTTTTCGCGCGAGGTCGCCAACGAGTTCGCGACGGCTTTGATCTAGTGAAGATCCGACTCGGCATCGAGAGCGACGAAGACTTCGCTGCGAAGCCCAGAGTGTGGACCAACATCAACACCAACTCGCCGCGCCAGCTCGATCTGCCGATGTCGATCGCAATCATCGACTTCGCCCAACTCGGCCAACCGGTAATCATGACCCCGTTCACCCTCGCCGGAGCCATGGCACCGGTGACCCTGGCCGGGGCCCTGGTGCTGCAACATATGGAGGCAATCGCCGCGATCACCCTCTCGCAGGTGGTAAATCCCGGCACGCCAGTGCTGTACGGCGCTTTCACTTCCAACGTAGATATGAAGTCTGGGTCGCCAGCATTCGGAACACCCGAAGCCCTCAAAGGGGCGATCGCTAGCGGCCAGCTAGCGCGACACATCGGCGTGCCGTGGCGATCTTCAGGGTCGAGTGCGTCGAACGCCGTCGATGCCCAAGCTGGCTACGAAACAATGATGAATACCTTTGGGGCACTGCAGGGCGGCGCTAACTGGATTCAGCACTCGGCCGGCTGGCAAGAAGGTGGGCTGACCGCTTCGTACGAAAAGTTCATTGTTGATATCGAGATGTGCCAGATGATCGCCGAATCGTTTACCCCTGTGCTGATCAACGAAGAGGAGTTGGCCCTCGACGCCATTACCGAGGTCGGGCCCGGCGGTCACTTCTTTGGGGTCGACCACACTTTGCAACGCTACGAGCAGGCGTTCTATCAACCAATCGTGTTTAGCCGAACCAACTACGAGCAGTGGACCGAGGAGGGTTCGCCGACCTCTGAAGAACGGGCCACCGCGGTATGGCAGGAGAAGTTGGCGAACTTCGAACCGCCGCCGCTAGCTGAAGACGTGCGTGAAGCAATGGAAGAATTCGTCGATCGACGGATCGCTGAGGGCGGTGCCGCACCCGAATGAGCAATGCCACTCGGGTCCATACCAAAGTCACCCGCGACGACTGGATCTCGGCCGCTTTGGTGGCTGTTGCCAACGAGCCGATCGATCAACTCAGGGTGCTCGCCCTCGCTAAAACGCTCGACGTCTCTCGATCGAGTTTTTATTGGTACTTCGACGCACCCAGCGATCTGCTCGACGAACTCATGGCGATCTGGGAGCGCAACACCGCGTCGATTGTCGATCGCAGCGAGCGAGCCGCAGCCACCCCCACCCAGGCCTGTCTTGGAGTGTTCGAATGCTGGGCCGACGACCAGTTGTTCAATCCGCAACTCGATCTGGCGGTTCGCGATTGGGGCCGGCGCAGCCCCGACGCAGGCGAGCGGGTCAGCGCAGCCGATGAGTGCCGCCATGAAGCGCTCGTCAAAATGTTCGCCCGTCACGGCTTTGATGCCCCCGAATCGACGGTTCGGGCGCGGCTGCTCTACCACTCCCAGGTCGGGTATTACGCGGTAGGCACAGACGAACCAGTCGAAACCCGACTTGCATATCTGCCCTACTATCTGCGCGCCATGACGGGAAGCGACCCCACCGACAGCGAAATCGAGGCCTTCAAATCGGAAATCGCATGAACTCGGGCCAAATACGGTCGCCATAGCGGCCAGATTTCCGCCCGAGTTCGGGATTTGGGGGCTAGCCGAACTGAGCGTGGGCCCGGTTCATCGCGCTCACTATCGCGCGCATCGAAGCTGTGGTGATGTCGGTGTGGATTCCACAGCCCCAGAGTTCGACCTCACCTACCACCATCTCGACATAGGCCACCGCCTGAGCATCGGCGCCGGTCCCCTTCGAGTGCTCGTGATAGTCGAGAACCCGCAGCTCCATCTCAAATGTCTCGCGAAGCCCAGCCACGAACGCGTCGAGCGACCCCAAACCTTCACCCTGGACAACCTTTGGTTCGCCACCATCGAGCGTCATCCGCGCCGTAAGCAAAGTGCGGTCGGCACCTGCCGCGTTCTGTGCCGCCTCGTACCCACTAAGCCGGTAGGGTTCGTCGAGGTCGAGGTAACGCGACGCGAACTCGTTGTAGATCTGCGAGCCGGTTATCTCTTTGCCGGTGTCGTCGGTGATCTCTTGGATGGAGCGCGTGAACTCGATCTGCATCCTGCGAGGCAGATCGAACTGATTTTCGGCCTTGAGCAAATACGACACACCGCCCTTACCCGACTGGCTATTGACACGCACGACGTCTTCGTAGGAACGTCCAACGTCCTTGGGATCAATCGGGATATACGGCACTTCAAACAGGTTTTCATCACTGGCATCGAGCGCATCAAAACCCTTTTTGATCGCATCCTGGTGAGATCCAGAAAAGGCCGTGTACACAAGATCGCCTACATAGGGATGACGGGGATGCACGGGCAGTTGGTTGCAGTGCTCGGCGATGCGACGGACCTCGGAAATGTCAGAGATATCGAGCATTGGGTCAACGCCCTGACTAAACAGATTCATCGCAAGGTTCACAACATCGACGTTGCCAGTGCGTTCGCCGTTACCAAACAGGGTGCCCTCAACACGGTCGGCACCAGCCATAACCCCAAACTCGGCCGCCGCTACTCCGGTGCCGCGGTCGTTGTGAGGGTGCAGGCTCAAGATGATGAGGTCACGCCTAGCAAGGTTTCGGTGCATCCATTCGATCATGTCGCCGTAGATGTTGGCTGTGCTCATCTCGACCGTGGCGGGAAGGTTGATGATGACCTTCTTGTCGGGCGTGGGATCGAAGATGTCGACAACCTCGTCGCAGATCCGCTTAGCAAATTCGAGTTCGGTGCCCGTGAATGATTCGGGCGAATACTCATAGCGGACGTCGACCTCGGGAATGGTCGACTCGAGCGATTTACAAAATCTCGCCGCATCGGTGGCGATCTTCGTGATCCCGTCCTCATCCAACCCAAATACAACCTCGCGTTGCAGTGTTGAGGTGGAGTTGTAGAGGTGAACGATGGCTTGTTTCGATCCGGCGATCGACTCGTAGGTTCGTTCGATAAGGGCCTCGCGCGCCTGGGTGAGCACCTGGATGGTGACGTCGTCGGGGATGGCCCCTTGCTCGATGATCTCGCGCACGAACCCGAAATCGGTGTCTGACGCCGAGGGGAAACCCACCTCGATCTCTTTGAAGCCCATCTCGACAAGCTTGGTAAACATCTTCCACTTGCGGTCGGAGTCCATTGGCTCGATGAGTGCCTGATTGCCGTCGCGCAGATCTACTGAACACCAAAGCGGTGCGGTAGTTATGGTCTTTGTGGGCCAGCTTCGATCGGGAAGATCGATCTGGTCGAATGGCCGGTAGCGGTCGTGGTTCATGCCGCCCGGCTGCTGTACTGAGTGGTTGCGCGGTATC
Organism: uncultured bacterium; assembly: GCA_965524675.1. GTDB lineage: Bacteria > Actinomycetota > Acidimicrobiia > Acidimicrobiales > SHLQ01 > CALLQB01. Next base: position 7,990 of record CBERPN010000119.1, read on the forward strand.
TTGCTCATTGTTGCTTCCGTTCCCCGGCCACGGAGGCCGCTGGGCTCAGGCTCCGGGCTAGCGCCCTCCGCCCTACAGGTTGATTAGGCGATATCTCCCGGTTCCGTTCCCCGGCCACGGAGGCCGCTGGGCTCAGGCTCCGGGCTAGCGCCCTCCGCCTTACAGGTATCTTGCTCATTGTTGGTTGGTTTCCTTCTCGACTTGTGTTTTGCGTACGAACGGATTCCCGATGACCCTCAAAAGAGGTTCAGGTCATCGGGTTCGTAAGTCGCAGCACAAGGAGAGTCATCAACACGCTGGTAACACTAGCTTCAACACCGCCCAATGTCACCCGGGGCCCGAACCGGCTATCTCTGCTCGCTGGCTGAGCCGTGCGCAGGCCACACCGGAGCGGTGGATACACCAGCCCGTTGCAACAGCGATCCGCCAGCAATCAGTGCCTGCTCAGACAACTCGGACAGGTCGACTCCGACCACCTCATGGTTCGCAACTACCTTGCGCCCAGCCACAAACACGTCACGAACCGAACGCCCGTCCGACCCCCAAACGAGCTGCAGCACCGGATCGTCGCTGTGGGGAACCCAGTTGATGAGTTTGCGATCGTGCACAACTAGGTCGGCCTGCTTTGCAACCTCGATAGAACCGACTCGGTCACTCACGCCGAGCGCTTCAGCGCCAGCGATTGTTAGCAGCTCCATCGCCTGATGCGCACCGAATCCGGTTGGGTCACTAGGGACATCTTTGGCCAGACCGGCGAATAGTGAAGCCACACGAAGCCCGTCGACCATGTCGCCAGCATTCTCGGAATCGCAACCGAGGGCTAGACGCCCACCACGGCGCCAAATATCCAGATGCCGAAAGTCCCGGGTTACTCCCTGCCCAAGGCGCAGATAGGCCCAAGGGCACGAAACCACAGCGGAACCGGTGTCGATGAGGATGTCGATCTCCTCGTCGTCGATGTGCACAGCGTGAGCTATGACTACACGTTCATCGAGCACTCCAAGGTCAGCCATGTGAGCTAGTGGCCGGCGCCCGGTTCGAGCTAAGTAACTCTCAGGGTCGCTGGTGCTCGGCGAGAGATGAAACGTCAAACCGGTGTCGGCCATACGAGCGAGATCGGCTGCCGCAACCACCAACTCATCGCTCATTAGATCGTGTCCGACGAGCGACACCCAGGTAGACACGAGCGGCGAACCGCCAACGTCGAGGCAGCGCTGCTGGCGGGCCATTACTTCATCGACGCTTCCAGCGAACGGACCCTGCTCGACATCCCAACCCCAGGTACCGATCGTGACCCGAGCGCCAACCTTCGCAGCCGCCTCGGCCACTCGCTCGGGGTGAGCGACCGTTCCCGCCTCCCACGTGCTGGTGACGCCGTTGCTTAGGGCTTCTGCCAAAGTGAGGGTCGCCGATAGCTCATCGTCGTCGCCGGTGTGCACGGCGTGTACGGGAACCGCCCACGAAAAGACCGATTCTCCGGGGGCGAGATCATCGGGTATCGATGACTGGATGAGCCGGTCGCCCGTTAGGTGTTGATGCCCGTTGAGGTAGCCGGGTGTCACCAGGTCTGTAGCGGAGCCAACCCTTTTCGCGGACGGGTAGTCGGCCTTGAGCGCCGCTTCGGTGCCCACCGCTACGATGACGTCTCCACGCACGGCCACCGCACCGTTCGAGATCACACGGCGCTGTTGATCCATCGTGATGATGGTTCCGAGCAGCAAGTAGTCGGCAGCGACGTCTTGATCGTTGGTCGGCGAGCGCGTCACCACCCCAGTCTGACATCGCGACCGACTCCAACCCCAACCCCTCTTGCCGATCACGACCAAAGATCCGGCCTGACCGCAACTCTGCTCGTCGCGCCCAGATGATCGTTCGGAACTTTTGCTACACCCTCGATCGTCCAATCTGCGAACATTCAACCGATGGATCTATCGATCCGTTAGACAACCGAGGCTCCCTATGGCTGGCAACCGACCAATTTTCATATTGCTTCTGGCGATAGCCCTGCTAGCGGTCGCCTGTGGTGCCGACGATTCAAATTCTGTCTCGACTGGTGGCTCCGGCGACGACAGAGTCTCCAGTCCCGGCGACTCTGATCCCGACGACTCTGAGCCCGGCGACGAAGGGCCACCAACGGTTTCTAACGACCTGGTCGGCACGCGCTGGCTGGTTTCGCACATCGTCATCTCTGGTGGCGAGAAGCAAACCCAACCTCCGGGAGAACCAGCAACGATCGAGTTTGACGCCGGGACGATCTCAGGATTGCTCGGCTGTAACCAGTACGGAGTTTCCTGGGATTCAATCGCTGTGGACCAGCTTGTGATAAGCGATGATGCACGCAGCACTGAAATGGCCTGTGCCGGTGCCCAGGACTGGTTCGATCTCACCGAACTACTGGTACAGATGACCGATTGGTCGATCGCTGGCGACACACTAATTCTTAGCGACAGCCTCGATAATTCGATCGTGGCGACTACAGGAAACGGCGACGGCGAGGCCGACGCACAGCCCGGACTTGTGGAGACTGACTTAACCCAACAACTCATTGGCCTAACCGAAGCCGCAGCAGGAGAACTTGCGGACGCCGCTGGCCGACCGTGGCGAGTCGTGTCACGCGACGGCGAAGACTTCGCAGTGACTCTCGACTACAGCGAAGACCGCCTCAACTTCACCGTTGTCGACGACAAGGTAGTCAACGTAGAAATCGGCTAACCCCGCGAGCGCCGACCACCCCCTCCCTCCTCCGAATCCCCCAATCCCCGAACTCGGGCAAAGTATGGCCGCTATAGCGGCCATACCAGTTCCCGGGTCGTGTGTAAGAGTGTGCCAATGTCTCAAACCTCTGGCTCGTCTGCGAGTGGTTCAACACTGTTCTCGAGTGCCTCGGTCGCCAATACCGAGCAGTTCACTGGCGCTGATTGGGGTCTATTCCTAAGCATCTCGATCATCTGGGGTGCCTCGTTCCTGCTGATCGCCGAGGCGCTCGAATCACTAACTCCAGGCTTCATTACCCTTGGCCGCACAGGACTCGGAGCGATAACCCTCGTAGCGCTGCGCGTTGTGCGACCCACCCAAGGCAGCATCGCTCGCGAGGATTGGCCGAGGGTGGTTCTGCTTTCGGTGCTGTGGGTGGCCATTCCGTTCACGCTGTTCCCGCTGGCTGAACAACACATCAACTCAGCGATCACTGGGCTACTAAATGGGGGTATGCCAATATTCGCGGCCATCGTTTCGACAGTGCTGGTAAAGACCGCACCCACGGCAATCCAGCGGATCGGGATCCTCGTCGGCTTTGTCGGTGTGGTGCTAATCAGCCTTCCATCGCTCACCGAAGGGTCTTCTCAAGCCAAAGGGGTGCTGATGGTGCTGGCTGCGACGGTCTGTTACGGGTTCGCGATCAATGTCGCAGCACCACTTCAACAGCGTTACGGGGCGGTGTTGCTAATGAGTTCGGTACTGGTTCTCGCAGCTCTTTGGAATTTGCCGTACGGGTTATACCGCTTCGGCGACAACGAGTTCGAGGCAATCCCGGTGCTGTCGGTCGCAGCAATAGGTGTTGCCGGAACCGGTCTCGCCTACTGGATTTTCGCCACCCTAGTGGGCAGGGTTGGCCCAATACGAGCATCGTTTATCACCTATCTAATCCCAGTGGTATCGCTAGTGCTTGGCGTCGTTATACGCGACGACGAGGTTGCTGCGCTGGCCATCGTGGGTGCAGCCCTAACAATCGGCGGAGCACTCTTGGCGTCACGCAAAGCTAGTTAGGGTGCAATCCGCCGTCGGCCATCAACACCTGGCCGGTGACGAAGCTTGACGCGTCGCTGGCCAAGAACAGTGCAGGGCCGACCATCTCGTCGGGGCTTGCGGCTCGCTTGATTATCTGCCCGGCCGACATTGCCCGGGCAGCGTCGGGACCGTTGTTGCGAACCATGTCGGTGTCGACTGTTCCGGGCGCAATCGCATTCACTCGGATGCCCAGTGGTCCGAGTTCGCCAGCGTAAGACCTCGTAACCGCCAGGAGCCCGGCCTTCATCGCAACGTAGAGCGAAGCGCCCTTGGCATACATGAAGGCACCCACGCTGCTGATGTTCACGACGCTGGCGTGCTCACTGTTTGATAGGTGCGGGACCGCCGCCTGGATTAGCAGTGCCGGGCCGCGCAGGTTTACCTCGAACGACTTCTGCCAGCCTTCCGGGGTCTGCTCGCCGATCGGCTGGGCTAGTGCATTGGCCGCGTTATTCACCAAAATATCGATCGATCCGAACTCATCAACCGCGGCGGAGACCAGCTCTGCGGGGGTTTCGAGCGAGCCCATATTGGCTGGCACTCCTATTGCGTTAGCTCCGAGCTGTCTCAGTCTGGCCACTGTGTCTTCACAAGCCTTGGACTTGCGGCTCGAAACCAAGACGTTAGCTCCTGCGGCTGCGTAGCCCTCGGCGATTGCAAGCCCGATCCCTCGAGTGCCCCCGGTGACGATGGCCGTCCGTCCGGTGAGATCAAACAACAGATTCAGCTTCGCCTTGTCCATAGAGCGAACCTAACCCAGGAACACAGCCAGGCACATCATTTCGATGACACGTTCCGTGTCATGATTGACACGATTCGTGCCATCGGCCAAACTTCTTGCATGCTGAGCGACAAACGGTCGAACCTCGCCGATAAGCGT
>CBERPN010000120.1:0-12617 GCA_965524675.1 uncultured bacterium
AATTTATTATTCGGGGTTGGAGATTGCGTAGAAGCTGCCTTCTCTGGTGGCTACGTATAGCCAGCCGTCCCACGCCGCAGGAGTGGATTCGATGCAGCCTCCGCCGCCCAGTCTTATCGTCCACAGTTCAGGAGGCTTAACCATCGTGTCCGACACGTCGAACGCGTGAAGTTGACCAATGCAGTCGCCAATAACCAGGGTTTCGTCGACCACCACCGGAGATTGCCAGGTCGGGCCTTGGAGCTTGTGAAACCAGCGCTCTTCGCCGGTGGCCCGGTCGATTCCAATAATTTTACCCTCATCGGTTGAGACGATGAGCAAGTCTCTGTACAGAGCGGGCGTGCCCCAAACTCCCGAATCGAGGTAGGGGCGCTCGTGCACCCCCCAGATCAGTGGGTCGTCGGGACGAGACGGGTCGAGTTTGAGAATCTGGCCAAGTTCTTGAGAGCGGCCGGTGCCCCGTTCGTACTCGACTCCGACGTACAACATGCCTTCGTCGTCGATCACAATCGAAGCATCGACATCGTCTCCTGCCCAGAAACGAAACACCCGTTCGACCGGGCCGCCATCGGCCAACTTGGAAATATCCCAACCTTGAACGAGCCCACCAGAGTTTGCAAAGTAAAGAGTGTTGCCCGAAATCGCCACCGAATTCTCGATCGAAACGTTGTTGCCCACCCGGCTCAGTAGCTCGTCGTCCCAACCCGGCGCATTGAACACCAACTGGGGGTCGAGCGTCACCAACCCATCGGCGTCATAGCCTCTATTCAACTTCACGATATGGATCTGAGAATTCTCGCCACCTTCAAAAAGAAAGTCGTCGATGACAAGCGCAGCGCCGTCCCAGTCGTTGTTCCACAGGGTGGGCGACACGGCATCGGCCGACAGCTTCCACAACTCGACCGGCTCCTCGCGGTCGATGGCGATCGCGCGGAAGAAGTTGTCGCGCGAGCCGGTATAGACGATGGGGTAACCGTCGGGGTCAACGGTTACCGAACCCTTAATGATGTCGCCGACCGCAAAGTCAGGCAGGATCCGCTCGCCGGTGTACGCGTCGAGGAAGTGGACCTTGGCGGCATACGATCCGAAGACAACCCAGCGCCGGCCCTCTCGTTCAAACACTGCTGGCTGACCAGTCCATCCCGAGCCGCACCATGTTGTGGCCTTCCCGCCTACCGTCGATTGCGAACACAAGCCGCCGCGTTCGGGAAAGGTCCAGCGCACAGTAGGCGTGTCGGGGATTGGCCCGGTGCCGTAAAAGGTTCGAGTAGGTGAGCCACGAAAGGTAAGCAACCCTTCGACCTCGCTCCCCCATGGCTCGCCGACCGACAGCGGGTCGACCCAGCCTACAAATGGCGGCCGAGTTGTAGTGGTTGGGATCGGAACGGTCGGGGTCGTGGTGGTAGTGGTAGACGTGGTGGTCGTCGGAGCGGCGACTGCCGCCTCGAAAGAATCACCACCTCGGGGCGCGAACGCAATGCTAAGCCCAGCGGCTACGGCGAGCACCGCCAGCGCACCAAAACCGAAACTGGAAAGACGCCCTCCGAACATGACCTGATCAGCTTGTCACGGTCTCTACTGCAATAGTCAGCCGGAACGGCGACTCGGCTATTGGACCTCACCTAGATCGGAGCCGGCATCGGCTTCACGCTGGTCGTCGTCGAGCCAGGATCGACGTTTGCGTTTGGGTGACCCTGACTCCGGTCCTTGAAACGCCCGGGTGAGCAAGCCACCTTCTCGGCTAACTCCGCGACGCGACCGCGGCCGGGGTTCAGCCGGAGCGGCTGGCTCACCACTCGGTTGTGGAAGCGTCGAGGCTTCTTCGGGTTGTTCACCGCGTTCGTCGAGCAATGCCCAGCCGACCGGCACGGTGAGGCGAGCTACGTGGGTGTCGCACATTCCGAGCGTGAAAGTATCGTCGGTGTCGGTCGACCGGACGACTACTGATAGTTCTGCTCGATCAAACGAAACTAACGCAATGGTTTCGCGACCGCATCCGGCTCGAACGCACGCACTCATACCACTGACGGTACCTTCCAAATCGTCTGGTTGGAAGGATGCTGGACCAGCGTCATAAAAGTGTCATATAACCAATCCGCCGCTCACTAGATACCTAAATATACCGAAATGCATTATTCTCAAAATCGGTCTACACTGAGCAACGATGGTCTTACCTCCGTCCACTCCGCCGCGTTCCAATAGCGAATCGACCGTAGCATCTGGTCCTACGCCTCAGATCGAACTCGACCACCAGCGTCAGGTCGCGCCCGAAACTGTGCCGCAACGCAACCGCTGGCGGGTACCGGCCATTGCTTTGCTCGGGCTCACCTTGTTCGGGACACTCGGAGTCCTCACCTCCTTGATCAAGATCGACTCGATCGAAGATCGTCTCCAGGCAGCCGCAATCGAGCGCCTCGAAGAGGCCGGAATTATCGGCGCAACCGTCGAGATGGATGGGCGCGACGCCACCGTGGTCGGCTTGTCTGTCGCCGACAGCGCTCGAGCCCAAGCGGTTCTCGATGACGAGTGGGGTATTCGACAAGTCGCAATCGATTCTTCTGGCGACGATGTTGAAGCGCCGACGCCTAACACCACCGAGCCGCCGGCTTCAGCTACTACCAACGCCCCCGCTCCGAGCACAACGAGTCCACCGCCAGAGACCACCGCCCCGACACCCGAAACAACCGTCGCCCCCACAATCACCTCCACCTCGCTGCCACCAGAACAACCAGCGATCGTCGACTTGATTCTGACGGTGCAGGACGGCGAACTCATTCTCGACGGCGAAGTGCTCGATAACGGCCAGCGCGACACTCTTCGTGCCGCTGCAATCGAGACGTTTGGCGAAGAACAATTCGACGATCGGATCCGAGTGCTCGATGCAACACCCGAGATTCCCGGGTCCGACGATCGGGTTAACGAACTGGCTCAGATAGTCAAAGTGCTCTCTCCAGCTACTTCCGCTTCAGCGACCGTTCTCGCTGACGAACTCAGTATTGAGGTTGTTGCGGCTAGTGAGAACGATGCCCAAGACGTCGACGAGGCAATCTTCAAGGCGCTGAGCTTCGAGAGTATCGATGCTTCGGTGGAGGTAGGTCCAGGCCAGGATGGCCAGCTGACACTCCCCGAACTCGTGGCCGAGTTCAACTCGCTCGACTCATTCACAACCGGCACATCTGACATCACCGAGGACGGCACCGCAGTCCTAACTCAAATTGCTGGGCTGCTGGGCAACACAACCGACGCCATCCAGATCCAAGGCCACACCGATTCCGAGGGTGAGTTGCTCGACAATCTGCGCCTCAGCCAAGGTCGCGCCGATTCGGTTGCCGCGGTGTTGATCGAGGAGGGAATCGACCGATCCAGAATCATCTCCTTAGGCTTCGGCGAGAACGAACCGATCGCGTCTAACGACAGCGACGAGGGCCGGGCGGAAAATAGCCGAATCGAGTTTGTGATCACCCCATAATCGTCGGGTTGTACTATTTGTCACGTGGCGACGATCGGGATTGATGGCGACGACACCCTCTGGCACAACGAGGGTCTGTTTCGCGATGTAGAAGCACAGTTTCACTCACTGGTCGGCCAACACTACGTGGGTGACGACATCGCTCAACAGCTACTGGCGGTCGAGCATCGCAACGTCGCGATGTACGGCTACGGGGCGAAGAGTTTCATGCTCTCCATGATCGAAACTGCTGTCGCCCTTACCGACGGGGTTATCGCCAGCAGCGAGATCGCCTCGATCATCGAACTCGGCCATGAGTTGCTTCGTGAACCGGTGGTGCTAATCGACGGGGTTGCCGACGCCGTGGCCGACTTGGCCAAGGACCACGAGCTGCATCTCATCACCAAGGGTGATTTGGTGAACCAGCAACACAAGGTAGACCTATGCGGCCTAACTCAGCTGTTCCGAGAGGTTCACATTGTCGCCGAGAAGGATCCGAATAGCTACCGATCGATACTCACAGCGCACAACATTGCCTTGGACGATTTCGTAATGGTAGGCAACTCGGCAAAATCTGATGTCCTGCCGGTGTTAGATATCGGCGCCTGGGCAATCCATGTCCCGTACCGGATTACCTGGGCAGCCGAACTGGTTGAATCTCCGGCGCACGAGTTTCCCGTAGTAGATGGTCTCAACGAAGTCGCCGCCCTGGTAGAAAGTCGCTTCTAGATGATCCACCACCTCGCCCAGCTAAACATCGCCAAGTTTCTACAGCCGATCGATCACCCCGACGTTGCGGACTTCGTCGAGATGCTCGAACCCATTAATGCAATGGCCGACGACACGCCCGGATTCATATGGAGGCTCGTCGGTGAGACCGACAACGCGACCGATATTCAGTTCTACGACGACCCAAAGAAGCTGGTGAACATGTCGGTGTGGACCGACATCGACTCGCTAAGGAAGTTCGTCTACCGATCAAATCACGTCGAAGCCTTCAAACGTCGCGCTGAATGGGCCGATGCACCGGTCGAGGCACACCAGGTCTTGTGGTGGATTCCAGCGTGGCACCAACCTTCGCTCGACGAAGCTGACGAGCGCCTAAATCAGCTTCGAGCCAAAGGGCCAACAGCCAGCGCCTTCACGTTTGCGAAATCGTTTCCATCGCCAAACGAACCAGCGACCGAGGAGAGTTGATGAGACTCGCCCGAGCACGACAACTCGAGGGCCCTGAGCTTGGCGCCTACAAACACATCTCGCAGGTTTTAACCTCAAGGGTTCAATTGGTAAGGGTGCCCTGGCTTCCCAACGGGGCCGATGGGCTGACAATCGGCAAGCGCGTGCTCGTAAAGCGAGAGGTCGACCCCAGCAAGACAAAGAAGCTGATCGCTCATGAGCTGGTGCATGTTCGGCAATGGGCGGAGTACGGAGTGGTCGGCTTTCTGGCTCGGTACGTCTTCCACTATCTGAGGAATCTCATCAAGTATCGCAAGCACTACACCGCGTATCTTGAGATTCCGTTCGAGATCGAAGCCCGAGCCGAAGCTGAACAGTGGTCTGAGGCGCGGGCCTAACCTCGGGGAGCGCTATGCCGATGGTTGGTTGTGGCGAATCCCGAACCCGGCGACCTCAGGCTCGAAGAACTATCGGACAACCATCGCCGCCGCCAAACGAAGGGCGGAGTGTGGTTCACAACCGTCACCGTGTTTGTCGGCGCTGCCATGGTTATCGTAATGGTCTTCGCAACCTTTGCTCCTGGCCCACGACCGTTCCTGCGAACGCCCGTCGAAGTTCTCGGCTCGACCGAAACGATCCCTTCCGACAGCGCGGCTCCAGCTAGCGACGTTCGGGTGGCGGTGGCCGCGAACGACGACTGGGCACATCCAGAGTTTGGCTCGGAAGACTCCGAGTTCGGAGATGACCCGGTTCTCGATGAGCTATATTCTCGCTGCGCCGACGAAGACCTCGTGGCCTGTGACGATCTTCACTTCGTCAAACGCGGCGGTCGGTCTTCCTATGAGCTGTTCGGATTGACGTGTGGCGACCGTACGGATCTGATTCGCGGTACCTGTGGCGAACAGTTCCTCGATCAACCGTTCGACCCGCAGTTCGACTATGCGGTGGGTGATTGCGTTGTTCTTCCCCGCTCTGATGGCGGCCTATTTCGTCGGATCGAGTGTAACCAAGCCCACGATGCCGAGGTTCTAGCGACCCTGGCCACCACTGAGCCCCTGCACTCGCTCGACGGCACTTTCATTGTCAGCCCCGACGCAGGAGTCGAGATGATCCGCACCTGCGCTGCGACCATCGAAACGCTTTCGCTCGGTCTGCTCGGCGCAGGAGCCCCTGCCGACATTCGCGGTGGCATCATCGCCCCAACCTCCGCGTCACAGACAACCGAGTTCGCATGCTTTGTGTGGGCACCGGGCAAGGCGCTACGAAAGCCACTGGCTAGCCACTCCTAAAAACGCCCAAGGCCGCAGCCTCGTGCATAATCTGGGCGATATTGACGACCCATGGTCCGTCTCGCTCGACTCGAAGAGTCACCTTCTCGCCTTCGTCGAGGCGTATCTTGCGTTCGCCATCGACTGCGATTAGCACCGGGCCATCGACTTCCACCGACTCGCCAAGCTTCAACCGTCGAACCTCAGTGTAGCCAATTTCGGCGTGATGGCCGGGTGCCGTCGGAGCGTTTACTAGCTTCGCCGCCGTAGCGGGCGGTTCAAAACGCACCAAGAGACCGCAGTCGTCGTCGGGACCGAGTGGCTCTAGCAGGCCTCCAACAGACGAGAAGCCAATCGCGGCTGGATCGGCTCGCGTAAGCACAGCTAGATGCATGGTGTCAGGGTCGAACAGATCGAGTGAGCCCACGAAACGATCCCTGACCACAACTGCGTCAATGAGAGCAATGTCATTGGCAATGTCGCCCGCAATATGGATCACCTTGGCCTGAGCGCTCATCTCATCGACAGCCACTACGCCCGACGCGAGCAGGCTTAGCGCCATCCCGGCAACCGTTGGTTCGCAGTGATACGGAAAGGCATTGTTCGTGCCGGTCGACAATGGCAGCACCGGGATGTCGAGCCAGCCCTTGGCGGCGGCCCGATTTGTTCCGTCGCCCCCCAATACAACCACGACGTCGGCGCCCGCGTGGCGCAGTGCTGCAGCGGCAGCGGTGGTGTCGGCCTCGGTGAATTCAAGGTCGAGGTCGAGCCGTTCTACTGCGATCTGGGGCCGCGTCTGAAGCGCCCGTCTAACGATCTCGTGTGGCTCGTGCATAACCAGCCAGCGAACCGGGGCTACTCGATCCGCACCGAGGGCCAGACGCCGCACAATGCTAATCTTGTCTTCGAGGGTGGACGTGCCAGCACTAGCTATCACACGGCGGACATCGCTGCCCGAACGCGGATTGACTATCAATCCAACGGTTCCGCTGGTACCGCTGTTCGACCTGATCACAACGCAGCACGCTACCGCGCGATGCTTGCTGAGCGTTCCCCGGCCACGCAGGCAGGGGGCCTCGGACTACGGGCTGGCGCCCTGCGCCCTACGCGCTCGGGCCGTCCTAGGTTGCTTCCGGCGCGCCGCGGCGGCCTCCGCGGCCCCGAACCGCCGGCACGGCCTGCACGGCCTGCACGGAGTGCAGTAATCAGGCCCCGCCCACACTACGGGTTCGACCCAACCGGTTCCCGGCGCGGCCACGCACAACACCAAAGTCTGCATCCTGACGGGCATATGAAAGCCCTGAGACCCGAAACAGCGCTATGCGCCGCCAGGTACAGACTTGCTGAGCGTTCCCCGGCCACGCACACGTTATGGCGCCCTGCGCCAGAACTTGGTAAGAGAGCGAAGCGAACGACGGCCGCCGGGCTCGGTGGCGGGCGCGATAGTGTGCTTCGGTTGTCTTCGACCGAATCACCCACCGAGGTCCACGGCGCAATCGACCTTGGCACCAACTCGTTTCATATGCTTATTGCGAGGGTGAACGCCGAGGGTCGCTTGGAGACCCTCACACGCGAAAAGGAGCCGGTTCGGCTTGGCTCAGGCTCGGGCGACATGAGCGAACTCGCACCCGAGGCGATCGATCGAGGCATCGCCTGCCTCAGCCGATTCCAAAAGATAGCGCAGACCTATAACGCCGACATTACGGCCGTGGCGACCAGCGCCATCCGCGAGGCGCACAACCGCGAAGAATTCGTCACCCGGGCCTACGACGAGACTGGTGTCGCGGTGCAGGTCATCTCTGGCGTCGAGGAGGCGCGCCTTATCTACCTCGGCATCCTTCAAGCGGTTCCGGTGTACAAGAAGCAGGCCCTCACTGTAGACATTGGGGGCGGAAGCACCGAAACCCTCATCGGAAAGGGCGGGCAAATCCTCTTTGCCCGCAGTCAAAAACTAGGTCACATTCGCCTGACCGACCGGTTCTTCTCCCAGGGACGTATTCGTAAGAACTCGGTGAAAGACTGCCGAACTTTCATCCGAAGCTTTCTAGCGCCAGTCTCGGGTGAACTTCGCGACATCGGGTTCGATGTCGCTGTTGGTAGCTCGGGGACAATCGCCGCCATCGCCAAGATAATCGAGCACCGAGAAGGCCGCGACCCCAAAGGTAGGGTGAACAACGCGAGCTTCACTCGGGCCGACCTCGAGGGAGCGGTCGAAGAAATTATTGGGCATTCAACCACCCTCAAGCGAACCGCAATCGCGGGCCTCGATCCGGCCCGGGCGGACGTCATAGTTGGTGGGGTACTGCTATTGGAACAACTCTTCGACGCGATTGGCATCGAGTCGATGGCGGTATCGGAGTACGCCTTGCGCGAGGGCGTGCTACTCGATCAGATGCAGCGAGGCGACGATGACTCCTTTCACCATTTGTCGGACCTGCGACGCGATCGAGTGTTGCGCCTAGCTAGGGCCTACAACGAAGACCTCGAACACGTACTGCATTCGACCGATCTCTCGCTCGAAATTTTCGACGGAACTCGCAAGCTGCACCAGCTCGGACTGGTAGAGCGCGATTTTCTTGAAGCTGCAGGGATGCTCCACAACGTCGGACTCTTCATCTCGCACGCCGCTCACCACAAGCATTCCTACTACGTGATCCGAAACAGCGATCAGCTGGTGGGGTTCACCGAATACGAACTCGAAATCATCGCACAGGTGGCCCGCTACCATCGCAAGAGTCACCCCAAATCGAAACATAGCGAGTTCATGGCCCTTCGCAAAGGCGATCAAGCGACGGTGCGAGCATTGGCTGGGATGCTGCGGATCGGCATCGCCCTCGACCGAACCCGGACGGGCGCCATTGGAGATGTGACGGTCGAGCTGGGCAGCAAGGTAACTATCTATCCACTCGTCACTTCCGATGCCGACGTTTCACTCGAGCTCTATACGGCGAGGGCACGGCTCGGGCTCCTGAGCGAAGCACTTGGCCGACCGGTAGAGATCAGCGAATGACACGCTCGATCACGAACTTGGGTACTTTGCTGTCGAGCACCCTCACTTCTACCTAAGAACTCAGCAATGGCAGCTAAGAAGATCCGACTTCGAATTGGAAGCGCTAAGAAGGCGGTGCTGGTCGCCGGTCAGACCTACCAAGATCCTAAGGACGCACTAAACGAGTTCATATCGAACGCTGCCGACGAGTACGCCAAGCTCGACATCGTTTCACGAGCCGAAGGGTCTGCACGACAGCATTAATCAGCAGACTCCTAGTAGTCGTAGAAACCCTTGCCGGTCTTTCGACCCAACAGCCCAGCTTCCACCATTCGGCTCAGCAACGGTGGCGGGGCATAGAGCTGCTCCTTGTACTCCTCGTACATGGCGACTGCTACGTGGTGAATTGTGTCGAGACCAATGAGGTCGGTGAGGGTGAGCGGCCCCATTGGGTGCCCGCAGCCGAGCTGCATCCCCTTGTCGATATCGGCCGCCGATGCGTGACCGTCGTCGAGCATGCGTATCGCCGCGACCAGGTAGGGCACGAGTAAGAAGTTGACCACAAAGCCCGACCGGTCAGGAGCCAGCACGACCTCTTTACCGAGTCGTTCGGTGGCGAAGCTACTGATCTCCTCGACCACAGCGTCGCTGGTGAGGATCGACGGGATTACCTCCACCAACTTCATCACCGGAGCCGGGTTGAAGAAATGCAGACCAACCACCTGTTGCGGCCGCTTGGTGCTGGTAGCGATCGACGCTATTGGCAGAGACGAAGTGTTGGTGCCGAGAATCGCATCGGGCTTGGTGAGGACCTCGTCGAGAGTCTTAAACACTACATGTTTGAGTTCAGGCGACTCGATTACCGCCTCGACCACCAGGTCGCAGTCGGCAAGGTCGCCAAGATCGACCGTGAACGAGAGACTCGCAATCGCTGAGTCGTGCTCGTCTTGGGAAATTTTGTCGCGTTCTAGAGCCTTTCCAAACGAGGAGCCAATCCGCTTCTCGGCAGCCTCAGCCGCTTCAGGGCTGATCTCGCGCACGATGACCTTGCAACCAGCTTTGGCTGCAAGCTCAGCGATACCGGCCCCCATCTGGCCGCCGCCCACCAATCCGACAATATCTATACTCACTGTTTCTCCCTGTTTATGGCGTTCCCCGACCACGCAGGCCGCTGGGCTCAGGCTATGGGCTGGCGCCCTCCACCGGAACGAACTGGTCGGGGAGGTGGCCCCTATAGGGGCCACTAGCCCGACCAGTTGGGTCAGTCTTCGTGTTCGGTGATTGTGATTGATTGAATCACAACGTCGGTATGGGGTTTGTCGCCAGCGGCGACGTCGACACGCTGCATCTGATCGACGATATCGAGACCGGCAACGACCTTGGCGAACAATGAGTACTGCGGGGGAAGTCCAACACCGCTGGGGCCGCTAACGATAAAGAACTGGCTGCCGTTGGTATTCGCGCCAGAGTTGGCCATCGCCAACGAGCCGATTTCGTATCGCCCGGCCGCGGGTAGTTCATCCTCGAACTTGTAACCGGGGCCACCACGGCCGGTGCCGGTGGGGTCGCCACCCTGGCACATGAAGCCGTTGATGATGCGATGAAAAATGATGCCTTCGTAGTAGTGGTATCGAGCCAGCACGACAAAGTTGTTGACCGTTTTAGGTGCGGCGGCTGCGTCGAGAGCGACTGTCATCGAACCCATCGAGGTCACCATCTCGGCGGTGTAGCGCTTTGTTGGGTCGATACACATCGGCGGAGCGCTATCGAACTCGGTGCGACGTTCGCTAGATCCGTCAGTGGCGGGACATTCGGTTGGCATTTTCTTCCTTCTCAGACGCATTGGGCCACCTTGTGGTTGTGGGCAGCAAGCGTCAACCTTCTCACGCATCGGCGACCTCTAACCACCCCGGCTAGTACCGAATCGCCCGAATTCTCCGAACTCGGGCGAAATATGGTCCCCCCAGCGACCATATTTGTTCCCGGTTCGTTAGCCGGCGGCCGGTTGCGGCTGGTCAGTCGATGATGGTGATTGTGGAGGCGGTTTGAATACCGTCACCGCCACACGCCCAGCATGCGGTCTCGGGCCTACCCCGCCAGGTAACCTCACAGTTGGGGCACAGGAGTGAAATCCATGTGCGACGAAGTTCGGATGGGGCGCCCACCAGCGCACCGGATGTCTGCGGCAACATACCAATCAACATATGGCGGCTTTTCGCGCAATGCGTGGATACTCCCTCACTTTCCGTGAAATATTTCGCAACTACTGAGGATGCAGGTACTAAAAGGGGCGCAAGTGCTAGTTGTGCTCAATGGGATTCTTGGGCGAATAGGGGAGTCTGAGAAGACTTGAGCGCGATCAGGCCTTGCTGAGAATGGCAGCGAATGCCTGACGCCAACCCGTCGCAGCAATTCCCAACTCTCGCAGCCGATCGTCGGCCTCGGCCTCGATCGTGCTAGCGGTGGGGAGTCCGAGATGGGACGCGCTCATCGCCTGTGCGAGCGAAAGCACGGCGAGCGCAAGCTGGTCGCCGGTGGGGTCGAGCAACACCCGGGCCGCCACGAAACTGTCTTCTGCTGCATCGCTTGCTCCCGCAGCGGCCTTTGCAAGCCCGTGAGCAATATAGGTTCGGAGCCGATCGAGATAGGTGGTACGAGATGAAGCAAGAATCGACAACAGAAGCTCATCGGAGCGTTCGAGGTCGCCATCGCTAGCAACGACCAACGCCAGCGCCGCAACAGCTGCTGCGTCCTGGCCAACATCGCTCATTGCCCTCGCGGCGTACTCGAGCACCTCGCGAGCCTCGTCGAGTCGACCATCTTGAAGCAGGGCCAGGCCGAGGGCGACAACCCATTCCGACTGCCCAATCAGCGAGGGATCGATCTCCTTCGAAACCGTATGTCCGAGCCTTTCGAGTGCGAGCTCGGGGCGGCCGACGCTCACCTGGGAGGTGGCCAGGGTTGCCCGCGCCAGCTGTCCAATGCCATCGTCGCCCTCAGGCAGAACGCTTTGAGCCTCGGTGAGCACGGCGAAACCCTCGTCGACCCGGCCAGATCGAATCAGAGCACGGCCGAGCACCGATTCACCTTGAATAAGGCCGAAGAGATCGTTGATTTCACGAAATAGCGCAACCGACTGACGACCAAGTCGTACCGCAGAAAGGGTGTTGCCACGCCATAGCTCGATCGAACCGAGCAGCACTAACATCATGCCCTCGCCCCAACGGTCGTTGCGGCCGACCGAGTCGGCCAGCGATGCTTCCGCTAGTTCCTCAGCCTCGTCGAAGAGGCCCTGGTGCATCCGCACATAAGCCAGCAATCCTCGCGACCAACTGACACCAATCTCGTCGCCCAGCTGTGTAAACAGCGCTGTAGCTTTGGCGATTCGTTCCTCTGCCTTACCGATTCGACCCTGAACGAACCCCAGCCAGGCCAGGTTCTGACGGGCCCACGCTTCGTTGCGCGTGTCGTCTAGCTCAAGGCTGGCGGCTAATGCCTCGTTGAGCGCGGCCTCGGCGAGTTCACTAGATCCACTCATAAGGTGGTTCATCCCGGCAGCGCGTTGCACTTCGGCCACCGCGTGGAGATTGCCAGAAAGCCGAAAGCCAGTAACAGCTTCGTCGAATGCCTTTGTAGCGCTGTCGAGTCGACCACTGCGCGAATCAATATCGCCTCTACGCAGCGCTAACCACGGGGCGTAAACCCCCGCATCGCCGCCGGTTAGCTCCTCGACCTT
>CBERPN010000121.1:0-12591 GCA_965524675.1 uncultured bacterium
ACGCCAGGTGTGACGGATGTCCTCTTGCTGGATTCGGAGGTCTATGTAATGATAATTACAACATTACAAACATGAAAGGTAATGCGTTGCATAAAGCAAAGGCGATATACGCCAAACAACATGAACAGAAGAATCGAAACCGGCAACAGTGGAAGGACAGCGAAATGGGCCCAAGAGGACGTGGACCAGATAGAGGAAGAGGGCGTGGCCGCGGCCGTGGCCGAAATGTTGAACCGCCATCGGTCACCGATGATGAGCTGAAGTCCTGGTTCGCCGGCAGCCTTCCCGACGACTGGTTCAGCGAACCCTCGACAATCACATTCGATCGTGACGAGATCCTAATAACCGGAACCTTAGAGATGCCCAAGCTCGACAAATCGAGCGACGATTCCGTGGCAGCAAATGCCCGAATCGCAGGGTTCAGAGAGGACACCCGCGAACAGCGAATTGCGATCGCGGATCGTGCACAGGACAACTACCTTCGAAAAGTCTCGTGGGCAGTTGCCTGTGGCGACCAGGAGGTTGCGTTCACAACGGCCAGTGTTCCAGTGATGACCCGCCTAGTCCTCGAGGAACGAGCGGTGCTCGACACTCTTATCGACGCAGGCGTTGCCCGTAGCCGAAGCGAAGCGCTGGCATGGTGTGTGCAACTAGTGCACGACAACGAGAGCGAGTGGATCGACAAGCTCCGCGATGCCATGGAAGAGGTAACCGAGCTACGAAACGCCGGGCCAGCCAGCAAGAAGTAAGTGGCTCGGCGCCCCTGAGGTGATGGTCGGGCAGCTGCCAGGCCCGAGGTTATTCGGTGTGGCTACGAACGATTGCGGCTGGGGTGGCGGCCAGGATCTTTAGATCGGTCGACAGATTGACACGCTCGATGTAGCGAATGTCGTGATTGACGCCAGCGCAAATATCGTCGTTGCGGGCTGGCGTGATCTGCCAAGCGCCGGTCATGCCAGGGCGCACTTTGTTGCGCGAGTGCATGACGAGGTCGTCGCGCAGTGCCTTGTCCCACACCTCGGGTCGGGGCCCGACCAAGCTCATCTCACCCCGCACCACATTCCATAGCTGGGAGAATTCGTCGAGGCTGAGCCGTCGCAGCAGGCGGGTGGCCGCAGTGGTGCGTTCGTTAACCTCGAGAAGCGTTGCACCATCGCGCAGGTCGATAACCGATTCGGGTCGCATAGTCCGTAGTTTGATGATCTCGAAAGGTTGGCCATCTAGGCCGACGCGCCGCTGGCGGTATAGGACTGGCCTGCCAAGGCTCACCAACACGACCAGCGCGCCAATCAACATGATTGGAATCATCAACACCAGCAGAGGGATCGCCAGCGCTAAGTCGACAGCTCGTTTCCCCCAGCGCTCATAGTTTCCCATTTGAGCTGGGGGTGCGTCCGCTTCTGGAAGATCTCCGACCAGACGCGGCTGCTGGCGCAGGGCTGGCTCGAGTACCGAAACCGAGCCTGGGCGCGTCACCTGGGCGGTGGGAGTAGTCGCTTCTAAGTAGCGATCGAGGAGAGGGGGGTTATTGGTCACTAAGCGTGAGGGGAACGCAGGGTCAATGTGGAAGACACGGCTATTGCCGACGCCTTTTCTACCACGTTCGGTGATGAATCTCTGCGCAGGAGTATCAATTATTTGCCTGTACCGGATCTTGGTTGATGGCCCTATGATGAGCCGATGCAATGGTGGGAGGCACTTCTGCTGGTAACGGGCGGAGTCGCCGCCGGAGCCGTCAACGCGGTAGCCGGAGGCGGATCGATGCTGACCGTGCCACTACTGGTTCTCGCCGGAGTCCCCGGAAATGCCGCTAACGGCTCAAACAGGGTCGGAATACTCACCAGCAACTTTGCCGCTGCTGCCCAGTTTCGTCGGCTCGGCGTCGACGGATTGGCTCACGCGGCAGGGGTTGTCGTTCCGGCGCTAATCGGGTCGCTCATAGGGTCGTTGGGAATCAGTCGTTTGACCGACGACACCTTCGAGACCGTCTTTGGGCTGTTGATGATCCCGCTGATTCTGCTCACAATCAACAAACCTTCAGTCAAGTCTGACAGTGAACCGTGGGGCCGGGCGACAACTATTGCAGTGTTCCTTGTGGTGGGAATATATGGCGGCGCTGTCCAGGCAGGTGTAGGGCTGGTGATGCTGGCCGCCTTGAGTCGTGCTGGCTTTGATCTGGTGACGGCCAACAGCATCAAGGTGTTGGTGAATCTCGCTGTGACCTGCGTGGCGCTACCGGTGTTCATCATTGCGGGCGATGTGCGTTGGGCGCCAGCGCTGTTGTTGGCTATTGGGCTCACCGCCGGAGGTTGGCTCGGCGCTCGCCTTGGTGTCACCAAGGGCGAGGAATGGATCCGACGAGTAATGGTGGTTGCAGCGCTCGCGTTGGCCGCACGCTTACTCGGTGTCTACGACTGGATCGGCGGACTGTTCTAGCGCCTAGCTCGCAGCTAGCTCAAACCCTCGCAAAGCCATGTCCGGTCCGCGTTGCAGCCAATTATCTGCTGGGTAGTCCGCCGTCCCCTCGATTACGTGGAGCGTGTAGGCGTGTCGAGAGCAGTCCGATGTATTGGGCGCCGACCAGTGAGGGAGTAGTCCGTGTAACACCACTAGCGTTCCCGCCGCGGCTTCGAGCGGTAAGGCCTCGTCGGTCGGAAAGGGAGAATCGTCGAGTACTTCCATAAAGGTGCCCGTCCCGTCGGGGGTTCTTCGCGACCGTTCCTTGGGAGCCAGTTGGTGTTGCCCCGGCAGGCACCAAAGACATCCGTTGTCCCGCGTAGCATCTTCGAGAGCGACCCAAAAGCCCGTGACCGAAGCTGGTTCGGTCCACAGAAAGGGATGATCGGTGTGCCAAACCACTTCGCCGCCGATACGTGGTTGTTTAAAGATGTACATCGACTGAAGGAGCTTCGGGTCGACGAACCCGATGTCGCTAGCAACTTGGGCTAACGCTGGCTTGCGCGAGAATTCAGAGAACACCGGATCCAGGTCGTGCATGGCATGACCCACCTTGTTCAGGGCGGCTTGTTTTGGCACCACGAGCTCACCAGCCGCATCGAATGCGCCCTCCTCAAAGAAGAAGCGAATCTTGTCGCCCGAGCTAAGGAAATACTCCTCGGTACCGTGCTGGCGATCGGTGGTTGAGAACACGGTTGCTACACCGGCTGGATCGAAGTCGGCGACCAAGGTATCCATTCGGGTACGAAGCCGGGCGATCTCCTCTGAGCTATAGAAGTCGGGCAGCACGAGCACACCATCGTCGACGAACTGTTGACGTTGCGTGTCGTTAAGAACCGCCATGATGCACCGCTAGTACCACTAAGTTTCGCCTTTGCGATAGATCTGACCATCGGCCGCCGGTGGCCTGAGTCGCTGGTTGGCAAACACGAGAACCAACACCACGATCGCGAACGGCATCGTGCTCGGCAGCCACCGTGGTGCGGTATCGGAAAGCAGGTACCACACGAGCATGATTAAGCCGAGCGAGCCAGCGAGCAAGGCATCGGTTCGGTTCTGTTTGCGGATGGCCCAGGCGGTGGCTCCCGCTAGTGCCAAAGCGGTGAGCAACAGCAAAGCGTGGGTAGAGGTGCCGTCGAGGTCGCGTAGCGAGATGCCGAATGGATATCCGAACAGAAACGCCGCGGCCAGGATTCCGCCGGGCTTCCAGTTGCCGAAAATTAGGGCGGCGAGACCAATAAAGCCGCGGCCGGTGGTTTGATTCTGGCGATAGAAGCCGGTGAGTTCCATTGCGATGAACGCCCCTGCAAGACCTGCCAAGGCTCCGCTAATAACAACTCCTACATACTTGCTGCGGTAGATGTTGACACCTAACGATTCGCCAGCGTGGGGGTTCTCGCCAGCGATTCGCAAGCGAAGGCCAAACCGGGTTCGCCACAACAACCATGCCGAGATTGGTACAAGGGCAATCGCAATGACGGTAAATATCGAGACTCCGGCCATGAAGCCGCGCATGAATCCGGCGATGTCGGAGAGGAAGAAAATCTCCCAATCGTCGACGGTTCCCAATAGGTTTGGAGTCGTTGCCCCGAACACGTCTCCTCCGGCGAGAACCGGAACTGTAATCTTTCCCAGCCCGTCGACTGCAGGCGACT
This sequence comes from uncultured bacterium, assembly GCA_965524675.1. Classification (GTDB taxonomy): domain Bacteria; phylum Actinomycetota; class Acidimicrobiia; order Acidimicrobiales; family SHLQ01; genus CALLQB01. The sequence goes on from CBERPN010000121.1 coordinate 4,113, forward strand.
GAGTGATGGAGCCGCCCTTATATCCGGTGAAGATCTGGTCGGACAAAAAGCGTGTTACCCCAGGAGCCGTGATGTTGATCGCGACCCCAGAAATAATGTGGTCAACTCCAAATCCAACCGTGGCGATGGCATGAACCAGGCCGCCGAGGCCTCCGCCGACCAGCCCGGCCGCTAGTCCGCCCCACGGGCCCCACTGCAGTGCGCCCCAAGCACCGAACCAGGTGCCCAGAATCATCATGCCTTCCAGCCCAATATTTACAATGCCAGCACGCTCGGCATAGAGCCCGCCTAGCCCTGCAAGCAGGATCGGGATGCTCCACCGCAACATCGACCCCGATGCGGTGTCGGCGGTGAGGCGGCTGGCACCGCCCGCCTCGAGCGATTGCACGATGGACAGCACGAGGATGCCGAGTGCTGCGGTTGTCGAGAACCGAGCCCAAGCTGGAAGATCCTTGAAACGCTGAAGAAGAGTCATGCCGCCGTCCCAGCCAGAGCGGCCGCGGCCGCGGCTGTTTCTTCGCGCTGTCTGATCCGGGTGACGGTCTCATAGGAAACGACCGCGGTGATCAAGATAATGCCCTTCATGATGTCGACAATTTCTGGTGTAGCTGACCCGGTGATCTGAAGAACCGAAGAAGAGGCGTCCATAAATGCCCACAACAAGGCGCCGATGACGATTCCCCCCGGGTGGTTTCTACCCAACAACGCAACCGCGATGCCGTTGAATCCGTGCTGAGGGGTGAAGTTAACATCGTAACGATGAGCCTTGCTCAAAATGTCGACCATGCCGACAAGGCCAGCGATGGCACCGCCTCCGACCATGGCAACCATGATCATCCTGTTTGGTGGCACACCGCTGGCTCTGGCTGCGAACGGGTTGTAGCCACTGGCACGAAGGTCGAACCCCATTCGAGTACGGCTGATGAATAGGTGATAAACGATTCCTACCACGATCGCTAGTACCAGCATGCCGGTGAGCTCTCGACCCTTGCCGACCTCTCTGGTGAAAATTTCGAGGAACCAGTTGAGATCGGGCATGTGGCCGGTGTCAGCGATGATCTTGGTGCCGGAGGATGTAGCAACGTCGCCGTCGCGCCAAGGCACGATTAGTGCCGCCACGATGCCGCCAATAGCGATGAAGTTCAACATGATTGTCGAGATCACCTCGTTGATGCCTCGATGCACCTTCAAGGCGCCAGCGAGCCCAGACCACATTGCGCCGACGGTCATCGCTACCAACAAGACGAAGACCACGTGGATAAACGGTGGCAGGTCGACCGCTCCACCAGCTGCCGCAGCGAAGAAAGCTGCGAGGATGTACTGCCCCTCGATGCCGATGTTGAACAGGTTCATTTTGAACCCGATGGCCACTGCGATGCCCGAGAGATAGAGCGGCGTGGCTCGGTTGAGCATGTCGACGATCGTCTCGAGCTTGGTGCCATGTGCGAGCATCTCGCCGTATGCGGTGATCGGGTTGCTTCCCGAAACTACGAGCACCAGAGACGACAGCGCTAGGGCGAGTACGACTGCGACTGTGGGCGCCGCTGAAGCGAGGGCGATTCGTCTTCCCAGCGACATGTTCATGCGTGTTCCTCCTGTATGGCGGCGCCGGTCATATATGAACCGAGCTCGCGGGGCGACACATTCGCCGGGTCGAGCGTGGCGACGAGTCGGCCACGAAGCATCACCACGATGGTGTCGGATAATCCGATCAGTTCGTCGAGGTCGGCAGAGACCAGCAGGGTAGCCAAGCCCTCGCTTCGAGCCTGGCGAATTTGGTCCCAGACCGCTGCCTGGGCACCAACGTCAATGCCGCGAGTTGGGTGCGCAGCAATAAGCATCCGGGGGTTCGCGCTCATCTCTCGCCCGATGATCAGCTTCTGCTGGTTGCCTCCCGATAGTGCATGGGCGGCCACACCGATGTTTGGGGTTCGCACATCGAACTCTTCGCGGATCTCTTCGGTGCGTGCCTGAGCACCTTGGCGGTCGAACCAGATTCCCTTCGCGAATGGTTTGCGAGTTTGATGGCCGAGAGCGGCATTCTCCCAAAGCGGTGCGTTAAGTAGCAGACCCTCTTGATGACGGTCTTGGGGCACGTAGCCAATTCCAGCCTCACGACGGTCGCGGACGTCTTTGCCGCTGAAGTCCTCGCCCAACAAAGAGACGGTGCCGTGGCTTTGCGCAGTAATGCCCAACAGCGCTTCGACTAGTTCGGTTTGACCGTTGCCTTCCACCCCCGCAATGCCAAGAATCTCGCCCTTGTGGACTGTGAACGAGACGTTGTCGACGACGGGTCGTTCGTCGTCGTCGAGCACCGTCAAGTCTCGAACCTCGAGTGCCGGGACGTCGGTGACAGTCGACTCGGCCGTTTCAGGGGTGGGTAATTCCGAGCCGACCATCAACTCGGCGAGGTCGCCAGCGGTAACGTCTGCCGGGTCGACGGTGGCCACAGTCTTTCCCTGTCGGAGCACCGTGATCGAATCTGCAATCTCGAGCACTTCGTTGAGTTTGTGGTCGATAAAGATGATGGTTGCGCCATCCTCTTTGAGTTCGCGCATGTTGCGGAAGAGCTCTTCTACCTCTTGGGGAACCAAAACTGCGGTCGGCTCGTCGAGGATCAGAATGCGGGCACCGCGAAAAAGCACCTTGATGATCTCGACCCTTTGTCGCTCGCCGACTTCGAGGGTTTCGACGAGGTCGTTCGGGTGAATAGTTAGCCCATAGTCTTCGTTGACTCGATCGAGATGTTGCTGAGCTTCCTTGAAGTCGATACGTCCCAACGAGCGCATCGGCTCAGACCCCAGAATGATGTTTTCGAGTACCGTGAGGTTGTTGGCCAACATGAAATGTTGGTGCACCATGCCGATGCCAGCGGCTATGGCGTCACTAGGGGAGTTGAAGTTTACTTTCTCGCCTCGCACGATCATCTCACCCTCGTCGGGGCGTTGCATGCCGTAGAGGATCTTCATCAGCGTGGATTTGCCAGCACCGTTTTCGCCGCAGATCGCATGGATCTCACCGTCGGCCACGGTGAGGTTCACGTTGTCGTTCGCGATGACACCCGGGAAGCGCTTGGTGATACCACGTAGTTCAATAGCGGGGCCCACGCTCTTCTCCTCTGGTATCGCACGAAAACTGAAACCGGGACCGGACAATAGTCCGGTCCCGGTCTCAAGGTCACATGCGGACCGCTGGGTTAGCCAGCGAGCGCTTCGGCAGGATCGACCGGGACGACGATGTCGCCCGCAATGATCTGTGCCTTGTAGCCGTCGATTTCGGCGACATACGCATCGACGAATCCGCCCGACTTCGAGTAGTCGACGCCACCACGAGCCAAGTCATAAAGTGTGTTTCCAGCTTCGAAGGTGCCGTTAAGTTCGGCTTCGATCATCTGGAAGACAGCCACGTCGACACGCTTGAGCATCGAGGTCAGCACGAACTCTTGGAGTTCGCCATCGACGGTGAGGAACTGGTCGGAGTCGACGCCTATGCCCCATACCTTCGAGCCGTTTTCGTCGGTGTATTCCTTAGCGCCAGCGAACATGCCAGAGCCGGTCAGGCCAGCCGCGGCATAGATTACGTCGGCGCCTTCGGAGTACATCGCCAGGGCTACTTCCTTACCTTGGTCAGGCGCAAAGAAGCCGTCGAAGGTGGGGAAGTCGGTGATGTATTTGCTGGTGAACTCAATATCGGGGTTCACAGCTTTGGCGCCAGCGATGAAGCCAGCTTCGAAGCGCTCGATGAGCCCACCGGGGATGTTGCTTACGCCACCGATGAAGCCAAGCTTGTTGGATTCGGTCTGCAGTGCAGCTGCTACGCCTACTAGGAAGCTTCCTTCTTGTTCTGCGAAGGTCATGCCTGCAGCGTTGGGGAAGGCCGCTTCGAAGGTGTCGAAGTCGAGCATGGTGTCGTCGGTGATAGCGAAGTGAACGTCGGGGTTCACTTCAGCTACGACCAAGGCGCCGTCGCGGAACGAGAAGCCGTTACCAAAGACCAGGGTGGCGTTCTCAGCGTTTAGCTGAAGGTCGGTCTCGCGAGCCGATTCGTCGGTAGGCACAATCTCGTTGAAGGAAATGCCGAAGACTTCGACGGCCCTGTCGAGGCCGCACGCTGCTGCGTCGTTGAACGACTGGTCGCCACGACCGAGCAGGTCAAAGGTCATGCCAACGGTGACACCGGAGCCGTCTCCGGTTGCATCGTCAGAGCCGGCGATGTCGAGGCAGAAGTCTGCCGGGCCAGCTGAATCGTCGGGTTCTTCGGCCGGTGGATCTTCATCGGCTTCGGGTTCGTCGGTCTCGGGTTCGTCGGCTGGCGTGTCGTCGGTGGCGACAGGATCGTCGCTACCGCAGGCCGCAGCCACCAGGCTGAAGATCGCGAGTAACGCGAACAACAGTGTCCAGTTCTTGCGCATTTGGGTTCCCTCCGTATGGGCACTCGTCACCGGGAGGAATCCCAGTGACTGAGTAGACCGACGTTAGCGGCATTAGGGGCCGCGTGCGTACGCGCCCCCACGAATGGTGACAAGTGTCTCGCTTCAGAAAATTGCTGTGTTAGCAGCTTTTTGGCGTCGGATTGTTCGGCCACAGCACCGGAAACCAGTCGTCGCGCATCCGTTCGCCCGGTTTTAGGCCGAGATCGTTGAGTGGCGGCGACGTTTCCCCAGGTCGTTCGCAGTAGCTGACGTCGTCGCCGAGCCATCGGGTTGAGAAGGCTCGTCGCCGACCGTTGATCTTGGAATCGGTCGAACCATGAAGAGTGCGAAAGCTAAACAACAGAGCGTCACCGCTGGTGAGGCCGGACTTGAGTGTCGGAGCGTCCGTCAGGTCGGGCACGGGTGTCATCGTGTGATCCGCGGTGCTGTAGTTGGAGCCGTCGGCGAAAGCTCTCGGAAGGTGAAGCTCGCCGCTGAGGTGCGAACCGATGGCGAACTGCACCGCCGATGCGGCCGCAATGTCGTCGAGCGCTATGTAGATGCTGACGGTCTGACTTCCGTCTACGCAGTAGTAAGGCAGATCTTGATGCCAGGGCGTGGCTTTTTGCGTGCCCGATTCCTTGGCGAAGGCATGCTCGTGAAATAACTGCGCGCTATTCGAACCCATGAACGCGGCTGCCATCGAAGCTGCTTTCGAGGTCAGCACAAAAGCGAGGTACTCAGGGATCAGCTGCCAGTTGCAGTAGCTATCGAAGAACCGCCCAGCTTCGCTAGCCGTCGTGCTCTCCGATGGAAACGCATACTGCTCGGAGTTCTCTAGGTTTCGCTCGAGCCCGGCGCGCAAGGGTTCGACCCATTCGACGAACTCACCCGAAAGAAGTACGACCCCATCGCGCTGAAAGGTTTCGATGACGTCTGGCTTTGGGTGATAGTCGGCTCGAGAGGTTGCGGCGGTGAGCGGCCGCAGATCGTCGATGGCTCGCCACGAAACGGTTTCGACGTTACCGATGGTCACTAGAACCACTAGCCCAGCACTGTGTCGAGGGCCGCGTGCAAGCGGTCCATATCGCTGGTGGAGGTGTAGTGCACAAAGCTTAAGCGGCACACGCCGCGTTCCGGGTCGATGTCGAGCCCCTCGAGCGTCCGGTTCGCGTAGTAGTCGCCGTGGCTGGTCATTATCCCATGGCCGATAAGCTCGCGAGCCACCGTTTCTGGGTCGCTATGAAGCGGAACGAAGGCAACGGTGGGGCAGCGGTGCAGGCCATCGATCGAGGTCTCGGATGGTCCCAGAAGACGAACCTTGTCCGAAGCCACCAGCCTGTCGAGCAGAGGCTGCAGCAACGCTGATTCGTGGTCCTGCCAGAGTTGTGAAACCGATCGAGCGGCGTCGGCGAGATCTCCGCTTCCCCCGTGATGAGCGTGGGTCGCCTCGATGTAGTCGAGCACCGCACTGGCGCTGGCCACCTGTGCATGATCGGGCCCAGCGGGCGTTAGACGCTTGTGAGGGTAGTTCTCGTTAAAATAGTGGGCCTGGCTGGGGAGCTCATCGATCACTCCGTTCTGGGTGACCATCAGTCCTTGGTGAACCGAATAGACCTTGTACAGGCTAAACAGGTAGACGTCGGGGCCAAGCGATCCGACATCGGGGATTCCATGAGGAGCGAAAGAGACTCCGTCGCAGATCACCCGAGCGCCAACGTTGTGCGCCACCCCACAGATCGCTTCGACGTCGTTCTCCTGGCCGACGACATTGGAGGCGTGCGGGAACGCGAGCAACTTCGTGTTAGCGGTGACCAGAGACTTAAGGACGTCGAGGTCAAGAAGGCCGGTGGCGGGCTCTATCCGCCATTCCTTAATGGTTGCACCAACCCGTTCAGCCATGCGCCGGATCGCTCCGGTGTTTGCCTCGTGATCTTGGTTGGTGACGACAACTTCATCGCCTTCACCGATTACAGCGCCGAACGCGTTGGCCAGAACATAGGTGTTTTGCGAGGTCGATGGCCCGAAGCTGACATCGTCGCTGCCGACTCCGAGCGCTTCGGCCCAGCGCGAGTGGGCCAAGTCCATCTGCTCGCCAGCTAGGGCAGACTCGCTGTACGGCGAGTACGGCTGCACCTTGGTTTCGGTGTAGTAGCGGGTTAGGGCCTCGATGGTTTGGCCACACGCGAAGGAGCCGCCAGCGTTTTCGAAAAAGGCTGGTTCGGCTCCGTCGGCGAATGCGGGAAACTGCGACCGCACAAAGTTGATATCAAGTTCCATAGACGGAACGTAGCCGCTGTTTCAGAGGTCGGCACGATCACCGAGTTACTCCAGCGAAACTCTCGCTAAACCGTCGGTGCTACTAGGTGATGTCGTCGGCAGCGTTCTTGGCAGCCTCACCAAGATCGACGACGTCGGCGTTGGTGGCGGCATCGGTAACGTCGGCGACGCCGCCAGTAGCAGCAGCCTTAGCGTCCCCGAGCTTGTCTGTGGCAGCGTCTTTGGCGCCTCCGAGCTTGTCTGTGGCAGCGTCTTTGGCGCCGCCGATTTTGTCGGTTGCCTTGTCCTTGAGCCCGGATGCCTTGTCTTTCATGTCGGCCGGAATCTTTGATTCGGCCTTTTCTTTGAGTCCGGCAGCCTTGTCCTTCATGTCGGCAGGAACTTTGGATTCAGCCTTCGACTTGAGATCGGAGGCCTTTTCCATCAGCTTGTCGGAGTTTTTGCCTCCGAGCTTGGAGAACAGGCCAGTAATTTTGTCGAGCAGGGCCATGTGATTCTTCTTTCTACGAACGGGTTGGCGTCCGCAACTGTGAGGGGAACAACAAAGCGTTGTTCATAGCTTCCAACGTAGAGGCAATACGCGCCATTCCAATAGTTTTCAACACACATTCGCCTTCGGCCCACCCTAAACCCTCGAACTCGTGTCAAATCTGGCTGCTGGGGCCGCCAGATCTGACACGACTTCGGCAGATGGGTTAGAGGCCTAGCCATTGCAGTAGCCAGAGCATCAGCATGCCGATGATAAGAGTGGCGGGCACACTCCGGGTCTTCCAAACGACGAGTCCGGCGACGGCAAGGGTGATCAGACGTGCGTCGGGAGCGCCGAAACGGGCCATACCTTTCTGGCCGACGGTGGCGGGCAGCACGATGGCAGCAAACGCGGCTGGCGCAACGTAACGAAGCGAACGCTCGAGCACTGGAGGCAGGGCTCGCTCGCCGAGGAAGGTGATGAACGACGCGCGCATCAGGTAGGTGGCGATTCCGCCGAGAACGAAGGCGAGCCAGACCGTCATGGCGAGTCCACGGCCGGAATGCGGCGATCGAGGAACCACTCGGAAAGGCCGCCGACGAGAACCCCGAGTATGGCTCCGGCAAGCAACCCTGAACCGTTGGGGAAGTCGCGTCCAAGCACCGCTACCACACCGCCGCTGATCGCAGCCAGGACGCCTGGCAGGTTATTGACCCCCAGTATCAACAGGGCGAGGAACAACAACGGGACGGTATAGCCCAGCGACCATGACTCTGGGATGGCGTCGCCAAGTGCCAATCCGAAGGCGACCGAAGTAAACCAGATCGAAAAGATTGTTAGCGCCGAACCGAGGTAGTGGGCCATCCGGTGCTCTGGGGCGGCATCTCGATCGACTCCGATAGCCACAGCGAATACTTGATCGATAAGGAAGTAGGGGCCAACGATCTTGAACCAGCGAGGGAGTTCTCGAAACCTTGCACTCATCGCTGCGCTGTACATCACGTGGCGGGCGTTGATGACAACGATGGTGACGACGGTGGTCAAGACTCCGGCTCCATCAGCCAGTAGGCCGATCGCTGCAAGTTGGGCTGCTCCAGCTGCGATGAGCCACGATGACGACCAGCCCGCAAAGTTGTTCACCTCGGCGGCGCCGGTGATCGTGAGGCCTAGAACCAGTCCGAACGGAACGGCACCGAAGCCAAATGGGGCAATGGCTTTGGCTCCCGCAGCAAGCGAGGCTCTTGGCAGGTTCGACATGGGGCGAAATCATGGGGCGAAGAATGCCGCTAGGCAAGTCGATTTCTCGGTGAGTCTCCGAC
>CBERPN010000122.1:0-12509 GCA_965524675.1 uncultured bacterium
GAGCCCCACCGTTCCAGCTTTCCAGGAGATCGTCTTGCCCAGCGAGGCCAAGACTCTTCGCTGTTTCTTGGTTGTGCGGTTAAATAACGGAACCGTCCCTAGACGATCAACCAGTTCCTTGTCTACGCCGCGTGCTGCCATAGGGGCGAGCATAACTCAACTCGTAGCTAGAGTCTTAGGGAGTCCATTGCTGCTGATCTCTATCGCGCTCGGGCAGACTGGGAAAGAACCTGAGGAGACCATCGATGGCAACTTCAAGCCGAGCAGAGTTTTATGAAAGCGTCGAGTCGACACTCGGCGAAATTCGCAGCGCCAACCTGTGGAAGTCCGAACGCTCAATCACCTCGCCTCAGGGAGGAACCGTGACCGTGGCGAAGGTCGGCGAGGTGCTGAATCTTTGTGCCAACAACTACCTCGGTCTTGCTGATAATCCCGAGATCACAGCTGCGGCCAGCGCCGCCATGAATAACTATGGCTATGGCATGGCGTCGGTCCGCTTCATCTGCGGGACTCAAGACCTCCACACACAGCTTGAGACCGAGATCGCGGAGTACCTTGGCACCGAGGAATCAATCCTGTTCGCGGCTTGTTTCGATGCCAACGGCGGGGTTTTCGAACCCTTACTGGGCGCCGAGGACGCGATCATCTCAGACTCGCTCAACCATGCGTCGATCATCGACGGAATCCGGTTGTGCAAGGCGCAGCGATACCGGTTCAAGACCAGAGACATGAGCGACCTTCGAACTCAGCTCGGCGAAGCTCGAAGCAGCGGCGCCCGGCATGTCCTGATCGTGACCGATGGCGTGTTCTCAATGGATGGCTACCTCGCAGACCTCGGCTCGATCTGCGACCTAGCCGACGAGTTCGGGGCGCTAGTGATGGTCGACGACTGCCACGCCACCGGCTTTATTGGCCCACAAGGTCGGGGTACGCCAGCATTTCACGGGGTGGTCGACCGGGTCGATATCGTCACCAGCACATTAGGAAAGGCCCTCGGTGGGGCTATGGGCGGGTTCGTGGCCGCCAAGAAAGGCGTGGTCGACCTGCTCCGCCAGCGGGCTCGTCCTTATCTCTTCTCCAACGCCCTCAGCCCTGCCCTAGTCGGCGGAGCGAGAGCCGCGATTCGCCTTGCCACCCAAAGTGATGATCTGCGCGAGCAGCTGGCCTCAAACGCGACCCGCTTTCGGGCTGCGATGACCGACGCTGGCTTCGAACTCTCGGGTGAAGGCCACCCGATCATCCCGGTGATGATCGGCGATGCCGCCAAGGCCAACGACATGGCGGCCCGCCTGCTCGACGAAGGCATTTACGTGACGGCGTTCTCATACCCTGTTGTGCCTATGGGGTCGGCTCGAATCAGAACCCAGATGAATGCAGCACATTCTCACGACGACATCGACCGCGCTGTTGCTGCGTTCAAGAAAGTTGCGGCGCTATGAAGAACTCTATGAAGGCACTCGTCAAAACACGGCCGGCTGAGGGGCTCGAACTAATCGAGGTAGAGCGGCCAAGGGTGGGCGCCGACGATGTTCTGATCGATGTCAGCCACGCAGCCATTTGCGGCACCGACCTGCACATCTACCAGTGGGACGAGTGGGCCCAGAGCGCACTCAAGCCTCCGGTCACGGTGGGCCACGAATTCATTGGTCGAGTTAGCGGCCTCGGCGACCAGGTCACCGGCATCGAGGTAGGCACCAGGGTTGTAGCCGAAGGCCACGTCGTGTGCGGTCGTTGCCGTAACTGTCGAGCCGGAGCGGGCCACCTTTGTCGAAACACGGTTGGTATTGGGATCCATCGCAATGGCGGGTTCGCCGAACAGGTGGTGGTGCCAGCGACGAACGTCTATGAGATCCCGGCATTCGTTCCTGACGAGGTCGCGGTGCTTCTCGACCCGTTAGGCAATGCGGTCCACGCAGCGCTTTCGTTCGATCTGGTTGGCGAGGACATTCTCATTACCGGCGCGGGGCCGATCGGTCAGATGGCAGCCGCAATTTGTCGACATGCCGGCGCCCGACATGTGGTGATCACCGATATACAACAGACGCGGCTCGAGACCGCCAAAAAAATGGGGGCCACCCGAGCTGTTCTCCCCGGCGAGTCAAGCCTCCGCTCAACAATGCTCGAATTGGGCATGACCGAAGGCTTCGATGTTGCCCTCGAGATGAGCGGCAACCCAAAGGCCGTGGACGACATCTTGGCCACGGCCAACCATGGCTGCAAGATCGCTCTACTCGGGCTGGCCAAGGCCGCGACCTTGGTCGACCTAAACCAGGTCATCTTCAAAGGCCTAACAATGAAGGGCATCTACGGCCGCCAGATATTTGAGACCTGGTACAAGGCCATCGCCATGCTCGATTCGGGGCTCGACGTGCAACCTGTCATCAGTCACCGATTTGGTTTGGCCGACTTCGACGCAGCGTTCGACACTCTCGCCAGCGGTGAAGCGAGCAAGATAATCCTTGAGGTATGTCTTTGAAACAGTGCTATCGGATGGTCGGGGCGATGCCGTCGCTCAGACCAACCCAAGAACCGGACGAAACGGTTGCCGGTCGTGGACTCTTTGCAGAAAGTCTGTCGCGTCATCTAGGCGGCCAGCGTTTACATAGGCAGCGAGCAGCGTATTGGTTACTAAGTCTCGCTGGGCGCGGCTACCGCCGATGCGAACCACTTCGCTGATCGTGGCCTCGAGTAAGTCGATGGCGCGCCCCCAGTCTTCGGACGCGAATGCATCGTAGGCTCGCGTCAGGTCTGCAGCGGTGCGGCCCGCTGGTAGCCGGCCAGCAGCAGCGAGCTCCTGCAACTCCAAAACGCATGACTCCACCTCCTCGGCTCTACCAAGAGCGGCCATGCTCAGCCCAATGTGGGCGTCGATAAAGACGCCCGGTTTCCCAAACTCTGTCGCGTAGTAGTCGCTTACCGCCTCCCAGCTCTCGACGTCGGTTGGAGCGCCGGCGAGTTCAGAGCGCCACAGAAATGACGCCGAATCTGTCAAGAAGTTGATCGACGAACTGGCTGAGCCACCGGGAAGACAGTGCTCGCGAAACGCCTGTCGTGATTGTTCGAAGTCGCCCTTGGCCATTAGCAGCAACGCATAGTGCCACCAGATATGGCAATACATCGGGCTTTGGGATTTCAGCTCTGGTAGCCAACCGGACAGGAATCTTGCTGCTGTGTCATCGTCGCCAGCTTCGTACAACGCATGGGCCAGGGTGTGAGCTGCGTTCGGGTTTTGTCGAAACTGATCGAGTGATTGTTCGACAAGTTCTCGTCCGCGACCCCATTGACCGACCTCGGTTAGCGCAAACGAATACACCATTGAGAACCACCAGTCGTCGCCATAGTGAACTGCCAACGGCTCGAGTAGAGCCAACAGTTCGGCCTCTCTATCGATGCGACCGCTGAACCCGATAGAACCGAATACCCCGCATGATGGTGCTAACGCCAAGGCGTCTCTAGGAAACTCCTTCACATGCTGGCGCGTAAGCTCAAGGGCTGCAGGGGTCTGGCCAGAAACTAGGTGGGCGAAGATTTCGACGTGTTGCTTTTCTCGACCGGTGGCATCATGCACTAACCCCGACGCAGTACTGATCGTCCCCTTCGCAACGTCGTCGCGGCCGCTCAGTTGGTGGTTTCGACCCAGCGCTGCGTGAGCGAGGGCAAAGTCTGGGTCGGCTTTGATCGCCCGTAGCAAGCGCTGTTCTACGCCTCCGTTCCCGGCGAGCATCCTGTCGACGGCGTCGACGTAGGCGTCGCGCGCATCCGCCGACGATGTGGTGAGCTCAAGACCATATCGATCCTCTTTCATTTACTCTCCTGTAAGTGACTGGTTCTACGAGAGGCGTCAGCGTGGCTTGATTCGTAGACGGAAAGTAGCCGATGCCCGTCAATCTTTCCATCGGTCGACAAGTATTCCGGTCAGGACTGGTCGTGGTTTGGTTCCACTGTGATCAGCGCGCCAGCCACCCAGGTAGGTGCCGCTGCCCCTAGGGCATCTGCGTAGTCGACCAGAGAGAGTTGTTGAATATGTGACCCAAACCCTGCGCCCATTAACTGGGCCAATACCGGGCCGGTGTCGCGAAAGTCAGACCGATGGCGTGCGACGAGTTCTGTAAAGTCCCCAAATCGATGCTCGGACAAAGCTTTGAGTTGATCGGTGACCGCTACTCGCGCGGCCGACATCGTTGACCCCAGCGCTGGCGAGACTCTCACATAGCGACCACCACGAAGCAGCATTCTGAAATTACTGTTGCAATGACCGCCAGCCGGTGATTTGAACAGTAATTTGCCTAGCCTCCCCGAAATTACTGTTGCAATGACCGCCAGCCGGTGATTCGAGCAGTAATTTCGCTGGTGAGGATTGCCCTAGCTGCGGCCTCTGAAGGTCACGACCTCAATCCAAGGATTTTAGGTCGGCTGGTGTTACGACGCCCTGAGCGATGGCGGTGGTAGCCATCACTACTCGCAGTTGGGGGGTGTGAGGCGCAAATCCCAGCTCTTGTCGCGCGCGCGTCAGCGCTCGTTCGAGGGTGGATGAACCAATTCCCAGCCTTTTTCGAATCTCGTTGTCGGAGGCGACCGAACCTAACGCCATCCCAGGATTCGACAGCGCGTTCTCGCATAAGGCGGTTAGCACTTGGAACCATCTCAACGGGTGGCCATTGCGACCAACACACGCGGCGCGGTCGACGATAGGAACCGTCGATCCGGATCCGATGCTCGGCTGCTGGTCAGTAGTAGCGACCGGGCCGTGAATCGAGAGGGCATGGCGTGCCTCACGCCCGGCCACCACGACGATTGCGTGGGCAAAGGGAACCGTAACTGGACCTGCCCCTAGCGGGATCTCAAAGGCGGCCGCCGTGGCGACGTCGTGAACCGAAAAGCCGAGGTAGGAGCCCGTCGAAGTGATGGCCCATGACCCGCCAAAGTGATGCACGGTGCCGTGGTGTTCACTTACCGTGCGATCGCTCACGGTGATGCACCCTCTGCCCTTCGCCCGACCAAAGTCGAGGGTTTCGCTATCCTCCACGGCCCACTCTTGTGTGGGGCCCTCGACCCGTACCGGCACTCTTACTCCTCGACCAGTTCGATCAGCACAAACTCGCCTTGGTTCTCGGCGCTGGCTCCATCGTCGAAGAAGGCGGTCACCCACCACTCGAAGGCGCCCGTTATCCCAACATCGGGTGCGAGATGGCACTCCCCACCGGTCGCACAGGCGGCATCCACCCCCGACACCCGCTGGTTGATGAGCGCCATTTGTGGGCTTTCACCCTGTTGATTCACAAAGAGTAAGTAGCTGTTCGCCCCACCGACCGCCTGCCACCGAAAGGTTGGGTTGGGATTGGCCGTTACGGTCACTGGAGAGATCGCTACCGGAACCTCCAATGCAGTGTCCGAAGCCAGAACCTGCCGCACCACCAGTGCGACCAGCAAGCCCAAGAACAAGGCCAGAGCCAGCCACAACCTTCTCAGCTTGGACGTAGCACTACTTGCACCGTCGTCGACGAAGTCCAGATCTCCTGCTGTGCGGGCCCGCCGCTCGTCTGGGTCGAAACGTAAGGCAGCGATGACAAAGTCGCGCAGTTCGTCGTCGAGTTCACGAGCGATATCGTAGGGACCGAACATCTGCTGACGGCGAGACCTAAACGGCGCGCGGCCAGCGACCGCTTCGTGTGCCACGATCGCCAGGGCCCAAATGTCGCCGTGGCGGTGCGCTCTGTCGGGCTCATCGAGGCTCTCTGGTGGGCGGTAACTCGACGAGGCCTCGTGCAGGGTCGCGGCAGTGCTGTCGCCGTCGACATCGACAGGGGCCGCACCGGCATGATCGCCAAGTTTCCAGCGGCCGTCAGCCCACATGATGTTGGATGGTTTGACATCACCGTGCACCAAATCAGCCCGGTGGTAGGCGGCAAGACCCGTACCGACGTCCCTAACCATCCGGTAGGCGTCAGCGTTGCTCAAAGTGTCGGCGGTTAGCTGATCAGCCAACGTGTGCTCGGCTCGTTCGAGCACGAAGACGAGGTGGCTTGCCGAGCCGCTGGTCCATTCGAAGAGGTCGAACACCGTGACTACGTGTGCGCTACTCGGTGCTCTGTTGTATGCGGAGATCGTTGCCTGAGTGCGGGACAAACCAAGATCTCCCGAGATGCGCAGTACCGCTGCGCCCGGATACTTATCAGAGATACCGACGTGGGTTGCCTCATAGACCGAGGCCGACCCGCCGTCGGCCAAGTGTCGGTCTACCCGCCAGTCGCGGATACGGGTACCGGCCGCGAGATCGACGATCCGCAACGGTTCGGTCTTGGCCACCGATCAATGATACGCCAAGCACGCGGAGGGCGGAACGGTTGAGCGCTACGAATGGAAGCTCGCACCCTGGCTTTCTAGTGACGTGCCATCGGGAAACAGCGCAGTCACCCACCATTCGCCTGCTGGTTTGATGGAACGACGCGACCAGAACTCGCACACCCCGTCGTCGCAGCCAGCGCGTCCGGCGGTGACGACCCGGTTAATCCGGCCCGGCTCCTCTCTCAACCCGTACTGGTTAACCCAGACTAGATAACGGGTGGCTCCAGGCACGGCGGTCCATTCATATAACGGCCGCCAGTCCTGAACCCGGCCGATCGGCCACATCAACTCGATGCTCAGATCAGGGTTAGGGTCGATGTCACCAGTGAGTAGGTCGCGGTATGTGGCCCCGGCTGGCTTGATGGCCCCGGATTGGTCGAATAGTCCGAAGGTCCCCTCGCGATCGTCAGGCCCCTGGTCGAGGAGCTGGTACCACGCTGCCACCGGCACAAAGTCCCATGTGTCGATTAATTCGACAGCCTCGCGTAGGTGCTCGGCCTGGCCTTCGAGTCCCGAACCGTTCCAAGTGTCGGTGCTAGCAAAGCCAAACTCTGTGAACCAGATGTCGCGCTGGTCGCCGTAGTCGGTCATGACCTGGTGAAGGGCTTCGACACCATCGCCAAAGCACCAGAAGTTGGCATTGCGATCGACTCGGGGACAGTCGTTTGGTCCGTATGAGGTTCCGTTGCTGTCGCCGGGGATCGGGCCGGTATACGGATGCGCCGAGATGGCGTAATAGTCGTCGCCTAGCCCAGCTTCATACAGGTGTTCCAGGAAGAGTCGATCGCCGCCGGCGATCGAACCGACGAGCACCTTGGCGTCAGGGTCGACCTGCACGGCAGCTGCAGCGCCAGAACGAACCAACTCGGCGTACTCATATGCCGATCCAAGATCGCCAAACATCATCCACTCATCGTTCTCGTCGGCCGGTCGGACACACGCTCCCCGGTCGGAACACCGGTCGCTTCGCAAGTTCCCTGACAGATTCGGCTCATTCCAGATCTCCCACGCCATCACCCGGTTGCCGTAGCGTTGCACCACCATCGCGAATGCATCGGCGAAATCCTGAGGGTTGGACGGGAGATAGCTCAGGTAGGTGTCGTCGTTACCCGCGCAGTTCTTGAGCGGGTCTGAAGAAGCCCAACATGGCGTTTGACCAAAGGTGATCAACACCTCCAACCCAGCCTCCTCGGCGGCGGCGATGTCGGCATCCAGTTCGGCCCAAAACCATCCGGGGACTTGACCCTTGGCTGATCCTTCCATCAGATGCCAGGTGATCGGCAGGCGGATGAACGATGCCCCTACCTCGGTGACGTCGGCGGTTCGGTTAAGGTCTCCAGACCGAGCGGCGATGTTGAACTCGTGCACCCCAAACTGGGTCGAGCGCTGATTCGAGCCTTCTTGCGCATGGGCTGGTAGGGCGGGAAATGTCGTAGCGAGCAGCGATAGCATCGCAATTGTTGCGACGGCGATGATGCTTGGGAACCTTTTCGCTCGTGGTCGGGTGGTAAATACTTTCATAGCAATGTCTCCGGTCGTTGGTCAGTGTGTCATTGCCAGAGTGACGCTTCGTCCCATTGATCGGTAGGGGGAACGTACCCCCTAACTCCGAGGATCAACGGCAGTCGCAATTATCGACGGTCCGGTAGTGTCAGGGGATGGATTTTGGGCTTGATGGGAAAAGGGCCGTCGTCGCTGGAGCGTCGGCTGGCCTTGGATTGGGATGCGCTCGAGCATTGGCGGACGAAGGCGCCGTCGTAGTTATGGGCAGCCGAACAGCCGACCGGATCAACTCCGCGGCCGAGTCGGTGCCCGGTGCTACCGCCATTGTTGGTGATGTCTCAAACGTCGACGGGGCTGTCGGATTCATCAATGATGCCGCCGATCACCTCGGCGGAATCGACATCCTGATAACCAACGCTGGCGGTCCGCCGGTGGGTGACTTCGAATCCACCGACCTCGACGCCTATCACTCGGCACTCGACCTGAACCTCATGTCGGTGGTGGCAATGTGCAAGACCGCTGTGCCGATGATGCGGGACCAGAAGTGGGGGCGGGTGGTGGCGATCACCTCGCTGTCGGTTCGCCAACCAATGGCTCAACTAATCCTGTCGAACACCGCCAGGGCCGGAGCGACGGCGTTCCTGAAAACCCTCGCCACCGAGGTTGCCGGCGACGCTATTACTGTCAACTCTTTGCAACCGGGCCTGCATCTGACCGATCGGCTCAGGTCGAGCCGGGGCGACAATCTCGACGACATCGCTGCCGGAGTTCCCGCCGGGGTCATTGGTCGGCCCGAAGACTTTGGGCGGGTCGCGGCGTTCCTGTGTTCCGATGCGGCACGCTTTATTACTGGTGCCGCAATCCCCGTCGACGGCGGCTCAGCAGCAGGACTGCAATAACAAACTCACCCCTGCGATCCACCAATGCTTCGGATTGAGCGCAAGAACGCCACGCTGCCCAGCCCTCGCATCACATAGCCAACTCGCACCCGGCAACTACCTCCGAGGATGGTGGGTTGTGGCTAAAGGGCTATCAGCTCCCCGTCGATTGGAGGTCATGAGCCGCATGACAGCATCGGCCGGGTTCGCCGCGCGATCCACGAATGCTTCGGGTTCGTAGTTGTAGGAGCAAGTGGTTCCGAGAGGTTCGAGTTCTGCGTCCGCTTTGAGGTCGACGTTTATCTGGGCGTAATCGCAGCCACCACATATCACCTCATCGGCCACCGAGAGCAAGAATTTGTCAGGCAGTGATCGGCGCTCTACCACAAACACGAATGAGATCGGGTTAGCGTCGTCGTCGCAACCGTCGGTGTTAGGTGGCAGCAGGCCGGGTTCGAATTGGCCGAATACCCGATCATCGGTGATAGTCAATCCGTCAAAGACAATGGCCGGACAAGATCCCGACACCGAGGGCGCCAACACGATCACAACCTCGTCATCGAACGCCGGAGTGCCGAGCCTTCGCGGATGGTGGCGGCGATGTCGTCGAGAGAGCCGAAGCCGGAATGCCTCCTTCGGGCCGATATACAAGGCGGTGTTCCTGCCCCGACTGCTGAGGTGGATCGCGAGCTACCCTTGCACCTCGGCTACTCCCAGACAATCCAATGAGAAAGCCAAATTGAGTACTCGTAGTTTTGGGAGTCTCAATACCACCGCCCTTATCTCCCCTCGATGACCTCGGCGCGGAAACGGTCGAGTGTGTCGGCTCGGGTTTCGGCGGTCATAGTGAAGTCGGGAATAACAAGTTCGTCAACCCCCGCTGCAGCATACTCGGCAACGATCTCGCGTAACTGATCAATAGTGCCGACCAAGCCACCCCGGTGCTCCATACCCGACCGCAACTGCTCAGCTTCTTCGGGCGAGTCGGTCATCACCAGCAGAGCGGCGGCAGACCTTTGAATCTCGGAAGGGTCGCGCCCGACCGTGGCGCAGTGTTGCTCGAGTACCGCAATCTTGTGGCGGAGATCGCTAGGCGTGCCCCACACATTCCACTCATCGGCAAAACGCGCGACGGTCCGAAGCGTGCGTCGCTCGCCGCCGCCACCGATCAACAATGGCAACGGTTGCTGGACGGGCTTGGGTTCACATGGAGCGTCGTCTAGTTGGTAGTAGGTTCCCGCAAAGGTCGTGCGTTCTTGTGAGAGCAACATCTTGAGAACCGCGCATGCCTCCGCTAGCCGGTCAGACAGTTCGCTCGGGGTTCCCAACTCGATGCCGTAGTGCTCATGTTCATTCTCTTGCCAACCCGAACCGATCCCGAGAACGAGGCGACCGTTAGATATTTGGTCGACCGTGGCGGCCATATTCGCCAGTACGGCCGGATGGCGGTAGGTGTTGCCGGTAACCATCGCCCCGATCCGCAGCCGCGGCACGAGCGCCGCTATCGCCGCCAGCATGGTCCAGGCCTCGAGAATCGGGGCCCGTTCAGGATCGGTACCTAGCTCATCCTCAGCTCCGTACCCATCGGGCGGAGCCATGAAGTGATCGGGCACCCACACCCCGTCCCAACCTGTCCGCTCGGCGTGGCGGCAACCATCTAGAACGCTTTTCCAACTGTTACCTGCAAACCAGGTCGAAAACCGCATCGCGCCATCCTAGCGCGGGTGCTTTTGGCGTTCGGGCTTCAACGGGAGCTGTGAGAGCTCTCTTGTTCGAGGTGTTAATTGACCTCGAAGTCGGTGGCGTAAGAAGGCGTAGCCAGTGCGTGCGTGAAGGTAGCACGATTCCTAGAAAGAACGCTGGGCGAATCGAAGCGATCGCGATGGTGAAAATCGAATTATTGGAGACTACCCTCTAATATATGGGACGCCGACCGAAATTCTCGTCCGATCAGATTCTTGATGCCGCCGAGGATTTGATTGCCGAACATGGTCCGGCTGCGTTGAGCATCGTCAGGGTCGCCAAACGGCTTGAAGCGCCGAGTGGGTCGATATATCACCGGTTCGCTTCTCGCGATCTATTGGTGGCCTCGCTATGGCTTCGCACGGTAGAACACTTCCAGAACTCGGTGATCCCGACGCTCGATGAACCTGATCCCTACGCAGCCGCTCGGGCGTTAGCACGGCGGGTCTTGGAGTGGACCAGGGAAAATCCACTGCCAGCTCAGTTGCTCATGCTGCACCAAAGTAACGACCTCATCGTCGGCGAATGGCCCGCCGAGGTCATGGATAGGAACCACCAACAACGCCTCCGTGTCGACCGGATGATCGAGGGTCTATGCGAGCGGCTCGGGGCAACTACCACCGCCGCGAGGCGCAGGGTGAGCTTTGCTGTCATCGATGTTCCCTACGGCGCGGTTCGCTCATCTCTGATTGCCGGCGAGGTCGTGCCGCCTGAACTCGATGTCATCGTCGACGATGCGGTAGTTGCAGTTCTCGATGCGCTCAGACCAGCAAAGGACAATCCATGAAGCTTTACTGGCCGCGTCGCGCCAGCGGACTCCCACCAGGCCAACGGCTCCTGACCGAGATGCCGCGCTTTACCGCGAAGCCGCTCGCTCCCCCACCCTCGCCACTACCCGATTTCGGCCTCACCATCAGCGTCGATCGCAAACCAATTGCTCAACTCGACCAGTCCGAATTCGAGGCTCTCGGGCCACGAACCTCAGAAGCAGACTTTCACTGCGTAACAACCTGGTCGGTAGCCGGGCTTACCTGGACCGGAGTGCCTCTGCGCGAGCTGGTCGCCTCGGTCGGACTCGATATCGGCACCGCCCCGTACCTGATCGCCACGGGACACGATCGCCGACGCGGGCACTTCGTCACCGCAGACGCCCTGGCCGAAGATGTCATCGTGGCAACCCATCTGAACGGCGAGCCGCTCGGCGCTCGCCACGGTGGGCCGTTGCGGCTGGTCGCCCCCCAGCAGTATGGGTACAAAAGCATCAAACACCTGGCCAGCATGGACTTCAGGTCGAGCCCGCCCACCCGCCTCGGCTAGGAACACCTTCGCGGACGAGTCGCTTTACAAGAACGGCATCCAACGCTACCGAGCTGGCTAGTCAAGTATCCCAACCGCATGCTCATCCCGCCCACCGCCTATTTCGCCGAACGTGCACTCGCCCGCCAGCAGCGGCCCGGCGGAATGGCTACCGCGTCCAGACCGGCCGCCAACTCGCTGGCGGCATCGATCTACGAGGCGCCAGACTATCTCGATTGTTTCGTCGTAGACGCTCCAACCGGACGCTTCGAGAGCGTCGACGATGTGGCCACCGCATGGTTCACCGAGCAGCCATGGTGGCTTCGTATGGTCAGTACCAACACACTAACGAAGAGCCGAGTAGTGGAAGCGATCAGCACTGATCGGTACCGAGTTGGGACCAAGGTTGGGTCTTGGCAGGTCATTGACCGAAACGATGATGAAATCGTGTTCGGCGACGACATGGGTTTCATGCAATACCGGTTCTCGTTCCGATTGGAGGCCAACGCTGACCAGGTCGAAGCGACGACGGCCGTGAAATACCTCTGGCCGAGAACCGGCCGACTCTATTTCGCGTTGGTTCGCCCCTTCCATCAGCGGTTCATCAAGCTGCTTTTGAAGCTCACCGTTCGACCGGCGTAGACCGTCACCACGCCAGTCACACGAATCAACCGAACCAGTAGATCGTGTTCTTCGTTGGAACTCGCCGCTTAACGATTCGGAACGCGCCGAACCATTCCCGGC
>CBERPN010000123.1:0-12508 GCA_965524675.1 uncultured bacterium
GACGACGGGCTCTCCGCCCGTCGCCAAAGTGCGCCGAAGTAGTGGAACCCAGTCGTAGGTGATGTCGTCGAGTATGCCGGTGGCCAGACTCTGCGGTTCGTCCCACGGCCACATGAATGCAGCTGGATCAGCAGCGGCGGAGTCAATGTCGAAGTCGGGTGCCATCAGGTCCCAGGCCCGACGCAAGGGTGCGCAACCCGCGGCCTGCACCGGATTAAGGCGCACAGCCGGCATGGCCATCGATACCGCAGTTGCTAGCGCGCCGCCTCCTACCTGAATGTAGAGCACATCAATGCCGCAAGGAGCAGTCTGTGCAGCGAGCTCCCAACCGAGCGTTCGACCTCCATCAAAGGTCGTCGGCGTGTCACTTCCCTGAACGCTGAAGGCCTTCCCGCCAGCGGCGACCGCTTCACCAAATCTCAGGTAGCAAGGGTCGCCGGCCTCTCCTTCGCGCCGTTCGCAGCGGTTGACGGTGGCACCTAGCTCAGCTAGCCGATCGACTACCACCGAATCTGCCCAGGTAGGCACGAAAACGTCGAGTGGCCGGTTCATAGCTCGTGCGATTACCCCGGCCCCTAATGCCGCGTTTCCACAACTCGCAATTGCGAGTCGACCGACCGGATCGGCCCCGAGAGCCTCAGCCACCAAGAGATGAATGGCCACACCCATAAGATGGCGAGCTTTGTGCGAACCGGCCACGTTGTTTGGCTCGGCTTTGATGACTAGTTCGATGTCGAGCTCGGCTGCCTCGGCAAGTGCTGAGCCATCGACAATTGGCGTCTCGGTGAAACCATGACCCTCGATTTCGGCGACGCCAGCATCTAACTGAGCAACGATGTCGATCCATTGCTCATCGGACATCCGGCCATCACTGACCGGCTCATAAGAATCGAGCCGCTCGCGAAACCGCAGGAAAGGATTGGGC
The DNA here is from genome assembly GCA_965524675.1 of uncultured bacterium. Taxonomy (GTDB): domain Bacteria; phylum Actinomycetota; class Acidimicrobiia; order Acidimicrobiales; family SHLQ01; genus CALLQB01. The sequence continues at coordinate 926 of CBERPN010000123.1, forward strand.
TCGACGGTCACCCGTGCGAAGCCCCGGTTGCCTGATTGAACTCGACGATCATCTCGTCCCACGTCGCGGTAAGCGGGCGAAGGCCACTCCAGAAGTCTTGGCTGCGGCGTTTCTCGAAGTCTGGGATGTCGACCCCTTGTTGCTCGACCCAGGTGAAGTAACCGAGGTTGAACACACGATTGCGAGCCACCTCATCCATCATGAGGAATTCGGTTTTGGGATCTTCAAGATGATCGGCGAACACTCCCGCTGCGGCCGTCTCGTCGAAGCCACCGCCGAAGTGGGCCGACATGATGCGTTCGCGATCGGAGTTGTAGAGATCGCTGCCATCGGTTGCCACCGATATTACGATGTCGTCGTCGCCCAGGCCCCACTCCTTCGCCGCGGTAATTGCAGCCAGGGTGTTACAGATCGACGAGTACCCAAAGTCGACCAGCATGGCGGTAAGCGCAGGATCGACTCCACGTTCGGCCAGAACGGCCTTACCAGCGGGGGTATTGAACAAGATGTCGAGTTTGTTGGTGGAGTCATCGCTAACCCCAACCACCATGTCGGTGTTGGTGACGTTGTGGATCAACGGAACGTGCTTGTCGCCAATGCCCTGAATGTTGTGGTCGCCGAAACCGTTGTAAAGCATGGTCGGGCACTCCAACGCCTCGACCGCGACAATTTTCGAACCGTACTGGTCCTTCAGGTAGTCGCCAGCACCCAAGGTTCCCGCCGAACCGGATGCCGACACGAATGCCGCAAGGCTGCCCGGCCGCTCGGCTGTGACCTGTTTGAACACCGACTCAAGGGCTGGTCCCGTTACCGAATAATGGCCCATGTGGTTCGAGAACTCGCTGAACTGGTTCAGGATTACGTTGACCGGATCCTTCTCGAGCTCGTTGCAAGCGTCGTAGATTTCTTTGACGTTGCTCTCGGTTCCGTAGGTCTTGATGATGTCTTCGTCGGGATTGGTGGTCCAACGCTCGAGCCACTCGAAACGCTCGCGACTCATCCCCTCGGGCAGGATCGCCACCCCACGGCAGTTCATGATCTTTGAAATCGCGATGCCACCGCGCGCATAGTTGCCCGTCGATGGCCAGATAGCACGATTGGCCGTGGGGTCGAAACGACCCGTAACCAGCCGCGCGACGAGACAGGAATATGCGGCCAGAACCTTGTGGGCGCGAATCATCGGGAACCGGTTTCCGAAGGCTAATACGATTCGTGCCTCGACGCCGGTGAGTTCGCTGGGCAACTCGATGTGGGTGGGCACATCGACAAAGCCTGGAAAATTGTCGCCAGGAGCATCCATGTGTTCGTTGAACCAGTGCACTCGAAACAGGTTGCGAGGATCGGCTGCATCTTTCTCGACCTCGCCTAGCTGCGAGACGATTGACTCCGGGATGGTCGAAGGATCGGCCAGTTGAGCGAACGTGGGCAAGACAATGTTGTTCTCGCGAAAGCGGGTAACGGCATTGTCGTAGGACTGCTGGCCGTCGGGATCGAACTCTCCAAAGATCGCTAGACCTTCGGTAGTGTTTGAAGAGGTATCGGTCATGGCATTGCTTCCAATTTGGTGAAAAGAACTTGTGCGGCCTCAGCCGCCTTGGCACGGATTTCTTCGGCGTCTACCTGCGTAGGGACGCCTTGGTCGAGCATGACTTTGCCAGCTATCTCGACTCGAATGGGTGACACGCCCGGGCTGTATGCCAGCCTCCACGGATCCATCGGGGCGTAACCCCAAGTAACGACATCGTCGCGAGCGTCGGGCATGAGGTTCCAGCCCGGCTCAAACCAAGCCCAGACATCGTCAGGGGTGGTAGTGACATCGTGTTCGCGTGCTCGAGCAAACGCTACTCGAAAGTCGTCGAGCATGTCGGCACCGATACCGTCGGTGCCCAGCCCGACCGGGTTTGAAAAACGGGTCGGCCGGGCGTAGCCAACCGCGTTGTTCATGTTGGACCGGGCGTTGTGAATCAGTGTGCCTTGCAGGCCGTGATCGTCGGGCAAGTGCACCCCATGGACTAGCCACCAGTCGTCGGCTGTGTGACCAACGAGTTGCTGCCAGCTATCGATCTCGCCCTCTGCCACGTGTACGTGAACGCCAACATCATATTTGCTGGCCAGTTCGGCGGCCGCGGCGATGGTGTCGTCGTCGCAAGTGAACGCGGCGTGAAGGCCGACCATCCCGGCACCACCTTCGCTAAGAAAGCGGTCGTTCTCGGCCAAACCTGCGACTGACCCTTCTGGGCCATGACGATCGCTGATGCCATAGGCACAATTTGCGCGCACGCCGACCTCAGCGCAGGCGGCAGCGATTATCGACAGCGACCCTTCGATAGCGTTGGGCGACTCGTGATGATCGACGATGGCGGTGCAACCTCGCTCGAGTGCTTCGAGGGCTCCGAGCTTCGCCGACCATTCAATCGTGTAGGGGTCGAGCGCGATGTCGAGACGCCACCAAACCAGCTCGAGAATCTCGCTGAAGTCGGTGGGGGTGCGAGGCGGGGCGGGCATGCCTCGGGCGAGGGCCGAGTAGAGATGATGGTGTGCGTTGACCAGTCCTGGTGTTTGGTTGGGTTGGAGGTTTGTCATCATCTTTTCAACCCTGTACCTGACGGCCGTACCCGCCGCTTCGGGGCGCCGGTTCTTTGCCCGGCCAGGGTTTCTTGGGCTAGCACCGTACCTTGCGGCCGCCGCGCTTGGCTGAGCTCTAGCTGTTGGGGCGTGGCCTGATCACTGACCTCCAGCCGGGCCGTTCCAGTGCCACGGAGGCACTGGTTCGGCACACTCTCTGCGCTTGTCGAATTTGGCACCTACCGGCTCTCGATCGGCTGCCACGCTGCGGCGCGTTCTTGGTTGGCTTCGTTAACTATTGGTAGTTGGTTGCGCCATTGGCCGTCATTGGCTTTCATGGCGGCCGCTACCGCTCCGGCGGTTGGTACCAATCCGATCTCGCCTACGCCTTTGATCCCGTAGGGCGAGTTAGGTTCGGTGGCCTCGACCAGAATTACCTCAACATCGGGCATGTCCTTGGGCCTAATTATGTCGAGTGCACGCAACTTGTCGTTGAGTGGCCTGCCAGCTTCATCGCAGGGAAAGCCTTCGCTAAGGGCATATCCGAGCCCCATGTGCACCGCACCCTCGACCTGGCCCTCGCATAGCATTGGGTTCACGGCTCGACCCACATCGTGGGCGGCCACGACCTTGTCGATGTCGCCCGATTCAGGGTCGATCACCACCAGCTGAGCGGCATAACCAAACGTCGAGTGAATGATCGGGTTCTCAAGCCCATCGTTCATCGAGTTGGTCCAGTCGACCCGGTACTCACCTTCGTAGTCGACACCCTTCCTGCAGCCATCGGCCATGGCCTTGCGACAGGCGTCGGCCACCGATCCAGCACCCATAAGAGTGCCGCGACTGCCAGTGGTTTGCCCGGCGCCCAACTCGCGGGTGGAGTCGACGATCACCTCGATACGCTCTGCTGTCACTCCTAGTTCTTCGACCGCAACTTGCAACGCAACCGTGTGGACACCTTGGCCCATCTCGGTCCAGCAGTGTCGTACCTCTATCTTGTCGTCGTCGCGGAAGTGCACCACCGCCCTGGCGATTTCTTTGAAGCCGTTGCCTAGTCCGGAGTTCTTTAGCCCCAAACCCAGCCCAACAGCTTTCCCGGCGGCCATTGCTTCGTCGTAGGCTGGCTTAACGGCATCGAGGCATTGGCGAGCGCCGAGGCAGCCGTCGTCCATGATCTGCCCCGGGCCCCAGACCACTCCGGGCGAGATCACATTTCGGTTGCGGATCTCCCAGCCAGAGATTCCGACCTTCTCGGCCAGCCGGTCCATCACACCTTCCATCGCGAACTGCGCTTGGTTGGCTCCGAAACCGCGGAAGGCACCGCACACCGAATTGTTGGTGCGGGCCGCGATGGCTTCAACATCGATATTGTCGACTACGTAGGGGCCCGATGCGTGCCCGGCGGCCCGCTCGAGGACCTTCATTCCGACCGATGCGTAGGGCCCAGAATCGCCGAGCATCCGCGCGTGAATTGCCGTGAGCTTGCCGTCGGCGTCACAGCCGGCCCGGTACTCCATGCGGATCGGATGTCGCTTGGTGTGCACCAAGAACGACTCTTCACGAGAAAAGGTCGTCTTCACGGGCCGGTTCAGAAGCCAGGCCGCTAGCGCTGTCTGGCCCTGGTTCGACATATCTTCTTTGCCACCGAATGCGCCACCATTGCTGACGAGTTCGGTGACGATTGCCTCGGTTGGTACGTCGAGAATTCGGGCGATGTCGTTGCGATCGTCCCAGACACCTTGTCCGCCGCTGAACACCATCAGTCGGCGGAAATCGACAGCCTCGCCGCCGGTGGTGTCGTTGGTGAGAGGCAGCGGGTCTCCGGCGGGAACCGGTATAGCGAGAGTCGACTCGGGCTCGATGAAAGCGTGGTCGATGCGCTGGGTCTGGAAAGTCTCGGTAACAACATGGGCCGAGGAGGCGAGCGCTGTCTCGGCATCGCCGCGGGCGTAGCTGCTGGTGGACAAAACATTGCCATCGAGCTCCCACACGGCATCGTCGTCGCTGGCGATGGCCTCGGCGGGGTTGGTCATCGGCGTGAGAACATCGTAGGAAACCTCGACCAGCAGGGCCGCCCGCCTGGCGGTGACTCGGTCGGCGGCAACCACGATGGCCAGGACATCACCCAGATACGAGGTGCGGCCACCCACCGGAATAAATAGCGGCCAATCCTTGTAGATAATGCCCGACCGCAGTTCGCCCGCAATATCGGCAGCGGTAAACACGGCTTCAACCCCAGCGAGCGCCTCGGCCGCCGAAGTGTCGATTGCCAAGATGTCTGCTCGGGCATGCTCAGCCAGGTGAAACGCCCCGTGCAGTAGCCCGTCGGGCGCCATGTCGTCGATGAAGTCGCGTTCACCCATCGACAACTCGGCCGCCTCGTATTTCACGCCGCGCGACCCGATTCCACCTGGCTGCACGGCAACCGGCACTTCGCCAGCAGCTAGTGCCTCGACGGCATCGAGGATCTTCGTGTACCCGGTGCAGCGGCATAAATTGCCACCCATCAGGCGGGCCGCTCCTTCGCGAGTGAGGCTGCTGCCCTTCTTGTCGAGCATCGACTTAATACGCATGACGATGCCGGGCGTGCAAAATCCGCACTGCAGCGCGCCAAGGCCAGCGAAGGTTGCAGCGAACCGTTCGCGCTCGTCCGGGTCGACTCCTTCGAGGGTCAGAACTTCAGCACCGGCCGTTTTCTCCATGCCGGTCTGACATGCCACCCTGGCCTTACCGTCGACCAACACGGTGCACGCTCCACATTGACCGCTCGGCGAACAGCCGTCCTTGGGCGATGTCACTCCCAACTCGTCCCGCAATGCTGTGAGCAGGTGCTCGTGTTGAGCCGATGCTTTTGCTGGCTGTCCGTTGAGTGTGAATTCGATCATGGTTGGTCGCCAGTTTCGGTTGAGGACAGAGGTGGTTCGATGACGCCTTTTTGTAACGTGATCCGTTGGTACAACTCAGGTCGCCGGTACCGCTCGAAGTCGAACAAGGTCTCTTTGTAGTGCTTGCACCACTCGAGATTCGCCTTGGCGCTGACGAGTTCGTCGCCGGTGGTTACCGCCTGGGCGACGATTTGGCCCGAGGGTGCAATGATGGCCGACTGCGCCAGGGACTCGACCCCCTCCTCGGTGCCACCCTTGGCAACACCGATGACCCAGGTACCGTTTTGGTAAGCACCCGACTGCATACAAAGATGGCTGTGGAACCCTTGGAGCGCGTTCTGGCCTGGATCTGGGGCGTAATGAATCGGGGTGTTGTAACCAATGAGGATCATCTCGACCCCTTGAAGACCCATCTCGCGGTAAGTCTCGGGCCAGCGCCGGTCGTTGCATGTAGCCATGCCGACGATGCCGTCGAATGCACGCCACACAGGAAACCCCGAATCGGATTCTTCGAAATACCGGCGCTCGAGGTGCTGGAACGGTCGCCATGGTTCGTCGGCTTCGTGCCCGGGGATGTGTACCTTGCGAAACTTGCCCACAATCGTTCCGTCGCGCTCCACAAGCACCGTCGTGTTGTAACGATGAACGATGCCCTGCGAGTCGGGTTCGGTGAGCTCGGCGTAACCCAAAGCGAAGCCAACCCCAAGCGCCTTTGCCTCATCGAAAAAGGGCTGAGTGGATGGACCAGGCATTGCGGTTTCGTAGTAATGGTCGTGGCCTGAGACGTCGTCGGTGAACCAGCGGGGGAAGAAGGTTGTAAGAGCGAGTTCGGGAAACACCACAAGTTCACAACCAGAGGCTGCCCCTTCGCGCAATAGTGTCAGTAGCCGCTGCACGACCTGTTCGCGGGTCTCGTCTTTGGAGATGGGGCCGAGTTGAGCGGCGCCAATAGTGACCATCCGGGTCATGCGTCAGTTGCTTTCTGAAGTGGAAGTGGTATCGGCGAGCGGCAGACCTGCCTCGCTGGACAACAACTGTTGCACCAACGACACCTGATCGCCATCACCTCGTTGGTCGACAACATGGCCATTCTCTAACAGGAACCCTTGGCCTGCGCGACCTGCAAATAGTTCGGCATCGGTGTACAGCCGTGGCTTGATCATCGCCGGGTCGCCTTCCTCGGGGCAAAAGGTCATGCAATTGCCACACTCGTTACACAACTCGGCGAACAGGAGATACTGCTGGCGGTCGGCCATTCCTTCGAGGCTTTTGATGCTGAAGAACGCATCGTTGGGGCAAACCGTCACACAGAAGTTGCAGGCCACGCAGCCGAACATCTCTAGCTCGTGCTCGACCTCGCGAGGGAGCTTCTCGTTGCCGCGTAGGTGGTAGGGCTCTATTCCCTCATGCCTGATACTCGCCACATGGCGGGCGGCGGAGTTCTCAAACCCTGCCGCTATCGCCTCGACTTGGCGGGCCGCTTTCCAACTCGTGAGATCTGTATGACCCGTACTCACTAGCTCCTTGGTCAATGCCTTCAGCATTGGAGCGAGCCGGCCATAGCCCCCCGGCTTTAGTAGGTCCGAGCACACCGTGGCTGGGTTGACTCCCATGGCTATTGAGTCGGCCAGGTTGTCCTTGGTAATGCCGGCCGAGAAGCTCACCATCACGTCGCCATCGTGACCTGGGATGGCAAGTGTGCCCGGTAGAGCTGCTGCCAACTTGTCGAGCAGGGTCGAGGCAACGACGTGCAATGGAGGGCCCGAAAGGTACATCGTCTCGTCGGGCATCCACTGCTTGGTGTTATCGACGACGAGGGTGTTGGTGAGTTTGATACCGAACCGGTGCCCACGGGCCTTTGCGTAGTCGTTGAGTTCGCCGATGAGTTCGACACCGCGGCCGAACTGCAAATCGTCGGCGAAAGCCTGCTCCTTCACAGAGACGCTGGTGTAGCCCAACTCGTCGTTGACGATCGCTGCGACAGTTTCGTAACCGAGGAGCGTCGGGTTGAGTTTTACGATGACATCGAGATCGTGATCGTCGATGAGGTGTTTGGTTATCGACTCGATTTCGTCGGGTGGGCAACCGTGGAAGGTCGACAGGGTAAGGGTGTCGGCAATGTGGGAGTTGAAATCGTGGTTGGCGAAATCGGCGAATGGACCCGTTAGTTCGGGCCGAAGACGTTCGATCTCGGCGCTGGCGTCGCGCATTCCCTTTATGAATCCCGCGACCTTGTCGCTGGTGATTCCGGCCAGGTCATAGCCCACCGACATGTCGAATACGTGAGGTCCCGGATCGGCCCCGATGTGGTCGCCGAGGGGCTCCCACCACCTCAGTATCTCGATTAGCATGCTGGCCTTCACGTACTCGGTGAGACTCTGAGGGACGGTAAGTTCCTGGCTCCACTCGATGTTGTAGCCAATGGTTTGCATGTCGATGCATGGTCGACCGATCTCAAGGTCGTCGATTACCTGAACCGTCTTCAGCTCGAAGAGCCTCGAACCACCCAACCATGCGAGCACGATGTTCTCGGCCAGCTGACTGTGCGGACCAGCAGCCGGGCCGATGGGGCTGGCGCAATGCCGACCCAAGAACTCGAAGCCGAGGTCGACCTCGGGGTCGGGTTTCCAGATTCGGGCCGTGGGCAGATCAAAGATCTTCTTGCGCGAATGCCACTCGTGGTCGATTCGACCGAGCAGTGTGGCTAGCGACATCGGGGTTAGGGGCGCTGTTGATTCGCTCATTCGAGACCTCCATCTGATTTCTCTCTACCATCTATTAGGGACGGCTGATTAGGGACGTGTCTGACACCGCTTAGCTTCAGCAGGGTTTGCAGTAGCACGTTTGCGCCTGCTTCAAGATCGGCGGGCGAGGTGTATTCGGCCGGGTTGTGGCTGATGCCTTGCCGGCTTTGGGTGAAGATCATGGCGGTTGGGCAAACCCGGGCCATCATCTGAGCGTCGTGACCAGCTCCCGATGGCATGCGCTTCACGGAATTGCCCAACTCGATTGCTGTTGCCGCGACGATGCCGATCACAGATTCGTCGAAGACCACAGGCTCAAAACGGGCCAATTCCTTGGTTTCGACCGTGCACTTCTCAGCCTCCGCGGTGGTCGCCAGAAAATCGCTGAATGAACGTTCGGCCGATTTCAGCACGGCCTCATCGGTGTTTCGTAGATCGATAGTGAAGGTAGCGGTCGCTGGCACCACGTTCACGAGGTTGGGATGCAGTTCGATACGACCGACCGTAGCTACCTGCGGGGCGCCAATATCGAGCGCCAGCTCCCGGGCATAGTTCGAGCAGGCCGCGGCCACATAACCGGGATCGCGACGAAGGTTCATTGGGGTAGTGCCCGCATGGTTGCTCTGCCCGGTGACCGTGATCTCTTGCCAACTGATCCCTTGCACGCCGGTAACGGCCCCGATGGTTACGCCTTCTGCTTCAAGAACCGGACCTTGCTCGATGTGAAGTTCTACAAAGGCGTGCGGTGCAGCGGCCGGCAAGGGTGACGAGCCGTCGTAGCCAATTCGCTGCAACTCGTCGCCGACTATGGCTCCGTCGATTCCTTCTATCTCAAGGGCCGATTCGAGCGCCAGGCCGCCCACCCGCACTAAGGAGCCGAGCATGTCGGGAGCGAAGCGAGCGCCTTCCTCATTGGTGAAGAAACCCACGGCGAGCGGGCGATAGGGCGTGATACCTGCGGTTTGTAGCACCTCGATAACCTCGAGCCCGGCCAAGACGCCGAGGTTCCCGTCGTAGCGACCCCCTGTTTGAACGGTATCGATGTGAGAGCCACACATCACTGGCGCCCCGCTAGTCTGACCCGCCAATACCCCAACTACATTGCCAATTCCGTCGATGGTTACGTCGAGTCCAAGATCGCGCATGGCAGCTGCCACCAAGTCGCGACCTGCCTTATCGTCGTCGGTCAAGGCGAGGCGGCCACAGCCCTCGGTGCCGTCGATCGCGCCAATGGCGGCCAAATCGGCGAGCCGACCCAGCAATCGTTCGATATCGATTCGCAGGTTCCCCCAGGCAGGTGCAGTCACGACTACAAAGTTAGTGGACTTTTACAAAATGTAAAGCATCCGGCCAGAATCCACCTCCATCTTGCGAACTCGTGTCAGATTGGGAGGTACTTGGTACTCTCCCTGTGATGAGCGCCGGGGGCCATCCTAAAGACCACACGATTACGACCGAGTTCTTGGTCGAACCATTCGCCGAGGGCAGTCCGGGCAGCCACGTTCAGGTGGCACTCGACTGTTTCGCCAACGCCGGGCTAAAGGTCGACATGGGGCCGTTCTCCAACTCGACGACCGGTGCTATCGACGCAACTGCCGATGCGGTTGCTCAGATGATTCGTTCCTCGATGCGAAGCGGAGCCACCGCTATTCGGATCCAGGTCGGCGAACAGCAAAGCGATCTAGACCGGCTCGGGTCACTAGAACACGCTCTCGACCAAATGGTGCGTTCGGCCGAGCGCGACCTGGGTACCAACGCAGACGAATGGGACCGTTCGCAAAAACAAGCCGTCGTCAGGATGCTCGACGAACGTGGCGCATTTCTTTTGCGGGGAGCGGTGGATGACATCGCGAAAATCATGGGCGTCAGTCGGATAACTATCTACAACTACCTGAGCGCCATAGAAGAGAGGTAAGCCGCAGCGCACCGGGAGCAACCTTGGGCAACGAAAGCGCTGTAAGACGGAGGGCGTTAGCCCGGAGTCTGAGCCCGGCGGCCTGCGTGACCGCGGAACGCCGAGCGGATCAGACCCCTTCCAACACGGTGGTCTGTTGATGTAAGATTGCCAGATGGTAGAACAACTCGACGAGAGTTCCGACCGAAGTTCTAGCTTCGATGAAGCGTGGGCAGAGTTCGCCGAAATCGAGCAACTACTCCAAGAAACAACCGACTCATCGACTCGGCGTAAGCTAGAGCGGCGCAAAGAAACCGTCCGCGCTCAACTCGCAACCTTGGCTGACGGTGTGCTCCCGCCCAAGTCGCGCACCCAAACCGAGGCCGAACTGCGAATGTGGGAGCAACGCCATGACGATTTATTCGACCGGCGAATCAATGTCACCACTCAATCGAGCGGCGATGGCGCCTCACCCGGTGGGTCAGGCGTCGGCGCTATCATGATCAACGAGGCGATCGACAAGAACTTAGGGCGAGCAGAGATCGAAGAAAACATCCGAAGACTACGCAGTGAGCTGGCCGAAACCGACGACGGAGTGTCCTCCTCAGAGCAGTGACCGCCCTGCTAGCGATAGTTTCAGCCATGTTGATAGGCGGCTCCGACTACGCCGGTGGGGTCGCGACCCGTCGCGACACTGCGCTTCCCGTCACTGCACTAATCCAGCTCTGTAGCGGGGCCACCGTGGTCCTGCTGTTGTGGACTGTGCCCATCGACCATGTAACCAGGACCGACTTGATTGCCGGGGTCGTTGCAGGCATGTCAGGGGTATTTTCGTTCATCGCGTTCTACGGCGCGCTAGCCCGCGGATCGATGAGTCTGATCGCGCCCATCACGGCTGTCCTGAGTGCACTGATACCCAGCGTTGTCGGGCTTATTCGCGGCGAGCGACTAGGGCTCGTGGGAACGATCGGCATTGTGATCGCATTGGTCGCTGTCGCGTTGGTGTCCCGAGAGTCCCGCTCGAGCTCAGAATCGGCAACGCCCCGAAACGCACTACTTCTGGCTCTGCTCGCCGGCCTCGGCTTTAGCGTCTTTTTTCTCGCGCTAGCCGAAACCGACGAAGCCGCCGGGCTCGTGCCGCTGGTTGTCGCACGGCTTGTTTCAGTGCCCCTCGTTTGCCTGTTGGCGCTACGATTCACCCAGCGGGTACTGGCTAAGCCCGAAGCGCGAAAATTTGCTGTGTTCGCCGGTGTCGGCGAGATGCTGGCCAACATCGTGCTGTTGTTCGCCCTGCAACGCGGACCGCTCGCCGTCGCCTCGGTTTTCGGGTCGCTGTACCCAATAAGCACCGCCCTGTTGGCCTACCGCTTTCTCGGCGAACGGCTCAACCGCACTCAGCTAGCCGGCGCCGTCCTTGCCATGATCGCCTTACCGTTGGTGGTCCTCTGAGATAACCCTCGTTCTGGTCGGGCAGGTGGCCCCTATAGGGTCCGCT
>CBERPN010000124.1:0-12390 GCA_965524675.1 uncultured bacterium
GTTTCTACTGGCCCCTGTCTCGCGGGTGAGCACCAACGAGTCCGGATGAGCATCACGGAAGTCCGCGAACGAAACCGTCGCTACAGGGAAGCGCTCCAAGGAGGTTCCCGTGAGCACCCCAACAATGGCTTCGCCGCTGAAATGCGACCAAAGCGACTCTGTTTGTCGGTCGTACATGACCAGCGCCGACTGATAGAGCGAACCCGAAGTCCCGAAGTCGACGATGCGGTCGCCGACGCGACGATCGAACGCCACTGCCGAGTTACATAGCGGACAGTACGAAACCGTTACCGGAACATCGCCGACAGTGTCGTTGACGATCTCGTGCCAATGCATGATCTGAATCGGATAAGCCCGCCACTCCCCCGCCAGCTCCAGGGCCAACACTGGCTCACAGTCATCGAGGAACTCAATCTCAGAAACCGGGGCAAAATGTGGACTATCGATCGGGGGGATGCCATCGGGGGCCGGTCCGCCGCTCCGGATCGCGTCGAGATCCACTAGTGGATCGGGAAACGCGTCGTCGTTGCGGTTATCGAGCGCTGAAGGCACGTCTTCACGAGGGCCAGGTTCGGCTTGTTCGCCAGGCACGCCCCTTGGGCCATCGCCGGTCGCAGTCCCCGAACAGCTCACAAGAGTCGAAGTCCTAGAACCATCGTGGGCTGGTGCGTCGGGGGAATCTGCCAGCGAGCTGCCGCTGCTTCCTCCGCTACAAGCTGCGGCGAGCAGCGCAAGCGTTAAACCAAGACCCGCCGAGCGTCTCATGGTCGCGCCGGTCGCGCTTCGCGACCATTCTGCTCGAAGAAGAACTGGGCCGACGCTTGTTGAATAGCGACCGACCATGTCGGATAGGCGTGAGCTGTTTGGCCGAGCCGACCGGTAAACATTCGAGTCCGCATAGCCAGCGATATCTCGTTGATCATCTCGCCAGCTCGGGGGGCGACAATTGTCGCCCCGATGATCTCACCGCCAAAGATGCGACGGGTCAAAGGCTTCGGGCCAGCGATCAGCTTGACGAAACCGTCGGTTGCGCCGTCAGTGATCGCTCGGTCGAACTCCGACATCGGCAGGAATGCAACCCGCCCACCCTTCGAGGCGGCTTCAGCTTCGGTCAGCCCGATTCGCGCGACCTCCGGTGAGGTGAAAGTAACCCAAGGAATCCAATGCTCTTTGAACTTCCAGCGGTGTGGCAATCGTAAAGCAAAAGCTGCCGCGAGCCGCCCCATCTCGTCGGCCGCGTGAGTAAATGGAAGCTTGCCGGTGACATCGCCTGCGGCGAAGATGTGATCGACGTTGGTGCCAAGTTTGTCATCGGCCACGATGTAGCCACGGTCGCTAACCTTCACACCCGCAATGTCGAGACCAAGCCCTTCGCTATTTGGACGCCGCCCAGTAGCCACTAGCAGTTGCTCAAACGTCTCGTCACCAGCGGTGCTCGCTACTAAGATGCCCCCACCGGATGCCTTCTTCAAGCCCGTTACGGTGGTTCCAATTCGAACATCAACACCGTCAGCTCGCATCACAGCCTCGATGACGTTACTCACCTCGGGCTCTTCCTTGATTAGGAGCCGGTCTGTCATCTCGTACAATGTCACCTCGACACCGAGTCGGCCCATGGCTTGTGCGATCTCGGCACCGATCGGCCCGCCGCCTAGAACGGCGAGCGATTTCGGCTTGTGCGTCAGGTCAAAGATGCCATGATTCGTTAGGTAGTCGACGTCTTCGATACCCGGAATCGGCGGCACGACCGCCCGGCTTCCAGTGGCGATAACGAAATTGTCGCCCTCGTACCTCGCGCCTTCCACATCGATGGTCGTGGGCGAAACAAAAACCGCGCGGCCGTTGGCGGTGTGATAGCCCTCATTTCGCAGAACGTCGAAACTCTCAGCCGCGGCTACCGTGCCCACAGCGTGACGGATATGGGCCATGGCGTCGCTGAAAGTTGCACCCTTAGCGGCTTGGGAAATTAGCGCTTTCGATGGGATACAACCCCAGAAGGTACAGTCGCCGCCCGGCGCTCCGTCGTTTACCAGAAGCACCCGCTTTCCGGCTCGAACCGCGTTACCCGCCGCGGCCAGCCCACCAGAGCCTCCGCCGATCACGATCAGATCGAATGTTGAATTCATGTCTTGTTGGTACATCTTTGTCTTGAGTCTGTTGACGGATGGGGGGGGGCTTGTTAGCCAGCTAGTGAATCATGCGAGCACCGAACCAAGCGAGGTTCATGATGACTAGCCCATAGACAAACTGGCGGTAGTCTTTGTTCGGAGTTGCTCGGCGGATCGCGACGAGCGCTATTAGCCATATCGGCGCCATTACTGCCCATTGGATCGCTACCGCACGATCGGTGCGAGGCAATACCAAGTCGAGAAGCAAGTCGATCACAAGACCATCACGCTGCCGAAACCCGTGCAGCGGCCAGTTTCGTCCAACTTTTTGGACCTTTCTCAACCGTTGGCTTCACAAGACCTCCCGCTAATTCAACCAACCGAGCTTGTCCCGCTCTAGGAGTCTGCTGATTAATGCTGTCGCTCCTAGAGGACAGCGCGGAAACGCTCCACCAACTCGCCAACCGCCTCGGGGCCGTCTCCGGTCAGCATCTGGCGAACTACCGCCGAGCCGATCACCACACCATCAGCCACTTGGCAAACCTCTTCGGCCTGCTGAGGCGTACCAATTCCTACGCCAACTAGCACAGGCTTGTCGGTGATGTTCTTTAATCGCTGCGCTATCGCGGTAGCGCTGTCCGCCAACTCATCGCGCACTCCCGTAGTCCCCACCAGACCCACGCCGTAGACAAATCCACGGCAGCGTTTCGCAATTCTCGCCAATTGTTCGTCAGATGCCGTAGGAGGGGCCAACAGAATAGTTTCCACCCCCGCATCGTCGGCTGCGACCGTCCACGGTGCCGCCTCATCGATTGGCAGGTCGGGCAGAATCGCAGCGGCTACCCCACTGTCGACGAGTGAATGTGCGAAGCGTTCAAGACCCATGCGAAACGCAATGTTGTAGTAAGTCATCACCGCGATTGGTATTCCTACATCGATGTGACGCAACTCGTCGAGTACCGATACCGGTGTCGCTCCCGACCGAATCGCCAGCTCGCTCGCTTGCTGTATTACCGGGCCGTCCATCACCGGGTCAGAGAACGGGATCCCAACCTCAATTGCATCTGCGCCGGCCGCCGCCGCCGCTTCAAGGGTCTTTGTCCAATCGTCACCAAGGCCACCGGTCACGTATGGAACCAACAGCTTGTTGCCCGTGTCCCTCCGAGCTCGAAGCCTGCGTTCGAATGCTCCGGTCACGAGAGGATTTCCATCATCTGCGCGGCGTCCTTGTCGCCGCGGCCAGATAGGCACAACAGGACCGTTTTGCCTGCGAGTTCGTCACGTTCGCGCGACATCCAAGCAAGTGCGTGTGCTGGCTCTAACGCCGGGATGATCCCCTCGGTTCGCGAAAGCAACTGAAACGCGCTGATCACTTCGTCGTCGCTTACCGATTCATAGCGAGCTCGGCCGATATCGGCCAGATGCGAGTGCTCCGGACCGACGCCTGGATAGTCGAGACCAGCGCTGATCGACTCGGCCTCTTGCACCTGCCCGAACTCATCCTGAAGAAGGTACGACTTCGACCCGTGAACAACCCCAGGAACGCCTCGTCCAATCGCTGCTCCACCACGAGGCTCCACGCCAACCAATTCGGCATCACTGTCGACAAAACCAGCAAAGATGCCCGCTGCGTTCGACCCTCCACCAACACACGCGGTGACGACGTCTGGGGTCCCGCCAGCTAATAGTTGGGTGCACTGCTGGCGGGCCTCATCACCGATCACCCGATGAAATTCGCGCACCATCCACGGGTAGGGGTGTGGGCCAAGTACTGATCCGAGGCAGTAGTGCGAGGATTCCACCGTGGCCACCCAGTCGCGCATCGCCTCGTTCACTGCGTCTTTAAGGGTTTTGCTCCCAGTCTCAGCCGAGCGCACCTCAGCGCCTAAGAGCTTCATACGAAAGACGTTCAGCGCCTGCCTTTCGATATCGACCGCACCCATGTAAACGACACAATCCATCCCAAATAATGCCGCGGCTGTAGCGGTGGCGACGCCATGTTGACCGGCGCCGGTTTCGGCTACCAGGCGAGTCTTACCCATTCGCTTAGCCAAGAGTGTCTGACCCAAGACATTGTTGATCTTGTGTGACCCGGTGTGGTTGAGATCTTCGCGTTTTAGCAAAACGCGATGGCCCAACTCGTCGCTTAGGCGATGGCACTCGGTTAGCGGCGATGGGCGGCCAGCGTAGTCTTGCAGTAGAGAGTCAAGTTCGGAACGAAACTCTTCATCGTGCCAAGCCGTGCGAAACTCGTCCTCTAGTTCCTCGCAGGCTGGTATCAGCGTCTCTGGCACAAAACGTCCGCCGAAATCACCGAAACGCCCGTCGGTAGTGGGTTCGCCCATTACTTTTTGGGACACAGTCGCCACGTTCTCGGTCGCTGCTGTCGATTCGGGCGGGTCTTCGCTGGGCTCACTCACGCGATTACTCCTCCATCCAGTCATACGGAAGTCCGTCTTGCAGTTGGCCGCCCAGTCCGTCCTCGGCATGTGGAATCGGCTGAGCCGCTCGGGCGTTCGCCACGAAACGACGCACCATCTGAGCGTCCTTTCGTCCCGGGGCCTTCTCGACACCGCTACTGACGTCGACCCCCCAAGGTTGCACGGTCCGAATCCCGTATGCGACGTTTTCAGGGTCGAGACCCCCGGCGAGAATTATCTTGCGATTCGACGGCATGCCTTCGGCCAGGGACCAATCGAAGAGTTCACCAGACCCGGGGGCGGAACCATCGAGCATGATCGCAGCCGCGCCGTAATCGTCGGCGCGGTCGAGTCCCGGATGACCAGCCGGGAAAGCCTTGATAAGGGTCGTCACTTGGCGCGCTACCGCCTGAGAATCTTCAACCGATTCGTGACCGTGGAGTTGTGCCGCCTTAAGCCCTACCTCGTGAACAATATCGATAACCCGGCGCGGTGTTTCGTTGCGGAATACGCCAACGGTGAGGGTCTCGCTGGGTAACCGCCGCGCGATATCGCGGGCGGCCAAAGGAGTGATCTGGCGAGTCGATGGGGCGAACACGAACCCCACAGCGTCAGCCCCGGCGGCCACCGCCAACAGCGCGTCCTCTTCAGTAGTGATCCCACAAATTTTGACAAACATTGGCTAACTCCCCCGCAATTACTAAACGCTACCGGTGCTACCGGCCAAAGAGCGTGGGATCGAGCGAAGCGCGGCCACTGCTTCGGCACGCGAACCGGCGGTTACAAGCGATTCTCCCACCAGAACGGCGTGATATCCGGCTTCGGCGAGGCGGCCTGCGTCGACCGGCCCCTTTACTCCCGACTCGGCGACTCGGATTACCCCCGCGGGCAACATGGGTGCGAGTTTAACCGCCCGCTGTGTGTCGACTTCGAAGGTAGCGAGGTCGCGTTGATTGATGCCGATCAGGTCTGCCCCGATCGCCAGCGCTCTAGCTAGTTCTGGCTCATCGTGGATCTCGACGAGAATGTCGAGACCGAGCTGACGGGCAAGGCCAAAGAAGTCTTTGAGTTCGACATCGTCTAGAGCTGCAACGATTAGCAGGATCGCGTCGGCCCCCATTATTCGCGAGTCGCAGACATCGAGTGGGCTTACAGTGAAATCCTTGCGCAGCGTCGGAAGCGAAACGGCCGCCCGTGCCGCCGCTAGGTCCGACGGCGACCCGCCGAAGTATCTGGCGTCGGTTAGGACCGACAAACAGTTCGCTCCCCCAGCGGAGTATTCGCTGGCCACATCCGCCGGGTCGATAGCTACGGCTAGGTCTCCCTTGGAGGGTGAGCGGCGCTTTAGCTCCGCAATCACCCCGAGCCCGGCTGCTTTCGCAAGCGCGACGCGAAAGTCTCGAGTGGCTGGTGAGGCTTCGGCGAGATCGATCAGACGATCGAGCTTTCGGTCGTCCGATTTGGCTACAGCGCGGTGAGTATCAAGAATCTCATCGAGGTAGGTGGCTGGCAAGATTCAGTGCCGCTTTTCGCTTTGCGCGCTCATAACCATTACCGCAAACGGTGCGAGCACGAACGACAGGGCTCCAACAACTATCATGGCGATGCCGATTGCGAGCAGTAGCGCCACGGTCATCGCCCCAATAACCGCCGTGAAAATGCCAGAACCAACCAATATGGGCGGCCCGGCAGTCATCCAAGAGGGGGGTCGTGCGCGGCCTGGCACCATCGGCTCCTCATACTCGGCCACGGGGCTGTCATCGTAAGGCTTCCACTCCGCTTGGGCTTGGAAGTGTTGCTCCTCGAACAGACTCTGATCGTACTGAAGTCGGCGGCATTTGTCGCCCAAGACATTCCACGCTTGGTTAACCGCCCGCATCTTGTCTTCGGCGACATCACGTTCTGCCTGGCTCGCCTGAGTCAGTTGGTCGGGGTGGTATTGCCGGGCGGCCTTTAGGTAGCGGCGGCGGAGATCAGTCTCGGTCTCGGTGGGGTCCGCGTCGAGCGCCTCATAATGATCCACAAGCCGGAGCCTAGATGAGTAGCGCTGGGTAGACCGTCACGTCAATCGAGCGCTGCAACCGTTGCCATCGAATCCCCCACCTGTAGCTCTGTGGGCACCTCGACGGAGCGTTTAACGTACCCGAGGGCAACATAACCGCCATCGGGATGACCTGTAGCGCTAGTTATCAGCCCCTGGTCGTCACCGATTACGTCGCCTACCGAAACCAGGCTGGGCGAGCGAACGAGGCGAAGATTGGTCGGCGTATTGTTGCCGCGAGAATTCACCCGCGCAACGAGTTCCTGGCCGGTATAGCAACCCTTGGAGAAGCTGGCCGAGCGCTCGACCACCCCGGTCGCATTAGGAATCGTGTCGTCGTCGAGTTCGGCCCCCATCTTGGGGATTCCTAGCTCGATCCTCCGTAACTCAAAAGCGTTGAGTGACAGTTCGGTGAATCCGTCCGGAACTCGAGAACGCTCGCCGAGAACATCGACGCCGCCCTCGACAGTCACAACTAAGCCACTCATCTCCGGTTGCTCATCGACAAAGCGCAGCGCAAGCATCTCCCACTCGAGCATCTCGACGCCCGCATCGACTCGAAGTTTGAACCGGTTCAGCCGCTCGATCAGCTTGTCGGCCCAACCTGAGTCGAGGTCGAGAATAAATGCCTCGGGACCAGCTCGGGTAATCCTGAACCATGCTGACACTTTGCCCTGAGGCTGCAAGATGAACGACCACGCGCTCGCCCCCTCTGCCAGTGCGGCTACGTCCTGGCTGAGCTGGCCTTGAAGGTAGCTCTCGGCATCAGGGCCCTCGACCTTCACGAAGTCGCGCGGTACGCGCATCGCGGCCGAACCGAATTTCAATAGTTCATAGCCAGCAGCTAAATCGGTAATCACCTTGCAGCGTCGCGGTCAACTAGAGCGAACGAGAGCGTCGCCGGGTCGGCGACCGTTCGGTAGTAGCAGGTGTGTCGGGCGACACCTGCTTCATTCTTTGTATGGCATACCCCTGACCCTGCCTTGCGCACCAAGTAGAGCAGGCTGTTCTGTTCGCAATTTACCGCCACGTCGACAAGGTCGAGCAGATCGCCCGAAGTGGCGCCCTTATGCCACAGCTCATTTCTTGATGTCGAGTACAACACCGCGGATCGGCGCTCAAGCGTTGCTAGAAACGCTTCCTCGTTGGCGTAACCAACGAACAACACATCGCGCGAATCGACGTCCTGTAATACAACCGGCACCACCTGATGTCCGTCGCGGCCGATCTTGGACACCTTGTCGAAATCGAGCTTGAGAGATGTGGATTCTTCGAGATCGGTGCTCATAGGTAGAGCCCCGTCGATCCCTCTTGCAGACGGGGCGCGGCGACGGCGTGCACGTCGCGCTCGCGCAAGATGATGTAGTCGTGGCCCCGGACCTCGACCTCGTAGCGGTCGTCGGGGTTGAACAACACCTGGTCGCCCGGTTCCATCGAACGCACGTTGGGCCCGGCCGCCACAACCTCTGCCCAGGTGAGGCGCTTGCCGACCTGAGCCGTCGCTGGGATCAAGATCCCGCCGGTGGATCGCCGGTCACCCTCGGGAGAATCGGTCGAAACCAGGATTCGATCATTCAGCATCTTGATGGGAAGGCCGTCTCCGGGGGCCTTTGGGACTTTCTTACTATTCTTGTCAGGCTTGCTATTCAGCGCTGGAGCGCTGTCATTCCTAGACTTACTACGACTACCCCGCTTGGCGGTCTCGGCGGCTTGTTCACTCTTTGTCACAGTCGCCAAATCTAGCTTTCGCGGCTTGCAAGCGACACCTCGACCGGCAACCTATCGAAAGTGCCGTGCCCGATTTAGCTTTGTTCGTGGGGGCGGACCGTGATGCCCGCAGCGATCATTGCATCCTTGGCTTCGGCGATTGTGTGGTCTCCAAAGTGAAAGATCGACGCAGCCAGTACCGCATCGGCGTGGCCATCTCTAATGCCCTCGACCAGGTGATCGAGCGTGCCCACTCCCCCGCTCGCCACCACCGGCACAGCGACCGAGTCGCTCACCGCTCGGGTGAGTTCTAGATCGAATCCGTCACGGGTTCCGTCACGATCCATCGAGGTCAACAAGATCTCACCCGCGCCTCGACTGACAGACTCTTGCGCCCACGCAACCGCATCGATGCCGGTAGCTGTGCGACCGCCGTGGGTGAACAGTTCAAAACCGCTCGCCACGGCGCCAAGCCCAGTAGAGGTTCGAGCATCGATCGCTACCACGACGCACTGTGAACCGAATTCGGTCGCCATCTCGGTGATGAGTTCTGGCCTGGCTACCGCCGCGGTCATTATTGACGTCTTGTCCGCGCCAGCGCGCAGTAGGCGCCGCGCGTCATCCACCGAGCGGATGCCACCACCGATCGTGAAAGGGATGAAGACCTGCTCGGCGGTGCGGCGAGCAAGCTCGACTATCGTGTCGCGGTCGCCAGAAGACGCCGTGATGTCGAGGAATACAAGCTCGTCAGCTCCCTGCGCGTCGTAGCGCGCAGCGAGTTCGACCGGGTCGCCGGCGTCGACAAGGTCAACGAAGTTGACCCCTTTAACCACCCGACCTTCATCGACATCAAGGCAGGGAATTACCCGAGCCACTTTCATGGCTGGCTCTGCGAACGTTCGCCAGCCTGCGAGCTGGCAGGGTCATGCTCGTCGAGTGAACCAATGGCCTGCTCGACTGTGAATACTCCCTCATAGAGCGCCCTGCCGACGATGATTCCGCTGCAACGACGACCAGCTCGCTCGAGTTTGGCGACACTGCGAATATGGTCGAGCGTGCCGACCCCACCGGACGCGACTACGTCGATACCGGTGTGGCCTAACAAATCTCCGAGACCTACAAGATCGGGGCCTTGCATCGTGCCGTCGCCTATGATCTGTGTCACAACTAGTGCATCGACCCCCTTCGCCGCGAAGTCGTCCGCCACGTCGTGCAGATCTCGGCCCGAACCTTCGGTCCAGCCTCGCACCGCAACCTCGCTTCCACGAACGTCGAGACCTACCGCGACGCGATGGTCCCTAGCGAGACGCTCGACAAGCTCAGGGTCACCAAGCGCCGCTGTACCAATAACCACCCGCTCGACCCCGCCGTCGAACAGGGTGAGGGCATCGCTAACGCTCCGGACTCCGCCGCCGGTCTGCACTGGCACATCAACCGCCCCGGCGATTGCAATAACCAGGTCGCGGTTAAGCGGGTCACCGGTTCGGGCTGCATCTAGGTCGACAACATGGATCCACGGAGCACCTGCCGCCTCGAACCTTCGTGCCTGCGCGACGGGATCGTCGCCGTAAACCGTCTCCTTGTCGTAATCGCCTTGGTAGAGGCGGACACATTGCCCCCCGAGAAGATCGATTGCGGGGAACAGAAGGGTCACGCCAGCACCTTCTCAATGGCGGAGGCGCGGGCAAGGTCTACGAAGTTCGCCAGCAGCGACAGACCGCTGTGGCCCGACTTCTCTGGGTGAAACTGGGTAGCAAAAACGTTTTCTCGTTGGATCACTGCCACGGTCGGCCCGCCATACTCGCAGGTCGCGACGCAGTCGACCGGGAGCTCACCTCCGCAGGATTCGACTGCGTAGGAATGCACAAAGTACATCCACGACCCCGACAAGCCCTTTAGCAGATCTGATTCGGCTCGAATCTCGAGTTGGTTCCATTGCATCTGTGGTCGCTTCACCGAATCGGGAAGAAGTCGAATCCGCCCTGGGATAATTCCGAGACCCTTGGTCTTGGGGCTCTCATCGCTCGTCTCATACATCGCTTGCATACCAACGCAGATACCAAGGAAAGGACGACCTGATGCGGCGGACGAAATCGCAGCGTCGACAAGGCCAGCCTCATGAATTGCTTCGACTACCCGACCGAACGCTCCAACACCTGGCAGCACTACTGCCGCGGCATCTGCGATCAGGTCGCTATCGCTGGTGAGGCGAGCATCTGCCCCAACCCGTTCAAGGCTCTTCTGCGCCGACCTCAGATTGCCGATTCCGTAGTCGAGAACGGCTATGAGCGGACGCTCTGAATCCAGACTCATAAGACACCCTTGGTGGAAGGAAGCGCCGTACCTTCTACAGCCACAGCATCGCGAAGTGCCCTTGCTACGGCTTTGAACCCTGCTTCGACGAGGTGATGGGTATTCTTACCCCGCACCGAAACCAGATGCAGCGTAATCTGAGCTGCCGTTACAAACGCTCGCCAGAATTCCTCGGTGAGCTGGGGATCGAATGGCGGATCGCCAAGAATTTTCTCGCCGGGAAACTCGACGTCATAGTGCATGAAGGGTCGACCCGACAGGTCTAGTGCGGCTTCGACCAAAGCTTCGTCGAGCGGCACGCTCACCGAAGCAAACCGCCTAACGCCAAGCTTGTCTCCGAGGGCTTCGCGAAAGGCTTCACCCAACAAGATTCCGGTGTCCTCAACCGTATGGTGACTATCGATCTCTAGATCACCTTTGGCGCGGACCGTCAGGTCAAAGTTCGCGTGGCGACCTAGTTGGTCGAGCATGTGGTCAAAGAACGGTAGTCCCGTCGAGCAATCGGTGTTGCCGTCGCCGTCGATGTCGATCGTTATCGAGATCTGGGTCTCTTTGGTCGACCGTTCCTTACTAACGCTTCGGCTCATAGTTCCTCGTGCTCTCAGGCCGTTTCAATTCATAGGACACTTCAGTGCGAATCACTAGGAGAGTAGCGCTCGCAGGGCTGCGAGAAACTGGTCGTCTTCTTCGCGAGTTCCTACCGTGACCCTCAAGCATCCGTCGAGACGATCCCAAGACGAACAGTTGCGAACCAGTATCGAGTGCTCGACCAATTGCTGCCACAGCATCGCCCCGTCGACACGTGCGTCCGCTGATGGCCGGAACAGCACAAAGTTAGCACCCGACGGCCACAGTTGTAGTGGTAAGTCGGTCATGGCAGTGGTGAGCCGACCGCGCTCCTCGACGAGGTGTGCCACCCGAGCCGCCATCTCATCCGCGTAGTCAAGGGCAATCTCGCCCGCTATTTGGGTTATTGAGTCCAGGTGGTACGGCAGGACGACCAGTTCGAGCGACTCGATCAGCCAGCTAGGACCAACCAGATATCCGAGTCGGGCTGCGGCCATGGACCAGGTCTTTGAAAAGGTGCGGGAGACGACCAGGGAGCGTTCTTCGGACACTAAGTCAATGGCCGACTGTGCTGCGAACTGGCCATACGCCTCGTCGACAAATAACAAGCCCCCGTAGGACTCGACCAGCGACAGAACCCTCGAAACGGTTCCCGGCGGATCAACGATGCCGGTGGGATTATTCGGGGAGCACAAGAAGATGACCGCTGGCCGGTGTTGCGATATGACCCGTTCTACCTCAGCGATGTCGAGGCTGAAATCTGCTGCCCGTTGGGCCGAGATCACTCCTGTTCCGGTCGATCTCGCGATTTGGCTATGCATTGTGTACGTTGGCTCAAAGACAGCGATCGAGCGTCCATGGCCGCCGAACGCGAGCAGGACACTCTGAATTATCTCGTTGGAGCCATTGGCTGCAAAGAGGTTGCCCATCTCGAGTCCGTAGCGCTCGGCCAGCTTCGAACGAAGCCGGCTGGCCGACCGGTCCGGATACCGGTTCCAGGTCAACGATCGCACAGCTTGCGCCACGGCGGCGGAGAAGCCGGCGGGTGGCGGACCGGGCGCCTCATTGGTGTTGAGGCGAACGTCGACATCGAGCTGTGGCGAGTGGTAGCCGTCGAGAGACGAAAGGTCATCACGAAGCTGTGGTCGAATAGCGGGCATCAGCGCAAGATCTTACCCGTCGCCGTCGAGTGCAATCGCATTGGTTTCTCACAACGGACCAGTCGCGCAAAACG
>CBERPN010000125.1:0-12343 GCA_965524675.1 uncultured bacterium
GATGAAGCGCCCGGTTGAATGTTACGCGTGTCATGCCAAGCTGAAGGGCGAGTCGCTCCTGGGGTCGAGGGAGTCGGACCGAGCCGTCCGAATGAGTGGCAAGAATCCACCGTGCGATACGCGCTGTGCTGGATCGAATCGCAGAGTCGACGAACGATTCTCTCGCAGCCATAGCTGCGTTCGCAACCGCCGCGAAGGCGTGCTGTTGGGCGGCTGGGTTGGCTTCGAGCGCGGTGCGTAGTGAGGCAAGTGGCAGCGTGCAGTAGGCGATTTGTGTGTCGGCGAGCACCGATGCGGGGTGTCGCGCCTCGGTGAACACGGCAACCTTGTCGATGATCGCTGGGCCAACCCATCCGGCTAACGCAACGGTACGCCCGCTCACGGTGGCGTGGACGCTTGTTGCTTCGCCTGCGAGCAGCACGTTGAGTCGATCTGTTGATGAACCTTGCGCAACCACGACGTCGCCCCGTTGGGCGCCCCGGAGGCGTGCTTGGCCCCAGAGTCGGTCGCGGGTGTCCGACGACATCATGGCAAACAATGGGACCGCGTCGAACTGGCGTCGGGTGTGTTCTGTATCGGCCGTTACTGCATTGACCATCTGGGTCTCCCTACGATCGTCTACATGATCGCAGTTGAATTATCGTTCATGTCGACCGACGAGCGGATGGCGGCGCGGCCCGCCCATCGCAAGAATCTCGAGCGGTGGCACCGAGAAGGCACGTTGTTGGCAGCCGGGCCTTGGTCCGATGACTCCGGTGCACTGTTGATCTTTCGTGCAGACGAGTCCGAAGTCGAGAAGCTAATGACCGGCGACAGCTACTTTGCGACACGAGGAGTCACCGTCACGTCGATCCGAGAGTGGAGCCCTGTGGTCTCACCCACCTGAAACAGAGGCCGCTTAGCTGGGCGAGTTTGAGGCCGTTTGGACGTCCCCGATCAGCCGGAGTTCAGCAGGTTGAGGCCGCCGCTGGTCGCGCATTGGGGCACAAGTCTTTAAGGAGTTCGTGAGGGCGTGGTACAAATTGTTGGGCGAGGACGTGGGGTGAGCGGATCCGGTCGGCGCGAAAAAGTCGAGGCTCGTCTACGGCGGTGTCCCACGCGATCACGTACCAGATTGGTGCTCGCACCAGCAGACCATGAGGCTCGACCACACGCTGTGATTCTTTCCCGTCGCGGCCGCGGTAGCTGAATGCCAGCAGACGTTCTTCGGTGAACGCGGTCTCGAACAGGCGAGCTAACAGGGGGCCGACTCTTCTCTCGCTGCGTACCGATGCTGGTGACGGGTTGCCAATCATGATGCGCATCATCAGTGTCTGAAGCTGACGGGCTCGTTCGTAGGGCAACGATGCCTCGATCTTGGCGAGCGCGGCTTGGGCTCCCGATGCGAAGGGCATCCACGGCATCGCCTGGGCGATTGCGACGGACAGGATCAGCGCAACAACCTCATCACCCGCGAGCTGTGAAGTTACGAGCACCGAAGTGGGTTCGAGATGCACCCCGCCACCTGGTCCTGACATGGCCGAAATGTCAAAGCCGCGATCGCGGAGCCGATCGAGGTCCCGCAAGACGGTCCGGGTCGACACGTCGAGTTCTGCGGCAAGGTCAACCGTGCGCCAGTCGGCCCGTAGACGCAAGAGTCGTACCAGCTCATCGTTGCGGTCAATCAGCGTCACACCTACATCCTACGAATATCACTGACAGTTCTTGTCATGAATACCCCATAGGTTGAAGACTTGAGAACAATGAGAGGCTGGCCATGAACATTTTGGATGCGATGAGGAGATACCACCGATGAAGAGAACACCGGTCAATCCGTGGTCGTGGTCGCTGAACTTCGGCTACAACCAAGCCGAAATACTCGAGGGAGTCAACCGGCGACTTGTCTGTGCAGGTCAGACCGCCGTCGACGCCGAAGGCAACCCGCAGCACGCCGGGGACATGCGGAACCAGATGATGCTCGCCCTCGACAATCTCGAGGCCGTCCTGAACGCCGCCGACATGGGCCTCGCCAACATCACACGGCTAAACATCTACGCCACAGATGTGGATGAAGCCATGAAACACTTCGACGTGTTCGGCGCCCGATTCGGGCCGATCAACGCCACTCCTCCGATGACTCTGCTCGGCGTAACCCGGCTCGCGATTCCGTCGCTCCTGTTCGAGGTCGAGGCCACCGCCGCTGACTGACCCTCGCTCCCGATTGAACGAACTGCGCATGGCGACCATCCGGCTCGCGGCGAGTCTCGTCAGTAGCTTCGATGGCATCGTGGAGGCCGCGACCGATGTCGCAACCGATGACGAACACGATCCAGAAGGCCACACAATTGCCTGGGAGCGCCAGCAGATCGCAGCGCTCCTCGACGAAACCAGAATCACGCTTACAGTCATCGAGGCTGCCGAGCAACGCCTCGATGACGGGCAATACGGATACTGCACTACCTGCGGTTTCGAGATCGCCGTCGATCGGCTGGACGCGCTTCCAGCGACACCGACGTGTGTCAACTGTGCCAAGTGACTCCGGACGGCGCCGAGCCAGCAAAGCCGACGAGATCCTCGATCCTCACATGCGGGCTCATCTCGATTGACGAGTACAACGCGTCGGGTTGAAAGTATTTCTCCGATTCTGTTGACTTTGACCTTGGGGGAGGATGGAGGATCGTAGGCGTGACGTTTCAGAAGTCAGATAATCGTAGAAGGAATCCCGCAGGGATTTCTTCAAGGAACCCCGAGGGGTTCCCGTTGTTGACCATTGGCGAGTTCTCGCGTCGGTGTCGGCTAACAACAAAGGCGCTGCGCCTCTACGACAAGTTGGGTCTGCTTTGTCCTGTGACTGTTGATCAGTCGAGTGGTTACCGCTACTACAGCGACGACCAGGTCGACACGGCTCGTTTGATCGGGCTTCTTCGCGGTTCCGACATGAGCCTGAACGAGATCGGTGAACTGCTCACGGCGGCTCAGAGGGACGGTCGCGTAGCGATCGATCTCCTCAATCGATTTCTCGAAGATCTCGAGTCGCGACACAGCAGCCGTCGAGTTCTGATTCGTCACGTTCATTCCATCTTGCGAAAGGAAGACCACACCATGTTCCCTATCCAAACCCGTCACGTCGATTCCCAACGAGTCATGTCGATCCAACGCCGCCTTCACGCCTCGGAGATCGGTGCCTTCGTGGCCGAAGCCAAAGCCGCCTTCGCCTCGCACCTCGGTGACTTCGAGCCCATCAGTTCGTTCATCGTCGTGTTCCACGGCATCGTCGACGACGAGAGCGACGGGCCGATCGAGGCCATACTCGGGTGCCCTGATGACATCGGTCCGACCGACCTGGTGGGTGTACGCACCGAACCGGCTCACGACGAGGCGTACACGACTATCACCAAGGCCCAGTGGGAGTTCCCTGCGATCCTCGCTGCATACGATGCTGTAGCTTGCTCGCCAGAAGCGACGGCGCGGCCGGGCAGCAAACTGTCATGTCGCGAGGTCTACGTGGCCGAGGCCGATGACGTGGGTGCCGAAGACTTGATCTGCGACATTGCGTTTCCTCTCGGATAGGGCATGATCGATGGTTAGGCGATCCTGGTTTCGATGAGAATTGGTACTGTGCGGCCATGGCACATCCCAAGATGTTCGACGACAAGGATCCGACCCTCGCTCGACTAAGTGAGATTTGCCTGGCACTACCGGATGCTGATGTGAAGATCTCCCACGGACGCCCTGCGTTCTTCACCAAGAAGATCTTTGCTGGCTATGGGGCGGTTCTTAAGGGTGAGCACGAATCTGGCCGCTTCGACCACGCGCTCATTTTCATGCCCGACCAAAACGAAGCCGCCGCGTACCTAGACAATGATCGGTTCTTTGTGCCAGCGTACTGGGGTCCTTCGGGCTGGCTAGGAGTCGATCTCGCCCCCTCCGACACCGATTGGGCTGAGGTCGCGGAGCTGGTCGAGGATTCCTTTAGAGCCACGGCGACAAACAAACTCATTGCCCAACTCGACGAGCTGAGTCAGTAGCGGTCAGCAGCCAATTTGGCTGTCTCAGCTCAGTTGTTTGACGGCATGAATCTCGCCGTCTTCGAGCAGTTCGCGGCGCCGGAATCCCGAATTTTCCTGCGCCAAGAAACTTGCTGGATCATCGAGCTATCATGATGCCAAATCCTTGTCCGAGAGTTAATGCGAAGCCGTTAGGGGAAACAGATGGGCCACGAAACAATCAATCCAGAATCCATGTACGACAGTGTTCAGTACGGTTTCTCTCATGCTGTCAAGAGCACCGGAACCAGCACCATTCATTGTGCTGGCCAGGTTGCCTGGGATAAGGACTACAACGTCGTTGGTGGTAGCGACATCGGCGCTCAGGCAAGGCAAGCACTGAGCAACCTAAGGACGGTACTAGCCGCAGCCGGGGCGACACCTGCCGACGTCGTGCGTATGCGCACCTATGTCGTGAACCATACGCCCGAGTGTCTTGAGCCGGTCGGCACGGCTATTGGTGAGTTCTATGGAGACAGTTTGCCAGCAGCGAATACCTGGATTGGTGTGCAGAGTCTGGCATTGCCCGATTTCATGATCGAAATAGAAGTGACCGCTGAGGTCTAAGCGGCGCCTTTGTCCCAGGCTGCAAGCCAGCCGACATCGGCACCTATCGCTAGCAGCATTCGAGATGTCTGGCCCACGAATCCAAGCTTGCTGAGAAAGGCTGCTCTGATGGCAACAGTTCGGTACATGGTGAACGATGTGGAGGAGTCGGTTGACTGGTATGTATCGAAGCTCGGGTTCGAGGTGAAAGAACGGTTCGGGTCGGTCATCGCGATCATGGGGCACGGCGACCTGGAACTAATTCTGGCCGGTCCGAAGACGTCGGCGGGACAGCCGATGTCGGACGGGACGGTGCCGCGCGCAGGCGGTGGTTGGGCCCGCTTTCTCCATACGGTTGATGATCTCGAGGGGCTGGTGACCGATCTCGGCGAGCAGGGCGTGACCTTCCGTAACGACATCGTCGAAAATCAGGGCCGGAAGCAGATCATCTGTGAGGATCCGTCGGGCAACGTGATCGAGCTGTTCCAGGCTTCGTAAATTGTTACAGTTTGCTCATGAGAATCGGAGTGTCGCTCTCTTCCACCTACCTTGTCGATGATCATGCCGAGGGTGCTCGCCGACTGATCGAGCGGGCTCGTGTCGCTCGCGACGCAGGCCTCGATTCGGTCAGCCTTGGTGATCAGCACTCCATGGCGATCCCGTACTATCAGGGTGTGGCGATGCTTGGTCGGCTCACCGCCGAATGGGATCCCAGTCGAGCACTGGGCTGTCTGTTCCTGCTTCCCTTATGGAATCCCGTGGTGGTCGCCGAGCAGGTCGGCACGCTGGCGGCAATACATCCGGGCCCGTTCATGATCCAGACCGGGATTGGCAGTGGCGCCAGCCAGTTCGATGCGATGGGGGCCGATCTTGGCACAAGAGGACTTGCGCTTGATGAGTCGATCCGGGTCGTGAAGGCGCTGCTGGCAGGCGAGACTGTCAATAGCGAACGTTTCGGGTTCAGCGGTGCCCAGGTCAACCCGCGACCGCCTCGCCCTGTCGAGTGGTGGATCGGCGCCGGAGCCGACGGCCCGTTGCGTCGGGCGGCGAGGGAAGGTAATGCCTGGTACGGCGGTCCCGCCGTGACCCCCGCAACCGCGCCGCGCCAACTCGATATTTACCGCGGCGAGGCCCAGCGGCTAGGGCGCGCGAGTCGAGCGATCGTGCGAAAGGACGTCGTTATCCTGCGAGATGGTGCCCGCGCTATTCACCTGGCGGAGGACTTGTTGGCGAACGGGTACCGGGGAATGTCGAAGGAGAACCTCATCTATGGCAGCGTCGACCAAGCGGTCGAACAACTCCTGGAGTACAAACAGCTTGGGTTCGACGATGTCATCGTCCGCTGCATGTCGATCGAACAGGGCGACGCGCTCGAGACGCTCGAACTTTGCGGCGAGGTGCGCGCTGGCTTGATCGGGTAGCCAAACCGGCCCGGCCTGTTGCCAGACATCAGAAACACCGGCTATCACTCGCCATTTCGTCGTGGTGGTTGGAGATCGCGGCGACGATCGACGCGAGCTGTGAGACTTGTTCTTTGGTGAGGTGATCGAAGATGTGGCACCTGACGGATCTCACATGATGAGGGGCTGCTGTTTCGAGGGTGGCTCGCCCATTTGCGGTGAGAGCGACGTCGGACCCACGAGCGTCGTCTGGTGAGGGGGATCGACCGATGAGGCCTCGCCCCTCCATCCGGTCAAGATGGTGGGACAGACGGCTGGTCGACCAACGGGTTCGGGCAGCGAGATCACGAAAACGGCAGCGGTCGCCCGATTCTGAGAGGGTGGTGAGTACTTCGTAGTCAGCGTCTGAGAGTCCGGAGTCCTGCTGGAGATCTCGGCTGACCGCTGCCAACGCGAGCAGGTTCACTCTGCGAAGCCCCCGCCACGCTCGATCTTCAACGTCATTCAGCCACTCTGTATTGGTCACGGGTACAACAATACTCCGGTATTGCTGACATATCAGGATTAAGGTATGATTGCTGACATGTCAGTGATTGATAAATGGTTTCTTCTACCTGAGCCCCGATTTCGGCGCCTCATCCAGCTGACCATTGGGCTCGTACTGCTCGGGGTCAGCTTGGCGATGTTGGTGGCGGCCGACCTCGGCCTCGACCCGTGGGATGTATTCCACCAGGGCATCTCAAGAACAGTCAACGTCTCGCTCGGTTGGGTCGTGATCGCCACCAGCTTCGCAGTTCTTGCTTTATGGATCCCGCTTCGGCAACGACCCGGAATCGGCACCTTGATGAACGCGGTGCTAATCGGTGTCGTTTTCGAGGCGACAATCCACGTCCTCGGCGACACCGGATCGCTGGCCGCACGCTGGGCACTCCTTATTGCAGCGATCGCAATAAATGCTGTGGCAACGGGCATGTACGTGGGAGCCGGACTCGGCCCCGGGCCTCGCGACGGGTTGATGACCGGGCTCGCCGCTAGAGGGCGCTCGATTCGAGCCGTCCGCACAGGGATCGAAGGCGCAGTGTTGTTACTGGGTTGGCTGCTCGGCGGCAGCATCGGGATCGGCACCGTGATCTTCGCAGCAGCCATTGGGCCGCTCGTGCACATCACCCTGCCGTTCTTCAATGTCCCCGAACCAACCGCATTACCACTGGAGGAAACTGCATGACTATCACTGTGTCGCCGCACACGGTCACAATGCCATGAGCACTCCTCTGCCAAGCCGAATCACCGAAGGCGACCTCGCCATCGGCCGCTGGACAACGGGTGACGCCGAAGAAATGGCGGACCTCATTACCGACAATCTCGCGCACCTGCGTCCTTGGATGGCATGGGCTGCCCACGAACCGCTGTCGCTATCACGACGACTCGAACTGTTCAAGCGATGGGATCGCTACTGGGCCGCTGGCAAAGGCGCGATCTACTCCATCCGCGTCGCCGACCACCTCGTTGGAGGATGTGTGCTCCACCGACAACCCGATGACGGCGGTGTAGAAATCGGGTACTGGCTTGGGCAGCAGGCAACCGGCCAAGGCATCGCAACACGAACGGTCAGCGCGCTAAGTGACGCTATGTCTGCTCGGCCCGATATCGCCTATGTGCAAATCAGCCACGAGTCATCGAACCTAAGTAGTGCCGGTATCCCACACCGTCTCGGCTTTACCCAACTGGCGCCCACGCCCGGCGCCAACGTCACTAGATGGCGAAGCACGACACCGTTGCAGCTTCAAAGCAATTAGCCTCAGCCCCAATCCGGGCATTGAAGTCCGTCCAGCACAGTCTCGCACGGGCTGCGGCGCCCGATTGAGTGTGCGCTTAGTGTGGCGGCGTGCCCGATCGCATCTTTTCCGATCCTCGCCTTGCTGAGATCTACGACATTGTCGACTCTGATCGAAGTGATCTCGATCACTACATGGCGATGACTGACGAGTTCGCTGTTCGTTCGGTTCTTGATATCGGGTGCGGAACGGGAACCTTTGCATGTCTGCTGGCGGCGAAGGGGATGGATATCACAGGCGTTGATCCGGCCAAGGCATCGCTAGACGTGGCCCGAGCCAAACCGGGCGCGAGCGGGGTGTGCTGGGTCTTGGGAGACGCGTCAGACCTTCCGCAGCTCAGCGTTGACCTCGCCACAATGACAGGCAACGTAGCTCAAGTTTTCTTGGAAGATGTGGAGTGGACGGCCACCCTGTTAGGCATTGGTTCGGCCCTGCGTCCGGGCGGGCGATTGGTGTTCGAGGTTCGTGACCCTGCCCAACAGGCTTGGCGAGGCTGGAATTATGATGACACCTTTGCTCGGGTCGACCTTGGTGTCGGGGGTAGCGTAGAGACGTGGGTGGAACTGGTCGACGTTTCGCTTCCGTTGGTTACCTTCAGGTCGATGTATTGCTTCGAGGGTGACGAGAAGCTGGTTGTGTCGGAATCGACGCTGCGTTTTCGTGAGCGTGAAGAGGTCGAGGCGTCGCTGTCAGCCACCGGGTTTAGGGTTGATGAGGTGAGGGATGCGCCGGACAGGCCTAGCAAGGAGTTCGTCTTTGTCGCAGGTCGCGCTCGATGACGGTCTTAGTGTTTCTCAATGGTCCGCCCGCGAGCGGCAAGTCGACTCTTGCGGCGCGGTTCGTCGAGCAGCGACCGTTGGCATTGAATCTGGATGTTGATGTAGTGCGAGCGATGCTTGGCCGGTGGATCGATTCGCCGCTCGGCGACATGTACGACGCGTTCAGGTCAATGGTCGATCAGCGTCCCGCTACCAGGCGAGTGGAGGTTATTCGCGACGACATCGATGCAACGATGGCCAAACTCGAAGGAGTATTGGCGACCGGCGACGCATAGCTACAGACTGTGGCTCGACTTAGCACGCGCTAAGCCATCCACGGATCGAGAAGCTCGACGTTCAAGTTTTCGAAGCCCGACAGGTTGCGCGTAGCCAAAACAGCGTCATGGCTTCGGCACGTGGCCGCTATCTGAGCATCAGCCATGGAGATGGGACGCCCCACCCGCTCTCGTTTCGCAGCCATGTCTGCATAATGCCCGGCCGCTATCTCATCAAAGGCCAAGACTCGTCTATCGAAGTCTTGGATTATCATGGATTCGACCGCTCCGCCGAGGGCGAGCTTTCGCTTCCCGTCGGGCAACCGAGCAACCCCATAACGCAACTCGGCTACCGTGATCGCGGAGAGAAAGAGTTGGGCGCTGGCCTGGCGGTCTAGCCAATTCACGACCTGTTCTTCGGGATCAACCCTCATCAATTCGGACACAACATTGATGTCTAGAACTATCACTCGGAAAAATCGGCTGGTCGGGCCAGCTCTAACCTGGCAGGCAGTTCCAGATCGTCAGCCTCTTCGAGCCCCTCAATTTGATCTGCGACCTCAAC
The DNA here is from genome assembly GCA_965524675.1 of uncultured bacterium. Lineage (GTDB taxonomy): Bacteria > Actinomycetota > Acidimicrobiia > Acidimicrobiales > SHLQ01 > CALLQB01. The sequence continues at coordinate 9,405 of CBERPN010000125.1, forward strand.
GAACCTCTGCTTGATTCGACTTCCCAAAGCCTTAGGGGGGAGCACTCCGAACAGTGTCTGACCCAATATCGCCCTGACTTCAGCCTCCATTGACCGGCCGTTCCCGGCAGCGCGCAAACGCAACTGAGCCTTTGTCTCGTCATCAATCCCACGAATAGTGATCGTTGCCATATCAAACATCATAAAGCCGTTTCGATGACGATGCAAGCGTTGACAGCGATGCTATCAGTGCTGTCGTCCTGAGAATGGGCTTGGTCAGCAACGCCGTCTTGTCTTGACAGGACCGGTGGCGGCAGTGCCCACGCTTGGATCTGATGAATTAGTCAGCGGTTTGAGGTCGGCTAGCGGCGGTGCACGACCTGCTCGCGGCGACTGAAGGAGACGAGTGTGTCGATCCCTCTTGTATTTAGGGCTTGTTCGAGGCGATCGAAGCCAAGACCGATCTGCTCCACAGAGTGGGCGTCTGAAGCAGTGGTCAACGACATGCCGGCTTCGAGCAGCGCGTCGAGAAGGGTCAGACTCGGGTAGGTATCCGCCACTGGTTTGCGCAGCCCTGCTGAAGAGAACTCGACGACTAGGTTGGTATCTGAAAGGCCCTCGACAAGGCGGTGCTCATGCTCGCTGAGACGGGTGGCCCGATGGCCAGCAACCTTGATGACATCTAGATGTGCAAGCACATCGACGACTTCGGTGTGAGCAAGATCTAGAACTGAATCGACGTATTGGGAGAACACCTCGTCGACGTTTCGCTCCTCCCACTGAGAGGCGAATGCTTCGGTCCCGTAGTCATCGAAGAGCCATTCGTCGAGCCAGTGGACTGAACCCAGCAACACGTCGAAGGGATAGTCACCTAGTACCTCGGCCATTGCTGGCATGGCACCAGCTAGGTAGTCGACTTCTAGACCGATCAGGAGGGGAAGACCAGCGCTTTGAGCGTCCTGGAGTGCACTGACATACGCGTCGAGGTCTGCAGCACCTTCAACCTCCAAGACGTGCGAAGTCGCTTCCGCCGTGGCGCCGGTTGTTGGACGATCCCACTGGGGGACGACGTCGTTAAGGATCCGTGCGAACCGGTACGAGTGCTCAGTAATCGCAATTTGCGAAATCCCTTTCGAGGCGGCCGCTTCGCAATACCGCTCAAGTTGTTCGAACGTAGGCGTCGGGGTTCCAGGATGGTGTGGCCAAACGTGGACATGCAGATCTAGCACCCCACGAGGATCCCATGTTGAGACGGCGTTCGCTCTTAAGCACGCAATCGCGCCGTGAACCAGCAAGGGATGGGGCATCTGCGAGCACGTGGGTGCTGGTCACTGTTCGATTTCGTCGATTGGCCGCCAAGAGTGAAGCGCCTTACTCGTTGTTAGGTCGATCGTGTAGTAGTGGCCTTGGCCGGGTTGGTCGTGGCGGCGATCGATGTCTTGGCCGGTTAGGTGGCAGTACCAAAGCGTGCCGACCGCCCCGTGACCAACGACGGCGATGTCGGTTTTGGTTGTCGGGTCGAGGAAGTTAGCGAGGCTACTGACAATGCGTGCCTGAGCGTCGATCGCTCGTTCCCAACCGCGGACCGACTCCTCGGGTCGGCTGAAGAACTGATCGGCGAGTGCTTCGAACTCGTTGGCTGGTACGAACCCGGTGGCTGTGCGGTCGTTCTCACCTGTGTCGGGTCGGGTCTCGAACGGTAGGTCGAGGTGGGCGGCGAGAAGGTCGACGGTTTCGAGCGCCTTGGTCTCCTCGCTCGACACAATCCGTCCGATCGATGAGACCCAGGGTTGATGCAGCATGGCCTTGGCTCGTCGTCGCCCTTCATCGCTGAGGCCCCATCGGGCGACTGGCACATCGCGGTCGACGGCGACGTTGGGATGGGTTATGTAGCGAAGCTTGGCCATCTAGTGATTTGTTATTGCCTGTGTTGCCAGGCTTGGAGTGGCACCTAGTTTCCTGGGTACGGGAAGGGTTCGATTGTCCAGTCGATGGGTCCAGGTTCTAGTTGTCCTTGGTCAAGATCGCTGGACGTGGCAAGGGTCATGAGGCCCTTCCCGTTGTTAGCCGACTGCTCGGCGACCGGCTCGTTGGGTTCGAAGTAGTGGTGGCACCACAGGTCGATGGCGGCTGTCTGGGTTTCTGCTACTACAGCTAGGTCGAGGCTGTGGCCGTCCTCGTTCTCGGCTCGTAGGTAGAACATCGATAGCGGATCGTGAGAGCTATCGATTCCCATTGGCTTGGGCATGGTGGTGCTCATCGTGTTGGGCTCCTTGTTGGTTTGTGGCGGGTAGATGGGCGCTGATCTGGTCTAGCGCATTTGTGGGATAATGATCACGATTACGACAGTTCGATAGTCTCGTTGTCAGCAATTACCGCAGACGGGCTTGTCCTAGCTACCTACTCTGTGAACCTGTTCGTCAGCGCGGTTGAGTGACAACTAGCGGTATCCGGACGCTCCAGCCGTCTGCGGAGCTAGCCGCTATGATCGCGAAGGTACCGACCTGGGGTTGTTCCGAACGCCGCGCGGAATGCTGCGATGAACGCGCTTGGCTCGTGATACCCACAGCGAGTGGCGGCATCTGTGACGCTGTGTCCTTGCGTGAGGGCCACAATGCCGTGCTGTAGTCGGAGTTGGGTCCTCCACTGACCAAACGTCGTTCCCGTCTCGGCTTTGAAAATCCGTTGTAGCGTTCGCTCATGAGCGCCAATGTCGCGACCGAATTCTCGTAGGGTTCGCTCGTCGGTCGGGTCGCGATCCAATGCTTCGGCGACGGCCCGCGCTCGCGGATCTTCGAGCCGGGGCAGTCGAAGTGGGGGCGCCGAGGCGGCCGCCTCGAGCTGATCGAGGATCACGGCTTCGAGCCGCCTGCGCGGCGGGCCAGAGGAGTCGTCGCGATGGATGTAGCGGATTAGCTCGCGGAGCAGCGGGCTGACGTATATGACAGCGACCCCGGGTC
>CBERPN010000126.1:0-12223 GCA_965524675.1 uncultured bacterium
CGCCAAGTCAGAGTTACGCCGCTGCGGACGACTTGGCGACGGTTGGATGCCTTCATTTTGCACCCCCGACATCGCTGCCGCCGGAATGGTCGTCGTCGACGAAGCGGCCGAGAAAGCGGGCCGAGCGATCGACCGAGAACATTTCGGAGTATTGATTCCCTATCTGCACGGCGAGCTTCCGGATCGCTTGAAACAGATAGTGACCGCCCGCCAGCCCGATGCGCTAATAAGCGACATCGTTGCCACTAACACCAAACAACTCGATGATCTGATACACCGGTTCATCGATGTCGGCTTCTCGAAGTTCATCGTCTTCGCGGTAGACGAACCCAATAGCTGGCAAGACGAGTTACAAGAGCTTGCCAGCGAGATCCTGCCACTGCAGACCTAGGACTAGCCCATTAGAGACGCTTGATTAGGGACGTGTCTGACACCGTTAGTTGCAGACGGTTAGTCTTGCTAGGTCGTCGCTGGTTCTTGTTCCTTCGCCGCCTTTGTTGTGCGCGAACACATCAAATGCGTCTACGAGATCGTCGACCCTCCCTTGGTCTTCGAGCAACACGTCGACCCGAATACAAGTCGTGTCGCCGTCGTTCCACGCGACGAACCAATCGCCTTCCCAGCCGTCGACCAAATCCGCAGACCGTTCGCCCGCCGAGCCTTCGAGCATGATCTGAATAGTGATCTGGCCGAAGACGCCTTCTTCGATGACATCGCCGTCGGCTGGTGGCGCAGCTACTTCCTCGAGGGGATCGATGTCGAGATACTTTGATGGATCGCCGACCTGCTCGCTGGTTATCGGCGGATCTTCGAGCGCTCCGTTCACTGCAGTCTCGCCATCTTCGTCGAGCAACTCGTCGATTAGAACCTCACCCAAGTCATAGGGCGCCAGCTGAAGCCGAAGGAACTCGAACGATAGTTTCGAGATATCGATGTCGAGCGATGTCGACAGTTCGAGCTCCTGTTGTGCGAGGTCAGCTTGTTCTGCCAGCGACAGGGTGTCTTTGAAGGCGTTCTCTACCCGCCGCGCGTTGCCCTCGACCACCGCTCTAAATCCAAACCCGACCTCGTCGGTGCGGTCGTCGTACTCTGGTCGGTCGAGGTCGAACCACTGGTCGTCGAGTGCGTGAGTCAGCTCGTGAACGATGATCGTCTCGAGCAGCACGTTTACCTCACCACCGCGAACCACCAACTCGGTGGTCTCAGGGTTGTAGTAGCCGAGAACGCCCCCGGCACCCAATGCCTCACTCGCTTCGAGATAGGTGACACCAGACGGAAGTAGTCCGAGGGCTTGGAAGATTCCAGTGAAGTTCTCGAAGTCTTCGGCGTACTCCTCGGCGTCCTCGCGTACTAATGCGTTGTAGCGCTCGACGAAGGGTTCATCGGCCAGAACAACAACATCGACCGGAACCTTAAACTCAAGCTCGCGTTCTTGGGCGACGAACTCGCTTAGTTCCTCGATCCGGGCATCGAAGTCGCTCGTTACCGGCGGGTCGGACTCACTCGAGCTACCAGACTCCACATCGGGTACAGGATCAGCCCCCGACTCGGTCTCGATCGACGGGCCTGCGGTTTCGGCTGCCCCGGTGGCTGCTTCGGTTAACACTGGAGTGTTGTCGGCAGCGAGCCCCCAAAGAAGCAACGCGAACAAGCCCGCCACGAGACCCGTACCGAGCGCCGCTAACCAGAGCCGCTTGTTCGACGGCGCTGTCGGTGGCGGCGATTCAGGTTCTAGGCTAGGCGACGTGAGGACGTCGCTGTCGGGTGTAGGTGGGGGCCAAACATCGCTCATGGAACTCCCCAAGGTAGCGGCGCTACCGGCCAATCAACTGTCAGCAAATGGTGCCGAATGCAACATCGAGGTCGGTGAGCAGATCCTGGGTCGATTCAATTCCGACCGAGAGTCGTAGTAGGGAATCCGGAACTTCGAGCGGAGAACCCGCAGCCGACAGATGAGTCATTGCCCCCGGGTGCTCGATCAGAGACTCGACGGCTCCGAGCGATTCGGCCAGCGTGAACACCTTGGTGGCTGCAGCCATTTGCATGGCAGCCTCGCGGCCGGCGGCCAACTCAAAGGAAACCATGCCACCAAATTGAGTCATCTGCTTTGCCGCAACGTCGTGACCGGGATGATTGGCCAGGCCTGGATAGAGCACCCGTGATACTGCCGGATGAGCTTCAAGCAGATCCACAATTGCGGCCGCATTCTGGCACGAACGGTCCATCCTGACGGCGAGTGTTTTTACTCCCCGCAGGGTCAAGAAACAATCCATGGGACCGGGCACCGCGCCAGCACCGTTCTGGATGAACCCGAGCCGTTCGTCGATGTCGGCGGAGTTGGTTGCCACAAAGCCCCCGACCACATCGCTGTGACCGCCGAGGTACTTAGTGACCGAGTGAGTTACGACGTCGGCCCCAAACCGCAGCGGGCGTTGAAGGTAGGGCGTGGCAAAGGTGTTGTCGACAATGCACAACCCGTCGTTTGCGTGAGCCACCGCGGCCACAGCTTCGATGTCGATGACGGTGAGCAATGGATTGGTGGGCGTCTCGAGCCAGACCAGTTTGGTGTTGGGTGTCCAAGCGGCTTCGAGAGCCGCGATGTCGGTTAGGTCGACAGCGGAATACTTGATGCCCGCCTCGCCATATACCCGCGAGATCAAACGAAACGTGCCGCCGTATGCGTCGTCGCCCAACAAGATGTGGTCGCCTGGTCGCAGACTGCGCAGAATTGCGTCGGTGGCCGACATACCACTAGCGAACGATCGTCCGAATCGAGCGTCTTCCAACGATGCGAGACATTGTTCGAGAGCTCGGCGGGTGGGGTTGCCAGTACGCGAATACTCAAACCCTTTGTGCTCACCGACAGCCTCTTGAGCAAAGGTGGTCGACTGATGAATCGCCATCGTTACTGCGCCGGTCTGGGCATCGTGGGGTTGCCCAGCACGGATGGCGCGGGTTTCAAAACCATAGCCCTCGGGGTTGGCGAACGGGTCGATGTCGGTCACTACGACGGACTCCTCTTTGCTTAGCGGTGTGGGTTGGTCAACTCGCTCCAGGACTCGGAGCGGAATGAGGTTACATCTGATCGATCTGATCGGCAGGCGAAAGGAACGACAACACATCGGTGCGGCTTACGACGTGACGCGGTCGACCACCGTCGAGCACGACCATCGCCGGACACGACTGCAGCATGGTGGCAGCGAGGCTCAACGGTTGGCCGATACCGATGGTGGGGAGTTTGGGTTCCATGACCTCTTCTACCGTGCGATCGAGCACATCGGCCGCTTCGAACGCCAACTCCATCAATCGAAGCTCACTCACCGATCCCATGACTTCAGCGTCGGCGAGCGGCATGTCACCGGTGGCGACCGGCATCTGTGAGACACCGTTCTCGCGCATGATCTCGATGGCCTTGCGCGCACTCAACTCGGGGTCGACGTAAATGAGATCCGACACCCCACCGCGGGCATTCTTCGCCTCGATAACGTCGCGCACGATCGGCCCGTCAGCGGTGACGAAGCCAAAGTTCGCGAGGTAGTCGTCGTTGAAGACCTTCGAGAGGTAACCGCGGCCACTATCGGGGATCAGTACAACTACTAGATCGCCTTGCTTAGCCTCCGAGGCAACCTGCACAGCGGCTTGTACGGCGGTGCCGCCAGACCCGCCGATGAACACGCCCTCGGCCTGGGTAACTTTGCGCGCCATCAAGAACGAGTCGATGTCGGGAACCGCAATGGTTCGATCGACCAGTTCGGGGTGGTAGGTGCTCGGCCAGAAGTCCTCACCTACCCCCTCGACCAGATAGGGACGGCCCGACCCGCCTGAATACACCGAGCCTTCCGGGTCGGCGGCAACGATCTGAATGTCGGCGTTTTGCTCTTTTAGAAACTTCGCGACCCCACTGATGGTTCCACCGGTTCCGGCGCCTGCAACGAAGTGGGTTACTTGGCCATCGGTCTGTCGCCAGATCTCCGGACCGGTCGTCTCGTAGTGTGCCCGAGGGTTGTGCTCGTTGTCGTACTGATTGGGCCGGTACGCCCCCGGGGTCTCACGAACTAGTCGTTCGGCAGTGGAGTAGTAGGAGCTGGGGTCGTCGGGGGGAACGGCCAGCCGACACACCACAACCTCGGCACCGTAGGCCCTGAGCAGGTCGACCTTTTCGGGGCTGACTTTGTCGGTCATCACAAAGATCGTCTTGTAACCGCGCTGGGCCGCAACGATGGCGAGTCCGACCCCGGTGTTGCCCGAGGTTGGTTCAATTATTGTTCCGCCCGGCTTGAGCAGTCCGGCTTCTTCGGCTGCATCGATCATCGTGACCGCAGGACGGTCCTTAGAGCTTCCGCCTGGGTTTGTGAACTCAAGTTTGGCTACAAGGTCGCCTGGAAGGCCAGCACCAATCTTCGGAAGCCGAACTAAAGGCGTGTTGCCGATCAGATCCAACGCTGAGTCTGCGATCTCCACGATATTTCTCCCTAATCAGATTCTTTGGCGGCCGCTCTGACAGTGCGAGCAACGCCTTACCTGCACGCTACTGACTCGGCGCCTCGGTTGTTGCCACAAACGCTGAGGTTGGTGGCGGCGGTACGGGTGGGTTGGACGGGTCGTACAGGTCCACCAGAGATGGCAACCCGTTTTCGAGGTGCACGATTCCAAGCCGAGACCACAAGGCAAGGTGATCAGCGTCGTAGCTAAGTGTTGCGATCAAGAACCGATCGGTCGACATTGCAGGTAAGGACTCTGCTATCAACGGCGGATCGACCGTTCCCAGGGCCGTGCTCGAATCGACGAATAGATCGATCAGAGCAGCTGCCACCATTTGCACACTCGCAGTTGGTGGAGTCTCTAGTTGAGCGATGAAGTCGCCGTCGGCAGCGGACTGCCTGCCGTGTAGCGAGGAGGTAGTGATGAACTCAATTCCGCTGAAGGGTGTTCCCTCGGTCCAGAATTCGGTATCGGCTTCGGTACCGAGCAGAATTAGTCCCTCGGGCCGCACTCTTCGCACTTCGCTAACTGCAGCCGCGACCTCTTGCGGTGCGGCACAGACGACGACAACGTCGGGCGGAATGAATTGGCCGAGAGTTGCCGCCAACCGGTCGAGCGAAACGCCGCCTTCCCCGAACTCGATCGTGGCCGACGTGTCACCCCCAGAGCGACTAAATCGCTCAGAAAAGGAACGGCAACGGGCATGCGTCGATTCGTCGGAGACATCGCTCACCGTGATCGCGCCGATTGCACCGACAGCGATCGCTCGGTCGGCCAGCACGATTCCTTGCTGGGAATCGGGTACCCCCGCCGAGAATCCAAGGTCACCCACCTCGGCCGCGAATCCGTCGGCGGTTATGCATGGCGTCATCACCAGGACTCCGCGATCGTTGGCCACCTGGGCCGCCGGAATCACCGTCTCGGTTTCACAACCCATCAAGATGACCCTGGCCCCGCGACCAATGAGCGCTTCAACCGCGTCGATGGTGAGGTCGGAGTCGTTTTGCCCGTCGAGTACCTCGAGACCGAGCCTTTCCCCAGCCACACCGCCGGAGCCATTGTGTGCCTTTACTCTCGCTGCGACCGCCGCCACCATGGGTGCCTCGACCGACTGCCACTCTCCGCTCAGGTCAAGGACCACGCCAATCCGCACTTCACCTTCGATTTCGGCGAACTCGACCTTGGCTAGGACGCTGTTTGCGGGAGCGATCGCGCCCTCTTCACTTGGCAACAGAGCGCAACTCGATACCAAAACACTCATCCCGACAAGGCTGAGCAATCGTCGTGGACCATGGGGCATAGCCGCTTCACGCTACCGGGGCCTTTGCATCTGGACGCAAAATGATCCACTCTTCGTCAGGTATCGCGCTGCCAATCTGGAGTATTCAAAATCATGTGGCCCCAGCCATCTTCTCGTTCGGGAATCGACCCGTTCTTGGTAATGGAACTAATGCACGCTGCCCAGCAGCGCGCCGAGGCGGGCGACGACGTACTGCACCTCGAGGTGGGCCAGCCAGCGACCCCAGCACCCAAAGGCGTAATAGCAGCAGCTCACCTAGCACTAGACAATGAAGTGCTGGGCTACACCACAGCACGCGGCATTCCTGAGCTACGCAAACTCATCGCTTCGCACTACGACGACTGGTACGGCGAATCGGTCGACCCCAACCAGGTGATCATCACCACCGGAGCCACCGGCGCGTTCGTTCTCAGCTTCCTCGCCGCCTTCGACCCAGGCGACAGAGTAGTCGTGCCCTCGCCGGGTTACCCCTGCTACCGCAACGCTCTCAGCGCATTCGATGTACAGGTAGTCGACTTACCAACAACGCTGGACACCAAGTTCCAACCAACCCCTGAGCTACTCGAGCCACTGCTTCCACTCGACGGGCTCGTGGTTGCCAGCCCATCTAACCCTGCTGGCACGATGATCGCCGCTGCCGACATGACCGAGCTGGCCAACTTCTGCGAGGCGCACCAAATCCGCTTCGTCTCCGACGAGATCTATCACGGAATTACCTATGGAGAATCGGCCACTACCGCTCTGGCATGCGCGCCCAGTTCGATTGTTGTGCAGAGCTTTTCGAAGTATTTCTCGATGACCGGTTGGCGTTTGGGTTGGGTCATCGCACCCGATGACCTCACAATACCGATCGAACGACTGGGGCAAAATTTAGCAATCTCGGCCCCTACCTTGTCGCAGGTGGCAGCCTGTGCGGCCTTTGATTGTCACGACGAGTTGCAAGCCAACATCTCCCGCTACAGCCGCAATCGCCAGCTCCTATTGGAGGGGTTACCCAAGGCGGGAATGGATTTGCTCGCACCGGCCGACGGAGCTTTCTACATCTACGCCGACGTTAGCCATATGGGAATCGACAGCCGCGATCTATCCGCCCGCTGGCTGTCCGAGATCGGGGTTGCCGCCAGCTCCGGGGTGGATTTCGACCCAACGCGTGGCCATGAGTTCATCCGATTCTCATACGCTGGCTCCGCTGCGGAAATCAGCGAAGCGGTGCTGCGACTACAATCGTGGGTATGAGTAAGCACTCAGATCGACTCGGACAGCTAGGCGACGTCGAACCGGTCAAGATTCATGACCTTGCCCCAGGCGGCGACGAAGTCCTTGATGAACTTGTCCTCGGAGTCCGACGATCCGTAGACCTCTGAGATGGCTCGGAGCTGCGAGTTGGATGCAAACACAAGATCGCACCGAGATCCGGTCCACTTGACGGCGCCGGTCGCCCGATCGCGACCCTCGAACGTCGCCTCGGACTCATCGGTCGTCTTCCATTCCGTCGCGTAGTCGAGCAGGTTCACGAAAAAGTCGTTGGTCAACGCATCGGTTTTGTCGGTAAAGCTTGAGCTGAGGGCACGCATGCCGCCCACCAGGACGGTCATCTCTGGGGCGCTGAGCGTCAGCAGCTGTGCTCGATCGACCAGCATCTCCTCTGCAGAACGGGTATGGCCCTTTCCGAAATAGTTTCGGAATCCATCTGCGGTCGGCTCCAGCACCGCGAACGACTCGGGATCGGTCTGCTCCGCAGAAGCGTCTCCTCGACCCGAGGTGAACGGCACTGTCACGTCGTGGCCAGCATTCTTTGCTGCTGCCTCGACCGCTGCACATCCACCGAGAACGATCAGGTCAGCCATGGAAACCGCGATCGGCGAGTCCGCCTGGACTGCCTCGAGAGCACCCAGGACACGGCGTAGCTCAGCGGGGTTGTTGACTTCCCAGTCGTTTTGAGGGGCCAAACGAATGCGGCCACCATTCGCGCCGCCACGCTTGTCGCTGTTGCGGAAGGTCGAAGCCGATGCCCACGCCGTAATCACCAGATCGGAAATGCTCAGACCCGAGCTCATGATCTTTACCTTCAGGGTGGCGGTATCGGCGTCACTCAGGGTCTCCCCCGTCGGAACTGGATCCTGCCAGACAAGCTCTTCGGCGGGCACCTCAGAACCGAGGTATCGCGAGACCGGTCCCAAGTCGCGATGCAACAGCTTGAACCAAGCCCGTGCGAAAGCGTCGGCAAACTCTTCTGGGTGCTCGTGGAAGCCACGCGAGATCGGTTCGTAGATCGGATCCATTCGAAGCGCCATGTCGGCGGTAGTCATCATCGGTGCATGAGTTACTGACGAATCATGGGCGTCGGGCACGGTTCCCGCCGCGGTCGGCGCCGTCCACTGATGTGCGCCAGCCGGACTCTTTGTGAGCTCCCACTCGTGACCGAACAGTGTGTCGAAGAAGGCGTTGTCCCACGTCGTTGGCGTGGCGGTCCACGCACCTTCGACACCGCTGGTCGTGGTGTGGACGCCTTTGCCGGATTCGAAGTCGTTCTTCCAGCCAAGACCCAACTGCGCCATGGCTGCACCTTCAGGCTCGGCGCCGACGAGATCGGGATCGCCCGCGCCGTGTGCTTTGCCGAACGTGTGTCCCCCAGCAACAAGGGCAACGGTCTCTTCGTCGTTCATCGCCATGCGCGCGAAGGTCTCGCGGATATCGCGTGCCGATGCCAACGGATCTGGGACGCCGTTAGGGCCCTCAGGGTTCACGTAGATCAAGCCCATCTGCACCGCTCCGAGCGGGTTCGAGAGATCGCGGTCGCCGCTGTAACGCTCGTCTCCCAGCCAGGTGGTCTCGGGTCCCCAGTAGATATCTTCCTCGGGGGCCCACACGTCCTCACGACCGCCGGCGAAGCCGAACGTCTCAAAGCCCATCGACTCGAGCGCGACATTGCCCGCCAAAAGCATCAGGTCCGCCCAAGAGATCTTGCGACCGTACTTCTGCTTGACCGGCAGCAGGAGAGCGCGGGCTTTGTCGAGGTTTCCGTTGTCGGGCCAGCTGTTTAAAGGTGCGAACCGTTGGTTACCGGTGGCTCCGCCACCTCGGCCGTCCTCGATCCGGTAGGTGCCTGCGCTGTGCCAGGCCATCCGGATGAACAGCGGACCGTAGTGCCCGTAGTCGGCTGGCCACCAATCCTTCGAATCGGTCATCAGCGATGTGAGATCGGCTTTCAGCGCCGCCAGATCAAGACTGTTGAATTCGTCGGCGTACACGAAGTCTTCGTCCATTGGGTCGGCGGCAGGCGATCCCTGATGGAGAATCCCGACATTCAACTGGTTCGGCCACCAATGCTGATTTGCTGTGGACCCGACCGCCGTCTGGGTGGCGTTGGACCCGTGCATCACCGGGCACGTCGCGTCTTCTGTCATTGCTGCTCCTCGATCGAGATGTCGTTGTGTGTGGAATTCGTCCTGAGCTTGAGATTGTGTCGCTGATTTGAGATGTAGGCCTTGGTATCGATCAACTCGACAGGGCTTCGCATAGGCCGAAACCTAAGCCAATCGACAATAATTATCAATCAACTGACGTAGTTGTTGGGTCTACGATGGAGCGATGAAACCTGACGACATTGCCTCGATGGTGTGGGCGGGCGACCCGCAAATCTCACCCGACGGAACCCAGGTCGCCTACGTGGTTACCAGAACCGCTGCGAAGGCTAATGAGTATCGCAGCCAAATCTGGCTGGCGGCCACCGACGGATCGGCATTACCTCAACCGCTCACCGCCGGGGAGGTAGCCGACTCTCAGCCTCGTTGGTCGCCCGACGGCAGCCGAATCGCTTTCACATCCAAACGTCCGGGGCCGAAGTCTTCTGGCTCAGGTAAGAACAAGCCGGCCGCGTCGCTTCATGTCTTGCCCGCCACCGGACCTGGCGAGACCGTCACACTCGCGACCTCACCCGAGGGCTTCGATGCATTGGAGTGGTCGCCCGACGGAACCAAGCTCGTCTATGTGCAGCGAACCCGTCACGAGCGTTACGAGGCCGATGAAGCCAGCCAAGAACCGCGCAATATCACCCACCTGTTCAGCAGGCTCGATTCAGTGGGCTGGACTGTCGATCGACCAGCCCACATCTACACGATCGCCACCGATGGCTGCTCCGAGCCCAGCGACCACACGCCCGACAAGCGCGACCTCAGTGGCCCAACTTGGTGTCCCGACTCGCGATTCGTGGTGGCGAGCGGCGCCCTCCACGACAACTACGATCTCGACCTCGCCGAGGATCTCTACGTGATCGATACCGGCGGAGTCGAGCCAATTCGCACTCTCACCAACGGCGACGGCATGTACGGTAATCCGAGCGTTAGCCCCGACGGCACCAGGGTGGCGTTCATCGCAATACAGGACCCGCTCACGTTTCCACAGAACTTTCATGTGGGTGTAACGGGCTTCGAACCGCCCGACGACGAGCCCGTGTGGCTTAGCAAGAGTCTCGATCGAAACTGGGCTACTTATCCGTCGGTTCGTGCTCCCTGCTGGCTCGACGAGCGGAGCCTTCTCGCGTCGGTGGAAGACCGCGGCAACGTTCACCTGTACCGATTGAACGTTGATGATCCCGACACCCCCATCGTCGTGGTGGATGGTGAACGGATGATCGACGGCTGGGACTATTCGCAGTCGACGCTGGTTCTGGCGTCGACCACCATCGATAGGCCAGCCGAAATTTCCTCGATGATTGGTAACACCGAGGTAGTTCTTTCGAGTGTCACGGATTCATTCGTCGCCCGCATCAAGCCCCGCAACGCCGAACGATTCTTGGCACCGTCAACCGGTGGGGTCGAGGTCGACGCTTGGATGGTTACACCACCCGACTTTGATCCCGACAAGACCTACCCTGCGCTACTCAACGTGCACGGCGGACCTTTCGCTCAATATGGCAACAGTTTCTTTGATGAAGCACAGGTGCAGGCCGGCGCTGGTTTCGTGGTGTTGATGTCTAACCCGCGAGGCGGCTCTGGGCGCGAGAATTCTTGGGGCCAGGCGATAATAGGTTCTGAGCATCCGGCGGCCCCCGGCACCGGCTGGGGCAGCGTGGACTACGAGGACTGTATGGCGGTGGTCGACACGGCCCTCGATCGCTACCCGTTTATTGATAAGAATCGTCTCGGGATGCTCGGCGGCTCCTACGGCGGATACATGGCCACGTGGATAGCTAGTCACACGCCGCGGTTCCGGGCGGTGTGTTCCGAGCGAGCCGCCAACAACCTACTTTCGCTCGAGTGGGCGTCTGATATTGCTGGGCAGTTCTTTACCGAGATAGGCATTCGATCCTTCGAACGACCCGATCTCTACGAGGCAATGTCGCCGATCAGCTATGTGAAGGACATTGAGACTCCGATGCTGATCATCCACTCGGAAGACGACATTCGCTGTCCAATCGATCAGGCCGATCAGCTCTTCATGGCGCTTCGAACGCTCGGTAAGGACGTGGAGTACTACCGTTTCCCCGGCGAAAGCCACGAGCTATCGAGGTCGGGCTCGCCAACCCACCGCGTACGGCGAGCCGAGATCATCATCGAATACTTCACCCGTCAACTCGCCTAACCACCTACCTCTGTTCTGCCACCCATAGGGGCCGTTCTAGGTGGCGGTTCGGTTTTGTGGCCAAAGGGCGCCGAATAATTCGGCTTCGCTCGGCTTGTCTTCGGGGATCGTTTGCACCAAGTGGGTCAGGTTAAGAAAGTGGTCGAGGTTTAGATTCTCACTTATCGAGTTCCCTGCCCAGGTGCCGCCGCCCATACTCAGGGTAAACGGCAGGGCGTTGTCGAACGATCCACCGTTAGCGAAGCTGTGAGCTTGGTTGACTAACACCCTCACAACCGGCAACTCTTCGGCCAAGCGAAAGCCATGTTCGGCGACGTTGCTGTGGATCCCGACCGAGTGCCCTTTTCCCTGATGATCGAGAACCAGGCTGACGATGTCGACAGCATCACCAAAGTCAGCCGCGCGATAAATCGTTAGAACCAGCGAGAGCTTTTCACCGGTTAGCGGACAATCGGCCGCCGGGCCCGGTTCTTCGATCATCAAGAAGCTGGCAGAGTCTGGCAAATTGAGATCAAACGCTTCTCCCAGAACCGCAATGTCGCGAGCGATGAGGTCGCGATTTAGTGCGCCACCGGGGAAGAGTCGACCGATGAGCGTTTCAACATCGGTGCTTGGCACTAAGAAGCCACCGGCCGCTCTCAGTGCGTCCAAAGCAGCGTCGTAGATGTCATCAAGGATTACGAGTGAGTTCTCTGATGAGCACGAGGTGGCGTTGTCAAAGGTCTTTGAGCTGGCGATCTTGCGGGCCGCGTCGTCGAGGTCGGCAGAAATGTCGATGATGACTGGAACATTGCCGACGCCGACCCCGATCGCCGGTGTTCCGCTGCGATAACCAGCACGAACATTGTTCTGTGACCC
>CBERPN010000127.1:0-11889 GCA_965524675.1 uncultured bacterium
CTAACGTTGGCGACGGCGCGCACGATCCCACGGCCGAAATCGTCGTCGGTTACCTCAAATCACACAACCCTATGCTGCGGGCCCATGCCATCTGGGCCGCTGCTCAGCTCGGCTTAGACGATGCGCTGCAAACGCTCGCCAACGATGACGATCCGCTGGTTCGCGCTGAACTTGAACGGGTCAGCAAATGACTAGACACCTTCTCGTCAGCAACGACTTTCCTCCCAAGGTCGGTGGAATTCAGGCCTACCTGTGGGAGCTGTGGCGGCGGCTGCCGCCTGACAGCTTTGTCGTGTACACCACGCCCCACAAAGACTCCGCTCGCTTCGATGCCGCTCAGCCGTTTCAGATTATTCGTTCCGTCGAACCAGTCCTGTTGCCGAATCCGGCGTTGCGAAGCCGGATCAATAGCTTGGCTGCCACGGTCGCTGCCGATTTCGTAGTGATTGATCCTGCGGTACCTCTGGGCATGATCGGGCCTGCTCTCGATCTCAGCTATGCGGTAGTTCTCCACGGTTCGGAGGTGACGGTTCCCGGGAGACTTCCCGTGAGTCGCTCGCTGCTGAAACGAGTTCTTATCAACGCAGACCTTGTCATCGCGGCTGGTGGTTACCCCGCCGCGGAAGCCGAGCGCGCCGCTGGTCGACCGCTGCGAAGCATTGTTGTGCCGCCCGGTGTAGACGGCGACCGGTTTCGTCCGCTAAGCGATGCAGAGAAGCACTCGACGCGTGTCGAACTCGGCTTGTCTGCGGAGGCCGAAGTTGTGCTGGGGTTGAGTCGACTCGTTCCGCGAAAGGGGTTCGACGATGTCATTCGCGCCGTTGGGCGTCTTGGCCCTTTCAGGCCGAACTTGGTCTGCCTCATCGCCGGTGCTGGCCGCGATCGGCGTCGACTCGAGCGGCTTGCTCAACGGGTTGGAGCACCCGTGAGGTTCCTCGGCCGGGTCGAAGACGAGTTGGTGCCGCGGCTCTACGGAATCGCTGATGTCTTTGCGATGATGTGTCGGGTGCGCTGGTTTGGACTCGAGCAAGAGGGATTCGGCATCGTCTTTGTGGAAGCTGCGGCGGCGGGTACGGCGCAGATTGCAGGCGCTAGCGGAGGCGCTCACGAAGCGGTTGCCCACGCGGCTACCGGCATTGTTGTCGAGCGACCCAGCGATGTCGCAACTCTGGCGGCCAATCTGACTGCGCTGCTCGACGATCCGACTCGCCTAGGTCGCATGGGCGAAGCATCTCGCCAACGAGCTATCGCCGAATTCGACTACGACAGCCTCGCGCAGCGACTCTCAGAAGCGCTCGATGAGATGGGGGCGCGGTGCCGTGCTGGCTGATCACCCAGGCCAAAGGCTCGTCCAGGCATCCTGGGCTGGCACTGCGGTATTTGTTGCTACCGCCATCCCAGCAACGTTGGGAGTCGAAGCGCTCAGGCTGGCCGCCGCGGTTGTCGCACTGATCCTCTTCGGTCTCGGGATCGTCGTTTTTTTAGGCGCTTATGGCGTGGCGATCGTCCGCAGTAGAACCGATGCGATGGGAATCGGGGGGTTGTTCTTTCTTGCTGGTAGCGCACCAAAGTTGGTTCAACGGCACATGATGGGCTCGCTTCTGATCCAGGTTCTCGTCGGTTTGATCACAGCGGCGACTCGGCCGTTCACAGCGATTGCCTTCGGCGTGCTGGTCGCGATGTTTGGCCTTGGACTCGCTGGCTTGTGGGGAGCCAAGTTCGGAAAGTTCGAGTCGCGGTATCAGCAGTAGCGCGGCGCTGCCGATCGGCTATCGTCAGGAGTGGAAATGTCTGAGCACACAACACAACGAATCACGATCGCTGCATCGCCCGAACGATGCTTCGCCTTGGCGTCGGACTATGGCTCCTATTCCAGTTGGGCCAGCGACATCAAGCAGAGCACAGTTTTGACTGTCGACGGAGAGGGTCGGGGTGGTGAAGTCGAGTTCCGAGCCGCCGCCATGGGGCGTAGCACCCACTACGTGTTGCGGTACAACTACGGCTCAAACCCGCTTCGAATCTCGTGGCGTCTTATGCAAGGCGACGTTATGCAGCGGCTCGACGGAGAGTACGAGTTTGGCGTGATCGACGGCGACCCCGAACTCACAATGGTGACCTACGATCTCAACATTGAGCTGGCGGTGCCGCTGCCGGCGTTCGTGAAGCGTCGCGCTGAGGCAAAGATAATCCATACCGCACTTCACGAAATGAAGGCTCGAATCGAGTCAAAGACGCCCACAGTTCCAAACCGGTGACATTATTGTTTTTCTCCGCCTCCGGCTCCGGCGCTCCGCTATGGCTCTCGGCTTTGTGAACTCGCCCTCGCTGGCGCGACGGGACTACTCAATCGCAGTATTGTTTTTCTCCGCCTCCGGCTCTTACCAAGTTCTGGCGCTGGGGCGCCACAACTTGTGCATGACCGGGGAACGCCAGCAGGACTGCCTATAAAACCCTCTAGTTGGCTCAGAATCTGCCGATATAATTCTTGATGAGAGTCGTGCATATTGCGCACCCAGACGCCAATCTTGCTGTCGTAGAGTTTCACCCCAAGCTCACGGTCATTCATGGCTTGGCCGCCGACGACCAGTTGCAGTTGGTTACAGCGCTTCGCGCGCTGCTTACCGCTCAGCCAATCGATTTGATGGCCAGCATTGCGATTGGCGAAACAGAGCTGAACGTGCCCGGTATCGCGCCGCTGCCACCAGGTGCCGAGGATGCGGTTCCTGTGCTCGACGATTCACAGTTCTTAACCCCGGTCATCAAGACCGACGAAGCTGCTCGCCGAGCAATGCTTTGCGACGCCGAGGCAGCCGAAGAAGCGCGTATCGAAACCAGCCTTCTTAGAGGTGAGATCAGCGATGAGCTCGAAGCGGCGCGTTCTCGTCTCGATGGGTCTGCGACTAGGTCTTTGGCCGATGTCGCATGCGCAGTTGCTGAACTCGAGGCGCAACTGGCGGCTAAGCCCGGCCAAGCATCTCTGCGGATCGCAGAACGAGCAGCGGGCCGTCGCGACGATCTTCTTGCACTCGCAGCCAGCTTCTCGGCACGTTCAGAGTGGCTCGGCGTCGAGGGAGCCGAGGTCGTCGGCGAAGCGATTGCCGCTGTTAGCGACGCCCTCATTACCGAACCGACCCTCTCGCTGGTAGCCGAGCGTCTGGCCGACCAATGGTCGCGTGCGAACGCTTGCTTTCAGACAGCACAAGGTCGCCTCGATGTCGAGTTCGGGAGCCTTGATCAGCTTGAACGGCGCGTTAGGTCCTCTCACGAACGCTATGAGGCGGTCAGCTCCGATAATTTTGCTCGTCCAAATATTTCAACCGAAGATGTTGTCGAACTCGAGGCGGCCCACGACCGAGTAGTCGAGGCCGAGGCCAGAGTCACAGGTCGGGCGAGCATCTATCGCCCCGAGTTGATCTTTGCTCGGCGAGCGGAGCAACAAATTCTTGACCGGCTCGGTTTGGCAACCTGGTCGTCTTTCATGCTCGGAGGCGCATTTGTCTCGGGCGGCGACAGCGCCGAGCGCGAGCTTGAGATCGCCCGCCGCGAGTTCGAGAACATGCAGCGTAAGTTCGATCAACTGACCGAAAGGATTGGCTCAGATATTGGCCTGTCCTCTGCTACCGAGGAGCTCGAACGAATCTCTGGTCGAGCGATCGAGATCGTCGGAGATGCTGATGATGTTGAGGTGGCGCTGCGTTCTCACCTAATCGTTCCCGAAGAGATCTCTGAACAACTTCCCGAAGCCGTCTCACACCTGCAGGAGGTCCTCTCCGCGCTTGGATTCGAGGACCTCTCGACTTTGTCGCCTGCCGATGTAGTGGCAGTAGCGTCCGAGTGGCTGGTCGCAGCGCTAAGCCAGAGCGACGATCTTGTCGATCTTGATTCAGCTCACAGGGCCTGCGAGGCCGAGGTAGCGCGACTTGAGCCAGTTCTAGCGCTTGCGTCGTCGGGCGAAGACCCACTTGAAGACGCTCGAATCGATCTAATGCTCAGCATTCTTGAGGCGAGCGAAGCCTCCTTCGATAGACACGTCCACGCCGTCTACGATTTGTCCGTCGCCGCCGAACGAATGGCCATCATCGAATTGCAGTTAGCAAGATTCGTGCTGGCGGCTCGCGAAAAGCGCGCAGAGTACGACGCCGCCGAGTTGCCCAGCGAGTGGGTAGCCGTCGACGCTCCACAGGCAGCGCAAGTGGTTCGAGATCATTACGACAACCTTCGGTCGGTGACTTCAGACGCGCTTCCGGCGGTGTTCGATGCACCGCTATCGGTCTTAGACATTGCGGCTCAGACAGCGGTACTGGTCGAGTTCAGTTCGCTCTCGGCAGGAGTTCAGACCATCTGGTTTACCGCCGACCGATTTGTGGTCGACTGGGCGGGTAGTCTGGGCATCGACGCGAACGTCCTAACGTTCGTTTCCGCTGAATAGAAGTCGGTTTCGAAAAGATTTTTAGCCGGCGGCGTAGCTGTCGCCGATTCGTTCGGTGCTAACGACGACGTCGTTCACGAATATGAATCCGTCGACGTCGGGTTGGCTCCAATCGTCGTTCCAGCCAGCGAGATTGTCGAAGAACACGAAGAGGTTAAAGCCGCTGCCCATCCGGGCCGTCGGTATTCCCTCTGCACTCGAACGGGCGTACGGACCCTGGTTTTCGCCGTCCCACCACATTTCGAATTCACCATCTCTAGAAGTGGGCGAGGTGGCGAGCTTGAAGCGGTATTCGATGGTGTGCCAAGTCTGGTTTTGGTTGTTTTCGAGGCCGCCTGGCCGGTCGGTGGTGTTGATATCCCAGAGGGACTCGAAGTATCCGGGCGAATCGTGTTGATCGCTGCCCGAGATGAAGTAGTCGATACCGGTACGTTCGCCACCAGCGCTACCCATTTGCAAATTCTCGCCGAAGTTCTCGCCCCAGACGACGTTGGTGTCGGTGTAGGGAACATTGCCGCCCCAGTTCCAGACAACGTAGTGGGAATCTGGTCGGTTCTCGGTCCAGTTGCTGTGAGCCTCGACGCCGGTGTTTTGCCAGAGCCTTCCCCATTTCCAGTAGAACAAGCGGTCGCCGTCACGGCCGACTGCAAAATCGTTGGGGAAGCGAACTCGATAGCGGATGAATAGCTCGTCAAAACCGGTGGCTGGATCGCCGGTGAGGTGCTTTGCAAGGCTAAGCGTTGGTTGCGAGAGGTTCGGGTCCCATTCGAGTTTGAGTGCGTTGCCACCATCTAGACCTTCACCCGTTTGCACCGATACAACGCTGTCGCCGGTGGCGATTACACCGTCCCAGCCGGTCGGTGGGGCGGTCGGGTTGTTCGAGCCGCCATTCCATAAGCCCAGCCGGGTCACCGAGTAGCCGGTGTCGGCGGAGAAGTCGGTTTCGAAAATGATGCCACTCGGTGGGGGATTGGTGTTTGGCTCGCAGTTGACAGTTTCTTCGGCAGTGCAAGTGTCGCTGCCGCCTCGACCATCGGAACGATCGTTGCCATCGTTGCCATCGAGGTTGTCGTCGCCGCCTCCGCCGCGGAGTTGGTCATCGCCGGCACCGCCAGTGATCGTGTCGTCGCCGACGCCGCCGAACAGCACGTCGTCGCCGTCTTGACCAATCAGTCGATCGTTGCCGTTTCCGCCAGCGATCCTGTCATTTCCCGGACCGCCGATGATCCGGTCGGATCGGGCACCGCCGCGAAGTTTGTCGTCGCCTGGCCCGCCCTGGATGAAGTCGGCTCCGACGCCTCCGTTCACGATGTCGTGGCCGCGGCCACTTCGAATCTTGTCGTCGCCTGGCCCACCCGCGATCTTGTCATCGCCGGGCCCTCCGGTGATGACATCGTCGCCAGCGCCGCCGCGGATTCTGTCGGCTCCGCCGCCTCCCGAAATAGTGTCGCTACCCTCGCTCCCAAAGATGAGATCGTTACCGCCGAGCCCGTTGATGAGATTGTTGCCAGGCCCCGCGCAGATCAGATCGGGGCCGTCCGTGCCGTCAATTATTGCAGCGTCGGAAACGATCAGATTGAAGCTGGCGTCGGGGTTGTCACACGTTGGTTTTGCAGGTGCGGGCGCGGCGCTAAGAACTCCAAGTGTCACGAGTGTGATCAGCAGCAAGCTGAGAGTTGCTGTGGATTGGTTAAAGCGCGCCATGATGAGCCATCGGCTGGATGAGCGCCTAGCCAAGACCTCGGCTCACAGTACTCATGGCTGCTCCCAACTGCGGCTTCGCTCGACCGCTCTACGCCATTGCGCGTAGCCGCGTTCTACCGCCGCTGCCGTTTCTGGGTCGGTGGCTGGTTCTGCGGTGGCATCGCTCGACCAATTACTAGCCAATTCGTCGGTCGATGACCACACCGCTTCGGCCAATCCGGCGAGGTACGCCGCCCCGAGTGCGGTGGTTTCTTGCACAGCCGAGCGAAGTACTCGTACACCGAGCTGATCTGCCTGGAACTGCAACAGCAGATTCATCACTGAAGCCCCTCCGTCGACGCGTAGATCGACCACGTTTTGACCCGACGCGTCGGCCATCGCCTCGACCACATCGCGCGACTGATATGCAATCGATTCGATAACAGCGCGGGCGATCTCAGGTCGACCGGAGCCTCTGGTGAGGCCAAGTATTGTTCCGCGAGCGTAGGGATCCCACCACGGACTTCCGAGTCCGGCAAAGGCTGGCACGAAATAGACACCGCCGGTGTCGTCGCATTCGCGGGCCAAGGGTTCGAGATCTGAGGCCTTTGCGATAATTCCAAGACCGTCGCGAAGCCACTGGATTGCCGCTCCGGTAACAAACACGGCGCCCTCGAGGGCGTAGCTGGTGGAACCATCGTTCAGGGTCCATGCGACCGTTGTCAGCAATCCCTCTTGGGGATCTGGACACTGCGACCCGACATTCATCAGCACGAACGAGCCGGTTCCGTAGGTGTTCTTGGCCATTCCAGGGCTGAAGCAAGCTTGGCCGAACAGTGCCGCTTGTTGATCGCCGGCGATTCCGCTTATGGGTATACCGGCTGGGATTGGCAGACCCTCGGCCGTCACTCCGAAACGACCGCTCGATGGGCGAACCTCGGGAAGAATCGACTTCGGAATATCAAACAATTCGACGAGGTCGTCCGACCATTCGAGTTTGTTGATATCGAAAAGCATCGTCCTGCTGGCGTTGCTGACATCGGTGGCGTGCTCGGCACCCGCGGTTAGGTTCCAAAGCACCCACGAGTCGATAGTTCCGAACGCCGTGTTGGCTGAGACCGAGATGTCGCCGTCACGTAGCAGCCACTCGAGTTTGGTCGATGAGAAATACGGGTCGAGGACGAGTCCCGAAGTCGACCGGACGAGTTCGAGATGTCCAAGATCGGCTAGCTCATCGCAACGGGCGGCGGTGCGGCGGTCGTGCCAGACGATGGCGCGGCTCAAAGGTTGCCCTGTCGCTCGGTCCCAGAGAACGACCGTCTCGCGTTGGTCGGTTATGCCAATAGCCGAGATCGGCTGATCGAGGTCCGCTGCCAGTTCGGCCAGGGTCGCAACGATGGCGTCCCATATTTCGGTGGCGTCGTGTTCAACCCAACCAGGCTTTGGAAAGTACTGAGGAAACTCGCGATATGCCCTGCCGACCGGCGTTCCGCTCTCGTCGACCGCGAACGAACGCACCCCTGTAGTTCCAGCATCGATCGCAACCACAACAGCCATGTCCCGCTCCCTTCGCTCCGCACTCTACCCCTAACGTTGGTCAGGGTTCGGTAGTGTGTCGTGCATCGCTAGTTGAGGAGTCTGGTCAATGCAGATAGGTGTTCTTACCGGCGGCGGCGACTGCCCAGGGCTTAATGCAGTGATTCGAGGCGTGGTCCGTAAGGCGGAGCGACACTACGGTGACCGAGTCTTGGGGTTTATTGACGGTTGGAGAGGCGTCCTCGACAACGACTTCGTCGAGCTAACCGTCGACTCCTGCCGCGGGATCTTGCCTCGCGGCGGCACCGTCTTGGGAACCTCTCGAATTCAGCCGTTTACCTACGACGACGGTATGGACCGGGTCCATGCGACCGTCGAAGCGAATGAACTCGATGGGCTCGTGGTGATCGGTGGCGAGGGTACGTTGTCAGCCGCTTTAAGGGTCTATGAGCTTGGAGTGCCCATCGTGGGTGTTCCAAAGACAATCGACAACGACATCGCTGGGACCGAACGGACCTTCGGGTTTGATACCGCAGTGAGTATCGCGTCGGAGGCGATCGATCGCCTGCACACAACGGCCGAGTCGCACGACCGAGTGATGATTTGTGAGGTCATGGGGCGACACGTCGGACACATCGCTACCTGGGCCGGTATTGCCGGGGGAGCGACGATGACGCTGATCCCGGAACGACCATTCGATATCGCGGCGGTGTGTGAAGCCTTGGTGCGACGCCACAATGCAGGGCGCTACGCATCGATCGTGGTTGTGGCCGAAGGAGCCTTGCCAATCGAGGGCACGCTGAAGGTTCCGAACCAACAAAAAGACGAGTACGGCCATGTTCGTCTTGGCGGTATTGGGCACATCGTCGCGCAAGAAATCGAGAAACGTACCGGGTTGGAAACTCGGGTTACGATGCTCGGACATGTGCAACGCGGTGGTTCGCCAACGCCTTTCGACCGGGTTCTGAGTACCCGTTTCGGAGTGGCCGCGATCGACGCTATTCACGATGGCGATTTTGGACACATGGTGTCGCTGAGGTGCGGTTCGGTGTCGCCTCAGCCACTATCGGAGTGCGTCGCAGAACTGAAATACGTTTCGGACGAACTCTACGGCGTGGCCGAACAATTCTTCGCCTGACCCTGTCGATAGTGGGGAGTCGCCCACCCGAAGTAGTGTGCGAGCGATGAAGAATCGACTTTTCGCAGGCGTAGCGCTGCTATTAACCGCTGTGCTCAGCTCGATCGGCCCCGCTCTGGCCCAAGACCTCATCACCGAAGTTGTCGACGAACTCATCGAACAAGGCTTCTATGTAGAACCGGGAGCCGAGAACACCGCTAGTGAGCTGCGCAGTATTGGATCTCAGGCCAGCGACGACGGGATTGGTGTGGTCCTACTCGCCGACGAAGTCGATGGCTCGGCTCAGGATTTTGCCGACGATCTTGTCGACGCAGTCGTACTTGGCAACAGTAATCTCCACACCGTTATGGTAATCACCCCCGGCGAACTCGGGATCGCCAGCAATCGTTATTCGGCGGGCCAGACCGACAGGGCGTTGCTCCGCTTTACCTCGGCAGGCGGCGACGCTGTATCTGGGGTCGAGGGCGTTTACGAGTCGTTGGTAGGGTCGGCGACAGCTAACCCTGAACCCGGCGGAGATGACGAAGGCCCAGCCAGAGATTCTGGTGGTTCGTCATCGTCAGGCGACGGCATACCGCTGCTGCCTGTGCTTGGGGTTGGGGCCGTCGGTGCCGGTGGAGCCTGGCTCTATTCGAAGCGGAAAGCCGACAAGGCGCGCGAGCAGAACCTCGAAGTAGCGCGCAGCGAACTGAATGCCCAAGTCAGCGGCATTGCCCAGATGGTCTATGACCTCAATGACCGTGTCACGCTGAGCGACGACGATGACCTAATGCTTCGCTTTCAAGAGGCGAGCATCGAGTACAACGCGGTTAACGAGTTGCTCGACGGAATCGACAACGGCCCTGACATGGCCGAACTAAACGACCGCGTAGACCAGCTTAGATGGCGTCTCGATCAGGTCGAGGCCAAGCTCGATGGGCGTCCGCTTCCGCCCGAACCAGTGGCCGATCGCCTGCCATCGCAACAGACCAGCGACAATCGTTCGGAACGAGTAAGAGCTCGCCATGGAACCTGCTTCTTCGACCCAGACCATCGGCCCGGAACCGTGCCGGCGATAGTCGATGCGGGTGACACCCAGATCGATGTACTGATTTGTCGGGAGTGCGCGCGTCGAATCGAAGCCGGAGACCTGCCAGAGCCGCGCTTGGTTCAGGTGGGCCAGCGACGGGTGCCAGCGGCCAGAGCACCGCTCGGGTACGGAGGAATTGGCTTGGCTTTGCCAGATCTCTTTCGCATCCTTACCCGTTCGAGCGGCCGCCCAATCGACGTCGACTGGCGGTCGTGGCCGTCACCGAACCCCGTTCCTCGACAGATTCCTCGCCGCGAACGCTTACCGAGGCGCCGGGGCCGCAGTGGCCGCAGCAGGCGGGCAAGTTCGGGGCGGCGCCGCTAACACGGGTGTTGGCTATTCACCGGCTGCGTTTGGGGCGAGGCTGGGATAGGAAGCTCGGGTGACGAAGGTATTAGGAAGGACGAGCCCTTCTTCGGCTTCGGCTGAGACGGGTTCGCCCTCGAGCTGGAACCGGATTCGCTCAAAGGTTGCATTGCCTCGGAAAGCCTGGGTGGCGGTGAAAACCATCTGGCTCCAAGGCACCGGGCGTAGCTCGCCTTCGATTCCTGGCAATTGACTGAGGTCGACGAAAAGCCGGTTGCCGCGGAATTGAGCTTTCAACAACGTGATCAGTTCTTCACCGAGTGTCGCAGGTCCAAAGAAAGTGGTCAGACCATCTTCTTGTTCTTCGGGGGTCGGGTCGGCAGCGAACAACGCTTCGAGCGCTGCCTCGGCGGTCGATTCTGTGGCTTGACGAGTTACGGGCACCAGCACGGTCGGGTCACCCTGGCGCACAAAGAAAACCTGCACCGCAACGCCGGGTTCCGGTGCTGGAATGGTTGTCGAGGTGGTTACGGGTTCGAGGGGGCGCAGAATCTCGGGTACATCATCGGCAGCGATAGGTCGCGCTGCGCTTTCGGTAGGAATGCTACAACCGACGGCGATAAGCGATAACAGTGTCAGCACCACCAGAAGGCGTTGCAGTGTTAGTTGGGGCGTCATGGCAAAGCATCCAGGTCAGAGCTTTCGCTGACGATCGGTAATTCGACCACAAATCGGGCACCTGACTTGCCGTCGTGGCGATCCTCGACCCAGACCTCTCCGCCGTGGAGCCTGACGTGCTCTATAACCAGCGATAGCCCGAGTCCAACTCCGGTATCGGCGCCGCGGCTGCCGCCAGCGCTTCCCCTCGAAAATCGGTCGAAGATGACCTGGCGCTCAGCGAGCGGCACACCGGGACCAGCGTCGACAACCGCCATTCTTACGTGTGTGGGATCGGCCGATACTTCGACCTTGGTGGCTCCTTCGCCGTACTTGCGAGCGTTCTCGATGAGGTTGGACATCACCTGAGCGAGGCGGCGTTTGTCGGCATCGACGACCACCTCCTCGATGTGGGATTGAAGTTCGACAGCTAACGTCGGTTCACCAGATTGTCGAACCGCCTGTCGGACAAACTCCGCGATCGCGATTGGTTCAAGTGCTAGCGCCGCACTTCCGGCATCGAAGCGTGAGATCTCTAGCAAGTCCTGAACAAGTGTCTGAAAGCGCGTGATATCGGACCCGAGCAGATCGACGGCAGTCGCGGCACGCGGTGGCATTTCTTCACGGTTGTTCTCGAGAACTTCCAACGAGGCAGCCAGGGTCATCAGCGGCGATCGCAGTTCATGGCTTACCTCCGACGCGAAGCGGGCATCGCGCTCGATACGAGTCTCGAGCGCTCCGGCCATTTTGTTGAAGGACCGGGCGAGCGGAGCGAGTTCAGGATCGCCGCGCTGATCGAGTCGGGTATCGAGCTGGCCGCCAGCGATTGCCTCGGCCGCGATCGAGACGTCGGTGAGCGGCTTAAGAACTCTGCGGCTTGCCCAACGGCCCAACAACGCTGCGAGCAGCGTGGTCAGAATTGCTGAGCCGAACAAGATGAACTGAAGGGTGCGGAGGTTGCTTTGGGTCTCGGTTAACGAAGCTGCTTCAAAGTAGTCGGCGTCGTCATTGGGAAGCGGAATTGCGAACACGACAACCACTCCAGAATCAAGCTTCACCCTCATCCTTCCC
>CBERPN010000128.1:0-11839 GCA_965524675.1 uncultured bacterium
GAGCCGCGAATCAAGTCAATGATCTCGTCGATCATGTCGAGCGCCTTTAACAAACCCTCGACGATATGCATGCGGGCTTGCGCCTTGTCGAGTAGGAACTGCGACCGGCGGGTTACGACTTCGACCTGGTGCTCGACGTAGTGCACGAGTGCATCACGCAACGTGAGTGTGCGCGGAATCCCGTCGACAAGCGCCACCATATTCACACCAAAGCTGGTTTGTAGTGGTGTGTGTTTGTAGAGGTTGTTGAGAATGATCAGGCCTGGCTGATCTCGCTTCAGTTCGAATACCAGTCGGGTCTTGCCCTTAGCTGATTCGTTGCGTATGGCGCGTATTCCCTCGATGGTGCCAGCGTTGACCGCCTCAGCGGCCTTTAGCTCGATACCTTCGACGCTAGTTTGGTAAGGGATCTCGGTAACGACAATCTGCTCGCCACCCGTCTTGGTTTCCTCGATGGTGGCGCGGGCGCGCATCTTTACCGAACCTCTGCCTGTTCGATATGCGTCGAGGATTCCAGCGCGACCCATGATGAACGCCTTGGTAGGAAAGTCCGGTCCCTTTACGAACACCATGAGATCGTCGACTGTGGCTTCGGGGTTATCGATGAGGTGAAGGGTTGCGTCGATCACCTCGCCCATGTTGTGGGGCGGGATGTTGGTCGCCATACCAACTGCAATGCCTTGACTACCGTTAACCAGCAGATTTGGAAACCGCGAAGGAAGTACTGTCGGCTCGTCGAACCGTCCGTCGAAGTTGGAAACGAAATCGACCGTGTCGTTGTCGATTCCGTCTAGCAATCGCATCGCGAGGTCTTCAAGACGACACTCGGTGTAGCGGTAAGCGGCTGGTGGATCGCTCGGCGATCCGAAGTTACCGTGGGGGTCGATAAGGGTGTGGCGCAGGCTAAAGCTCTGACCCATTCGAACCATAGAGTCATAGATAGCGGTGTCGCCGTGCGGATGATATTTACCAATCACGTCGCCGACGACTGTCGCGCACTTTACGTGCCCGCGATCGGGCCTCGTTCCGGAGTCGAACATCGACCAAAGAATTCGCCTGTGGACAGGCTTGAGGCCGTCGCGTACATCGGGTAGCGCGCGCGAGACGATGACCGACATTGCGTACTCGAGGAACGATTGTTCCATTTCCTCTTGGATCGCAATGGGCACGACAGAGCCTGTTGGCTGCGGTGTTGAATCACTCATATGTCGAGAAACCTGACGTCTTTAGCATTGGTTTGAATGAAGTGCTTTCGACTTTCGACGTCGTCGCCCATCAGGATCGAGAAAATCTCATCGGCAATAATGGCTTCTTCGACCGATATTTGAAGCAGGGTCCGTTTGGTTGGATCCATCGTGGTGTCCCACAGTTCTATTGCATCCATCTCGCCAAGCCCTTTGAGGCGGGCGAACTCCTCTTTGTGTTTCGGGTTGTCCGCCAAGAAGGCATCCTTGGCAGCGTCGTCCTTCAGATAGATCTTCTCCTTGCCTATTTTGGTGGAATAAAGCGGCGGCTGTGCCACGTACACGTACCCGGCCTCCACCAGTTCTCGCATTTGCCGGAAGAAGAACGTGAGCAGCAGAGTGCGGATGTGGCTGCCGTCGACATCGGCGTCGGCCAGAAGAATTACTTTGTGGTACCGGGCTTCCTCAACGTCGAACTCCATACCCACTCCCCCGCCAATGGCCGAGATGAGAGACTGGACTTCGGTGTTCTTGAGCATCTTGTCGATGCGGGCCCGCTCGACGTTGAGAATCTTGCCGCGGATGGGCAGGATCGCCATCGTGTGTGGGTCGCGAGCCTCTTTGGCCGACCCGCCAGCAGAGTTTCCCTCGACGATGTAGATCTCGGACTCCGCAGGATTCTTCGATGCGCAGTCGGTGAGTTTGCCAGGCAACCCGGCACCTTCTAGTGCCGATTTGCGGCGGGTCGCGTCGCGCGCTGATCGAGCTGCTTCGCGTGCCCGCGATGCTTGCACGGCCTTGCTGACCATGGCCTTGCTTTCGTTGGGGTTTTCCTCAAGCCATTCCGCAAGTTTTTCGTTGGTGGCCTTCTCGACAAGCGATCGAATCGAGACATTGCCGAGCTTGCCTTTGGTTTGGCCTTCGAACTGGGGATCACTAAGCCGGACACTGATAATGGCGGTTAGCCCTTCACGGATGTCGTCACCCTGAAGCCGATCGTCCTTGCCTTCTTTGAGGTGACCTTTGGCGAACGCGTACTTGTTGACGACGTTCGTGAGCGACTTTCGGAAACCCTCCTCGTGCATTCCGCCATCGATGGTTGTTATTCCGTTGGCGAAGGAGTGAACCCCATCGTTGTTAAACCCGGTGTTCCATTGGAATGCGATTTCAACCTCTTCACCGTTGCCTATCTGTTCGAAATAGCCAACGTTTTCAAACAGTGATTCCTTCGACTGGTTGAGGTGTTGAACGAAGTCGATAATGCCGCCGTCGTACTTGAACGCCGTGAGCTCGGAGTTGCCGCCGGGCCTTAGATCGCGAAACTTGATCTCGAGCCCGCGGTTCAGGAAGGCCATCATCTGGAATCGTTCGAGCAATGTCTGGGCGCGAAATGTGGTGTCTTCAAAGACGGTTGAGTCGGGCCAGAACCTCACGGTGGTGCCGGTTCTGTCGCCTGGCGCGTCGCCGACTACCACAAGTGGCTTGCTGAGGTTGCCGCCATCGGAGAACTCCATCGCGTGGCGCTTGCCTTCGCGATCTATCTCGACTTCTACCCGAGACGAAAGCGCATTCACGACCGACACGCCAACGCCGTGAAGACCCCCTGAAACCTTGTAACCGTCGCCGCCGAACTTGCCGCCAGCATGCAACACCGTGAGTACGACCTCGGCGGCCGACATGTCGTAGTTGGCGTGTTTGCCGGTGGGGATACCGCGACCATCGTCTATGACTTCACAGCCGCCATCGGCCAGAATACTCACTTCGATGGTTGCGCAGAATCCTGCCATTGCCTCGTCGACAGAGTTGTCGACCACCTCGTAAACCAAGTGATGTAACCCGGTTGGGCCGGTTGAACCAATGTACATTCCGGGCCGCTTACGAACTGCCTCAAGCCCCTCGAGCACGGTGATTGCGTCGGCGTCGTAGGAGCCTGGCTCGACCGCGGCAGTATCGCCCGTCTTAGCGACCTCCGGGCTGGCGGCGACGTCGCTGGGCGGCGTCGTATCCGGTTGATTTTCGTCGTTCGGCTCGTCGGCCAAGACAGGACCTTTCATGGGGGCGAGCATGGAAAATCAACCCCGTCGAAAACCGTTGAGTTTTCAACCGACTGATGCACAAAGGCGCTCAAATAACGTTGCTGTAATCATACCAGCTAGAGCCGCTGTCGTAGGCCATACTCTGCCCTGTTATCAAGGGTCTCAAGTCGTCGTTGAGCAGTCGGATTGTGACCCCTCACTCAAGTGGTAGTCAGGTCACCGGACACGAATATCTAGGGCCTTGATTTCGTTGTTACCAAGTTGTTGAGCAAGGCGGTCAACGAGTTGGTTTTCGGCCCATTGAAGCTGACTCGCCCAAGCCGGATCCTCGACCGCGATAACCAATGTACGATTCGAAAACGAGACCGGTCGGCTGTGCTCGGCGATCTCTGCTCCGACCAACTCGGGCCACCGGTCGAACACGTCGGTAACGGTCGACGCTTTTGGCGCGCCGAGATGGGCCAGCAACCTCTCGAGGCCTGGTCCGAAGGGCTTGGGTTGATCGGTCATGGCACGTCCACCGTGAGCTCGTGATCGTTAACCATAACCGTCTGGGCCGGTTCGGCTCCCGCTGGCAGACCTGAAGCAGTGGTCAGAAGTGCTTGCCCGGCCGGTAGATGAGCGAGCAATGCGGTGCTTCGGAAAGGATCTAGTTCGGAGAACACATCGTCGAGGATCAGAACCGGCGGGGTGCCGGTAACGGTCGTTACCGCCCGATGTGCCGCCAATCTTAGCGCTAGGGCTATCGACCGTTGCTCACCTTGGGAACTGTGGGTCCTGGTCGCCAAGCCCGCCAACAACAACTCGATGTCGTCGCGGTGCGGACCAACCGTCGTTACCCCGCGGCGGAGGTCGTCGCTTCGCGCTGCAGCCAAAGCACTTCCTAGGCCGTCGTTAATCCATGTCGAGCGGTAGCTCGGCTGCAAATGGGCTGGCTCTCGAGCAACGGCATCGTAAGCCTCGGTGAGTGCCGGGGTCAGCTGGTTCAACGTCTCGACGCGTGCGTTGGTAAGCGCCTCCCCACTAGCCGTCAGTTTCGCGTCCCAAACATCGAGGGTCAGCTCGACATCACTGGTTAGACGCCCACCCGAGCCGCGAAGCAAAGCGTTACGTTGGCGAAGAATCCGCTCGACATCACGCACGAGTTGATCATTTCGGGGATGGAGATCGACAAGCAGCGAATCGATGTAGGACCGGCGACCACCGGGGCTGCCCTTCACCAACTCAAGATCCTCTGGAGAAAATACCGTCATTCGAAACAGCCCCAGCAGGTCGCGGCTTCGCGCCAATCGTTGGCGGTTCACCTGGGCCCTGACCCGGCCGATCCGTGGGATTTCGGTTTCGATCAAGACCTCGCGGCCAGCATTATCGATTTCGCCGCGAACGATTGCGCTTTCGGCTCCAGTTCGAATGAGGGCATCTGTGGGCGCACCCCGAAACGATTTGAGCGTCGCCAACCAACCAACAGCCTCGACAAGATTGGTCTTTCCGTGCCCGTTTTGCCCAACGATAGCGGTCAGGCCATCTGGAAATTCGACTGCGGTTTCTCCGTAACCCCGAAAGTTGTTTAGCCAGAGCTTTTTCAGTAGCACCGCTGCGAGGAGTTCGTTAAGAAACGCGTACAGGCATTAGTAGATACAAGAAATCAGGGCTGTCGGTGGAGCGAATCAGAGATGGCTTTAGAGCATCGACGGTTTGCAGAGAAACCTCATCGCCGGGCGTTATCTCAAGGCCATCGATGAGGTACTCGGGGTTAAAGGCAACCGTTAGCTCTTCGCCGTCGTAGTTAGCATCGATCGACTCGTGGGCTTGCCCAACATCTTGGGTAACCGCAACCAGCTCGAGGCCATTGGACTTCATCATTAGCCGCACCGGCGTAGCCTCTTGCGCCAACAAGCGAACCCGACGCACGGCTTCTAACAACTCGACTCGGTTTACCAGCAAGTTGTTCGGATGACTTTCTGGGATTAGGCCCCGGTAGTTGGGGAAGTCGCCTTCGATTAGGCGGGTGGCCACCCGAACATTGCCTATCTCAAAGGTTGCATCACGCTCGCCCAAGCGCAGCGTTACTTCCTCGCCAGAATCGAGAACCTTCACGAGTTCGTTGAGCGATCGACTTGGAACCAGAACACTCTGGTCGGCCGCCAGAACCGATGCTCCTGGCAAGTCTCGAACAGCTAGGCGGTACGAGTCGGTGGAAACAAGCCGGAGCCCTTCGTTTTCAGCTGCCATAAGGACGCCGGTGAGGATCGGGCGAGAATCATCGGATGAGGCTGCGGGAACGACCTGCCGCAATGCCTCCCGAAAGGCTGCCGCGTCGAGTTGCACGGCCGTCTCTGGTGGCTCAGTAACCCGCGGAAACTCATCTGCTGGAATCACACGCAAAGAGAACTCTGATCGAGCGGCACTGATATGTGCTTCGTCACCCTCGATTCGCACCTCGATCTTGCCTGGTGGGACAGCCTTGACGATGTCGTTCGCTAGTTTCGAGGGCAGCACAATTATTCCGTCCTCTTCACCTCCCACCGTTGTCTCGACCGAAATGGTCAGATCAAGGTCGGTGCCGGTAGTACGTAACTGATGGCCGCGAAGTTCTAGATGTACTCCTGCAAGTACCGGTAGAGCGCCACCGCGGGTTGTTACAGCTCGCCCAGCAGTACTGAAAGCGCTTTCTAGATCTTGTCGTTCGCAACGAAACTTCATCTAACTACTTCTTTCACAAGGTTTTCTTTATAGATCGGTAGTAGTGAGCAGTAGGGGCTGTGAATTGGGGATGGTATGTGAAAACCCCTGCTCAGAGCGGGTTTTGTTATTCGCGTGAAATCCCCAAGTATCCACAGTCTGATGCGCGTGTCTGACAGAGCCGCCAGAAGTACACAGAAGTGTGGCACGGGTGGAGCGAACTCCCCACAGGGTGTGAACAAAATTGTGGATATCTAAGGGACCCGGCCAGCATGCGGGAGTTCTTTGCCCGGTAGTGGTTGCTAGCCGCTCTTGTTCGCTCCGCTCACGG
The DNA here is from genome assembly GCA_965524675.1 of uncultured bacterium. GTDB lineage: Bacteria > Actinomycetota > Acidimicrobiia > Acidimicrobiales > SHLQ01 > CALLQB01. The sequence goes on from CBERPN010000128.1 coordinate 6,234, forward strand.
GCCGCTAGGCCCAAGGGCCCGAGCCGGTAGGAGACATCCTGTGCTGTCATCCTAGGTCGCCCGTCTTAATAATTTGAATGAGCTCGTTGACCTGATCGAAGATTTGACGACGCTCGGCCATTAAAGTGCTGATCTTTTCGACAGCGTAGATAACGGTTGTGTGATCGCGCCCCCCGAACTCGCGAGCGATCGCCGGATAGCTCAGATCGGTCATCTCGCGCACTACATACATGGCGATCTGGCGAGCGTTTACCAAGGGTCTGCGACGACTCCCTCCGATAATCTCTTCGATGCTCAGCTTGAACATGATCGAGGTTTGCTCGAGGATTAGTTCTGGGGTGACCTCGCGGGGTTGACTGTCGGAGAGGATATCGCTCAAGACCTGTTCGGCCATCTCAACGGTAAGTTCCTCGCCGGTGAGATTCGAATATGCGGTGACCCGAATGAGAGCTCCCTCTAGCTCGCGAATGTTGTTCTTGATATTTGTCGCAATGAACAGCAAGACATCGTCTGAGGGGCTCCTGTGTTCGCCCCCGTGGCCTTTTTGGCGAAGGATCGCTAAGCGTGTTTCTAGATCGGGTGGTTGAATGTCGGTGATCAAACCCATTTTGAAGCGGCTGCGGAGCCGATCTTCGAGCGTTGGAATCGAATCGGGTGGACGATCCGATGACACCACAATCTGTCGTTGCCCTTGATGCAACGTATTGAAGGTATGGAAGAACTCTTCCTGAAATCCCTCTTTACCCTCGATGAACTGGATGTCGTCTACCAGCAGCAGATCTACCTCGCGATAGCGACGCTTGAACTCAGGCAATGTGTTGAGCCGGATCGCCTCTACGAAATCGTTCAAGAACTCCTCAGACGACACGTAACGGACGCTGTAGTGCGGGTAGTGGTCGGCGACGAAGTTGGCGATAGAGCGGAGAAGGTGAGTTTTTCCTAGGCCAGCGGCTCCGTAGATGAACAGGGGGTTATATGCCAGCGCAGGTCGTTCGGCTACAGCTAGCGCGGCCGCGTGCGCGAACCGGTTTCCCTGCCCAATAACGAAATCGTCGAACGTGAATGGATGCTGGCGTTGAGAGAGGCCGCTCAGCTCTGGTGTCGTAGCTGTCTCGGTGGCCCGGTCTCGCGTGAGGTGAACGACAGGCGTCGTGTCGGTGAGGTCGATTTCAGCGATTTCGTCTGGGTCGTATTTAGACCCGGGTTGGATCGACGCTGATTCGTCGGGGGTTTCATCGGTTTGTGGGCGGGTGTGAACTTCAAACTGGAGTTTGATGTCGTCGCCACCATTTTCTACGAGGGCAGACTTTACAAAGCCGTGGAACTTACCTTCCAGGCGTTCTTTCACCACCGTGCTAGGTACAGCCAGGCGCAGTGTGTTGTCGCTGAGGTCGATTACGTCGACATCATTAAAAGTGGTCGCCCAAACGACGTCCGAAACTTGGCTTCGGAGTTGATTTGCGCAGTTAGACCAAAGATGTTGAGCGTCGAGTTCTTGGGGCATAGGAATGGTACTCATCTGTTCTCCACACAGAAATTCACAGATGTGGATAACTCAAATTCGTTACGGGAAGAATTGTGGCGCCGTGTTTTTGGTCTGTAAGAGCCGATTACACCGGCGCCGGCGATAGCAGGCATGGAACCTTGGGAGGTGGATGGTGGGGCTTCGGGACCGTAGCACCACCTCGGGAGCGCTGCACACGGGGCGCTGTATTCGTAGTGTTTGCGCAGGTTGGAGCTACTTTCGGCTATGGGCGATAAAGCTTGATAGCGCGCGAAAAATTGTTGCTTCTCCACAAGTGTTGTCGCCCCAGTTGCCTCCGAGCCATTCGCCTCGTAGCGTGGCAAGGTCCGGTATGGGTTCGGTCTATGCCAAAATACCCCTGTCGACATGACGCCCTACGCGACCTCGCTCGCTTACCTGATGTAGCCGTCTCCATCATTCTCCGAAGAACTCTGAGGAATTTCCGAAATGAAGCGCACTTACCAACCGAACGTCCGAAGACGCTCAAAGAAGCACGGTTTTCGCAGCCGGATGTCTACACGCGGAGGTAGAGCAGTGATTCGAACCCGCCGCCGCCGGGGCCGTCAACGCCTGTCGGCTTGATTTCGTCAATAACCGACCGCCACACCTTCACGGCACTTCGCACCAATGCGAGACTTTTTCGATCCGGCCCTGTATCGGCACGTTTTCTCGACGACCGAGCGCAGCCACCGCGACTCGCATTTGCTATTGGTCGCCATTACGGCAACGCAGTTGCCCGCAATCGCGCCCGTCGGCGGGTCGCGGCATTGTTCCGAGAAGCTGTTATGAACAACCCAGATATGTCCGGAACCTTTCTGGTTTCTGTACGAAGAGAATTGAAAAGCTGTAGCTTTGGAGAGCTCCAAACCGCGGTATCAGATCTCATTTCCGATTGCCTGAATCCTTAGTCATGTCACCTGCCGCTCGATTCGCTCGCTGGTTGATCAGCCTCTACCAAACGGCATTCTCCGCACGTCCTTCGCCGTGTAGATTCGTACCGTCGTGTTCGTCCTACGCGGCCGAGGCAGTCGAAGTTCACGGTGTGGTAAAGGGCTCTGCCATGGGTGCTTGGCGGATCTGTCGTTGCAACCCGTGGGGTGGCCACGGACTCGACCCGGTTGCTCCGGCGAGTGCTAAGCAATGCCCCCCAATCGCCTCCACTAAAGCAATAAGGAACGACGCATGTTCGACCTGATCAGCACGATCCTCGCGTGGCTGTATTCGGTATGGCCTTCATACGGTGGCGCCATCATGTTGCTGACCGTTGCTGTGATGTTGATCACTACACCGCTGACGATTACTGGCACTAAGTCGATGATCAAGATGCAACGTTTGCAGCCCGAACTAAAGCGCATTCAGAACCAGTACAAAGACGACAAAGAAGAGATGAACACCCAGGTCATGGCCTTTTACCAGGCCAATGGGATTAATCCGGTCGGCGGCTGTCTTCCAATGTTTGTTCAGATGCCTGTCTTCATCGTGTTGTATCAGGTCATCCGTGGTCTTACCCGACGAGTCAGCGATCTAGGCATCAGCAGCGGATACGGTGCTGGGGTTTCCGGGAGCGACGGCTCGCTGTCGCTTGTGCCCGAGCTCGACATCTCAGATCGGTTCAATCCACAGTACCTAGACTCCGGAACCGAGCTCTACAGAGATCTCACTTCATCGAACGAGATGCCTTTCTTGGGCGTGTTCGATTTGGCCACCACAGCCCGCGAAGCACTGTCCTTGGGTATCGTAGATTTCCTGCCGTACCTTGTGCTGATCATTGTGGTTGGCGTTATGGGATTTGTTCAGCAACGACAGATCCAAGGCCGACAAAAACCGGGAGCGGTGAATCCCCAGCAGCAGGCCATCATGCGGTTCATGCCGTTCTTCCTACCGGTGATTTCATTCAGTCTTCAGGCAGCACTTGTCGTCTACTTCTTCATCTCTAACCTGTACAGAATCTTACAGCAAGGATACATAACGCGGGCCTTGTACGGCGGTAGCGACGAAGCTATCGATGTGGTTTACCCCGAGGGGCTTGAACCTGGCGCTAAGAAGCCCAAGAAAGCCAAATCCGACCGCGCCGCCAAGACTGGTTCGAACAAAGGCTCAAACACAGCCAAAACCAAGGAAGCGGACAAGCGCCTTCGTGGCGCTGACAAGGCTGGGGCGGCTAAGTCCGGTAGAGCCGGGAGAATAGGTGGCGGAGTCGAGCCAAAGTCCGATTCCAAGAAGAAGCCGAAATTGAACAAGGCGAAGCTACGGAAGGCAAAGCCCGAGAAGAACTCGAGCAACGGCTCGAATAGCGAAGGTCCAAAGTCGGGTGATGTAAGCGGTCGCACTACGCCAAAGGGCACGATCGGCCCACACCCGCGCAAGAAGAAAAGGAAGAGGTAGTAAAGGTTATGGAATGGGTGGAAACCACTGCGAAATCTATTGAGGCTGCGAAAGAAGCAGCACTCGATCGGTTGGGCGTAGACGCACAAGAAGCAGAGTTCGAAGTAATTGACGATGTCAAGACCGGCCTATTCGGTCGCGTCAAGAGTGAGGCGAGGGTTAGGGCACGGGTTCTGCCTGTGGCCCCGCGCCCCAAGCAGGAACGCCGGGAGCGATCGAATCGCAAGCGCGGAAAGGGCCGCGGCAACGGAGGAAATCGTTCGCAGTCCTCAGACTCGAAAGGCGCAAACCAGGGTGGCGGTCGCTCAGGTCAGCCGCGTTCGGGCGGTGGTCAGCGTGCAGAGGCAGCGGCGACCGCGGGGGCAGCTACTGTTGCGAGTGAAGGCGGAGCCAAAGAAAAGCAAGAGAACCGACCAGATAATTCCGATAGGAATAGGCAGAATCGCAACAGGGGGAACAGAAACGTGCAGAACCAAAGTGATATGAGTATCGGCGACCAGGCTGATGTGGCCAAGGGCTTCCTAGAGGGTTTGGTGCAGGCAATGGGGCTAGAGGGCTCTGTTGCCGTCGAGAATCTAACCGACGAGGAGGCAACAGCGCAGGTTTCTGGAGCCGAGTTGGGACTACTGGTTGGTCCGGGAGGCAGAACTCTCGATGCGCTCCACGAGCTGTCTCGCACAGTAATTCAGCGTCATGCTGGAGGATCTCCTTCGGGCCGAATTCGTATTGACGTGGGTGGCTACCGTGCGCGCCGGAAGGCGGCGCTCGAGAAGTTCGTTGCCGACATCGCAGCCAAGGTAAACGAGTCTGGTAACGCTCAATCACTTGAGCCAATGGGAAGCGCTGACCGCAAGATTGCCCATGATGCAGTCACCGATATCGCTGGCGTATCAACGATATCTGAGGGCGAGGATCCGAATCGGCGGGTCGTAATCGTTCCAAACGACTAAGACTTTGAACAAAGTTGCTTCGAACACTACTAAGGGTCGATGAGTAGGGGCTGGCTTAGCAGAGCGCAGGACGTCGGGCTGATAGGCCCGGCGTCCTTGCGCTTTCACAACGATCACGCCCTGGGATTTTCGAGCAGCGATGTAGTTCGAGAGTTCTTCAATAGCGCTGGCTCGCGTGCTCTCGATATCGGGGCCGGTGGCGGGCTGCCTGGCCTTATCCTCGCCGCCAAGTTCGATTTGGTGAAGTGGACATTTATCGATTCGAGAAAGCGGAGCGTCGACCACCTGCGAGAAGCGGTGGCCGAGGAAGGGCTAGAGGACCGGGTCGAAGTAGTTTCAGGTAGAGCCGAGGAGTTGGCGCGCCTGGAGAACCTGCGTGAAGGGTTCGGCCTGGTGACAGCGAGAGGGTTCGGCCCGCCGTCGGTTACGGCAGAAATTGGTGCAGGGTTTGTTGCGGTCGGCGGATATCTAGTGGTCAGTGAGCCGCCAGATGGCGGCGAGGACCGCTGGGATGCCAAATCGCTAACCATGTTGAGCCTTGAGATGGTAGAGGCCTGGAGCACAGGAGAAGGGCACTACCGCCGCTTCGTCAAAGTCGCCGCACTGGACGACCGCTACCCAAGAAGAACCGGCACACCAAAGAAGCGGCCCCTCTTCTAGCGTTCCCCGGTCACGCAGGCTCTATTGCTTGTCTTCGCCTTCGGCTACGGCGCTTCGCTACGTCTCTTGGCCTGTGGACTCGCCCT
>CBERPN010000129.1:0-11812 GCA_965524675.1 uncultured bacterium
GATCCCTTCGATGGTGAACAGGCGCACAACATCGCGCGCTCGCCAACCGGTCGCTTTCATGATCCCGATTTCGCGAGCGCGTATCTTGATAGCGCCGTTCAACGTAACGGCGGTGAGCAATAAACCACCCAGCAGAGCAGCCAGTGCGGCCACCGCGGCAAAGCGATCGGACACCTCGGTGATGCCGCCCATTACAGAGACGATGCTCTGCTCGGTCGTCGCCGAGACGTCGCCCAACCGCGCTTCGGCCTGAGTGATCACCGAGTCGACATCGGTTGCCTCACCAACGCTGACGTAGGCCTGGTTGATCTGATCGCCAGCTAGGCCCGCCAATGATCGAGCGTCGACGAGCGGCAAGTAAAAGTTGGCGCCCGCGGTCTGGTTGCCGCCAACCGCGGCAACGATGCCGATTACCTCGAACGAAGTCTCTCCAATGGCGACCGTTTCACCAGGCTTGAGACTGAAGAAGGCTGCGTAATGCTGGTCGACAACGACAACCCCTGCGTCGCCGCGTTCGAAAAATCGTCCTTTGGCGATCGAACCTGCCAGCTGAGTCGGGCCGGCGGCGACGCTTGAGTCGCTTGTGGGGAGCGCGGCAGCGTCAACGTCGATGCCCAACACTGTCTGATAACTGCTCGCTGAAAAGTCCCAGAGCAGGAGGCCGCCACTCACGTCGGTGACGCCCGACAGCCCGCTCAACTGGTCCAGTTCGGCGGTGGTGAGCGGTGAAAGTCCGAAGGGTTGACGCACCCCGCGCGTCGTCTGCGTTGTCGCTTCGCCCAACAGATCGGGACGGCTGATAACAATATCGGCACCGATGTCTGCCAGAGGCTGGCGCGCCGCGGCCACAAAGCCATTACCGGCGGCCACCAAAGCGGTGAAAAGCGCAACCCCCAAGGCCACCCCAGCCAGGCTTCCCAGCGTTCGAGACACTCGGTGTCGCGCCTCGGCCAGTAGGTAGCGGAGCATCAGCTCGTCTGGCGGTCGAGCACTGCTCGCAGGTCGTCGATTGTCCAGTCGCCATCGGCTACGAAACCTGTTCCGCCACCTTGGGGGAAGCTGAGGAAATTCACGGTTCGGCCATCGACGTCGAACCCGGTCTCACCGTTGATGAATATGGCTATCGGCGTGTGTTCGGTGATGCCATTGTCTTCGGCGAATGAATCCCCCTCTGGAGTGTCGAACTGATAGGTCGACAGAATGATATCTTCGCCGTACTCCGCCGCCAGATCCGACACCTCGGTGGTTGCTGAGCGGATGGGAGCGTGATCGAGCGAGATGATCTCGACTCGGACGGGACCATCAGCCTCGGACCCACCGGACGCGCAGGCGCTGAGCAGAACCGCGGCACTGAGTCCGAGCAGAACTGAGAACATCGTTGGGGCTCGCGAAAGCCACTTAGGGCACTTACTGCGGGTTCTATACATCGACTCGTTCTCCGTCTTTCATCTCGATGATCCGATCGGCGGCGGACGCAACTTCGTCGTCGTGGGTGACGATCAATAGAGCGACACCCGCCTCGTCACGAAGTTTGGCGAATAACGTGAGGATTTCGTCGCCGGTCTCGCTGTCGAGGTTGCCGGTGGGCTCGTCGGCGAAGACGAGTCCGGGTTCGTTGATAAGGGCGCGAGCGATGGCCACCCGCTGCTGCTCTCCGCCCGAAAGCTGCGAGGGGCGATGCGCGGCGCGGTCGGCTAGACCCACCATTTCGAGGCGAGCTTTTGCGCGATCGCGCCGTTCCTGCACTGAAACCTTCTCGGGATACAGCGGGAAGGCCACGTTCTCGAGGGCGCTGAGCGTAGGGATAAGGTGAAAAGCCTGAAAGACGAGCCCGATGTTGGCGCGTCGCCACAGCGCTAGGTCGTCCTCGTTCAGACCAGCGAGGTTTCGGTCGCCGTAGAACACGTTGCCGCTGGTGGGCTGTTCGATTCCGGCCAGCATGTGCATCGCGGTGCTCTTTCCAGAGCCCGATCGTCCGATCATGGCGACGATCTCGCCTCGATCGATACCCAGGTTGAGGTCGCGGACTGCCGACACTTCACCGAACGACTTACTCAACGATTCGGCACGCAACAGTTCACTCACTTCGCAGAACCTCCGCTGGTTTGATATTGGCAATGCGGCGGGGCAACCAGAGGCTCACGAGCGCTGCCGCAACCAACGAGAGCAGCATGGCGATCACTGCCATCGTCGGCGTAACATTGGCATCGAATGGCACGACGACCGCCGCTTCGGCCCCTCCGCCTGCCAAGAAATGTGGGGAGGGGCTCAACTCCCAGGGGACCGTCACGGTCACCTCAGACCAACTCATCACAACGGTCATCAGCCAGGCGAGCGCCAAACCTAGGAGTCCACCCAGGAAGGTAATGACGAGGGTCTCCGACATCAGTTGGCGAGTTATGTCGCGGCGGCGCCAGCCGACCGCCCGCATCATCGCCACCTCTTGGCGTCGCTCCCACACTCCGGCGGCGACCGTTCGCAACAAGATGGCGACTGCGAACAGAAACGCTGAGAGTCCGACGATCAGGCCGAAGCGGTCGATCAGGTCGAACAGCGAACCAAGTTGCTCACCGAAGGACTCGGCTGAGGAAACCAGCGCCTGATCGCCCATGACCACCTCGGCAGCTGCGACAACGTCTTCGGCTTGGGTCTGTTCAGCCTTGACGAACAAAAGGTTGGCGTCATCGGGGCCCATGTCGTGCACCGCTAGAACATTGGCGGCCACCGAGGCCATCGCTCGTGCGTCGGCGAGCGGCAGGTACACGTTGGCGTTGGCGATCTGACCCACACTCGCCGTATCGACCAAGCCCACGATGGCGAAAGTTCGACCAGCGATGGAGACGGTGTCATCGATGCCCAGTGCATTCTGGGTGGCGTAGCTGGTGTCGACGATGGCCACTTCGCTGTCGCCTGGTTCAAGAAAGCGACCCTCGACGAGGCCAGCCTTTAGGCGGCCGGGACCAAATTCTACCGATGGATCAAATCCTAGGCCAGCCACAAAGCTGTCCTCTTCGAATGACCAGAAGAAGAGGCTCTCAGCCACATCCTCGACCCCGTCGATGGCGGTTATCGCCGCGATTTCCTCGGGATGAACAGGCGCGACAGAGTGCGGGTAGACAATGCCCTCGAACTCTTCGGGCACGTCGCCCTGGCGCTGGACGGTGATATCGGCCCCTACGTCGGACAGAGGCGCACGCGCTGCCGAGCGGAACCCATCGGCATAAGCCAGAAGGCTAACAAACAGCGCAATGCCGATACCGATACTGACCACGGCTGCAATCGCACGGGAACTCCGTCGCAACAGTTCAGCTTTGACGTAATACAACATGGGTGGCCGTTACAAAGCGCCGGTTAGCGACTCTTGCGGCTGGTCTGCTCGGTCGCTTGCCGACGCTGCTTCTTGTAGCAGGCGCAGAACCTCGACGACTTCGCTGCGCCGACTGGCGGGCACCTGATCGAGCAGCGCCTGCATGCGTTGGCTACGCGCCGTGCGTAACCGGGCGGCAGCATCCAGTCCGGCATCGGTCAGCACCAAGATGATTCCCCGTCCGTCAGAGTCGGTGGCCTCGCGATAGACCCAACCACGCTTCACCAGGGCTGATACAACCCGACTGACGGTGCTTTTGGCGAGACCCAACCGATCTACCAGATCCATCTGGCGCAACGGACCTTGCTCAAGCTCGCTCAACGCGTGAGCGTCAGCGACGCTGGCATCAAATCCGCACGGAGTCCGCACCGGCCGGTGCAGCCCGAAACATCGCACAAACGACACCACCGCATCTGAGAGATCTTCCGCATCGGACATAGTTCGAATATACACCTAGTTCGACAAGTAAACTACCTTGCTGACTAACTCGGCATACAGCCACAATCTCGCGATATCCCCGAAATATTGTGATTGGAGCACCCCAGGGGTGCTCCAATCACTCTAGGTTTTCCCGTTCGAACTTCTCGACAAACCCTCTGCCTGGATGACGTTGGTCCGCAGCGGGACCGCCAGTCCGGATGTGATCAGCCCGCCAACCACGATTAGCCACCAGATCCGATTGAAGGCGACGAGGGCATCGGATAGACCTGACGGCGTTCCGAGCATCGCGATGGTCAGCGCCACACCGAAGGTGCCGCCGAATTGACGGATTGCCTGCAGGACGGCTCCCCCCGTGCCGATCCGGTTCTGGGGTAGTGCTTGCGCAACTACGCTGGAGAGCTGCGGAAAGACACAAGCAACCCCCAGCCCGGTCAGAATGATCGACGGCAGGTAGTCGCTCAGATACTCGACGTCGGGCCCGAGCATCATTAGGCGCAGGATGCCACCCAGCGCATACAGAACTCCTCCGCCGATGAGGATAGGTCGCTGGCCGATCCTGCCGGCGAGCTTTCCGAACCTTGGTGCCGCCACGGCGACGATCGCCGGACCTGGAGCAACACCGAAGCCGGCCTGAAGGATTGACCACCCCCACACCTCGGTGAGAAACAGAATCGACCCAAAGAACATTGCGGAGAACGCAACGCCGAACGAGAGCATGGCCTGGTTGCTCCAGCTGAAGTTACGAATAGCAAAAAGTTCGAGGTTCAATGCTGGCGCGTTAGTTCGGCGCTGGTGTGCCACGAATCCAGCGAGCGTCAAAAACCCGATGGAGAGAACGCCAAGAGTTCGTGCGCTCAGCCAGCCGAAGTCGCCCGACCCGACAACGCCATATGACAAAAGACTGGCGGCGCCCGCAACGAGGACCACGCCGACGATTGAAGGAATTCGGGTTTCAGGATCGGAGGATTCGTGAAGCGTCCGGATACCCGACACCACGGTGAACACCCCGACAGGGAGGTTGATGAAGAACGCCCAGCGCCATCCGAGACCATTCACGATGGCTGCGCCTAGGGTGGGCCCAAGAGCTCCGGCAACCGCTCCCGCAGCACCCCAGATTGCAACGGCGTGGGGCAGTCGATCGTGAGGAAAGGCCTTCATGACCAGAGCGAGTGACGATGGGATTAGCGCCGCCGCGCCGACGGCTTGAACAACGCGAAATGCGATGAGGATTTCGGCGGTCGGGGCTAACCCGCATGCCATAGAGGCCACGGTGAATGTGGTGGAGCCCGCGAGGAAGATGCGCCGGTGACCAACCCTGTCGGCCAGCTTCCCGGCAGGGATGAGCAACGCGGCGAAGACAATGGTGTAGGCGTTGAGCACCCACGACAACTCCGATGCGCTGTTGTCGCCAAAGCTGCGTGTGATATCGGGGAACGCCACGAAGAGGATAGTTGTATCAAGAAATGTGGCGAGCGTGGCCAGCGACGCGATGATCAGCGTGTGGCGTGAATGAGAGGTCAGGATTAGCTCAGTTCTGCGTCGCTAGGAGGGGTCGGAAAGACGGTCGCTTGATCGAGTTGGTCGCAAGTGGATTAAGGCTAAGTTCTATCATGCAACTTAGCATTGCACGTTGAGTTCCGTGACGCAACTGATGTACGATCAGCCAATGAGAAAGGCTTCATTCGCCGACATGCACTGCTCAATCGCTCAGTCGCTAGAGCTCATTGGCGAGTGGTGGACGTTGCTGATTCTGCGCGATTCGTTCTTCGGTATCCGTCGATTCGATGACTTTGTCAGCCGGCTCGGAATCTCCCGGAATGTATTGACCAATCGCCTCGACACACTGGTCGAAGCGGGCATTCTCGAGCGGCGCGTCTACGACAAGGCCCGAAGTCGATACGACTATGTCCTTACCGACAAGGGCCGCGCCCTGTGGCCAGTCATGACCGCGCTACGGCAGTGGGGCGACGAATGGATCCTGGGCGAAGGCAACGAGCCAGTTCTACTCGTTCACCCAAGCTGCGGACAGCAGACGACCGCGCTTCTAACCTGCGACGGGTGCGGCGAAGCGCTCGACCATCGATCGATCCACGCGATCCCCGGCCCCGGGGCGGTCGATGATTCTCTCATCCCAACCCGCTGAACAACATGAACCTTGACGTTGCTCAACCCTCCCTGAGACAGCTCGCGATTCAACTGAACTGGGCGCTTTGTCTGGTCTAGACCCGGCTAACGATGAATCTCTCGCAACCGGGCTATCCGGCTCAATATCTTGGGGGCTGGGAATGAGGACGGTTGTGCCAGCCTCTAGGTCAGCGAAGCGTTTTTCGTTCACCTTGGTGTAGCTCGGCCGGGCCGAGTCGTATCGTTGCTGAGGACTGCGGCGCCGGGGACGGCGACGGGTATGGCTTCGCCCCATGGAGTTGTCATGGCTCATGACGTCGCTCCGGCATCAGCTTCGGTTTCTTGGGCATCGATGGGCCATTGGATCTCGGTGAGGAGATCTTCCTCGGCCACATCGCCGGGGTTGTTCATGTAGATCTCCCGGCCGGGCCCCATTGGGCTGTGGCCATGCTCTTGGATCCAGGCAGCAACCGACGCGTAGGTGTCTCCCATCGTCGCATAAGATCCGCGATGAATGATCGAGGCAACCGCTCCCCCGACCATCGTTGGGAGCCAAACACTACCGACTATAACCGTGTTGTATTCGTGAGCTCGCACGAACTATCATTATAGGAATGAACACAGATCAATGGAACGGGCCCGAACTGGTTCTGGCGGTTGTCGGGGCCGCCGCAAACCTCGAGCGCATCATCGACGGCAACCTCTCCGCGATCAAGGGAATCAGCCTGGCCGAGTTCCGGCTTCTCTCAGCCATCGCCCAAGCGCCCGGCAGACAAGCGAGCAGGGCAGATATCGCTCGCGTCGTGGGACTATCTCCGTCGGCGGTAACCCGCGCGCTCCGACCGCTGGAAAGTCTCGGAATCATCGAGACCGTCAAGAATGCCCGCGATGCTCGGCTCGCTCTTGCAACGCTCACACCCCAAGGCGAGGAACTGCTGTCGGACGCTATCGGTGTTCTCGATGACGTTCTGCCCTCGGTTCTCGAACGCGCGCCGACCGTGGATAATAACCGAGGCGAACTGCGAGCGATGCTCGACGAGCTCGCGAGACTCTGAGTAGACACAAAGGATTGAGAATGAAAGTCAGTGACATTGAAACAATCGCCCGAGAGCTTTCGGTTCGCACCTACCTCGCGACCACGAGCGCCGATATGGAGCCCCATGTCGTGCCAGTGCACCCAGCATGGGAAGGCACCACCATGTGGATAATGACGTCGGGCTCGTCGGTCAAGGCTCGCAATGTGGAACAGAATCCGACCGTTGCCATGCACTGGGAGACCAACGAATCCGGAGACGGGCTGCTCGTCTGGGGCAAGGCCGTCATACACCGCGACCTATCGACCAAAGAACGGCTCTGGACAGGCGTCTTCGACTACGACCTGAATCAATTCGTGCCCGACGGAGCGACTGATCCCGACGTGGTTTTCCTCGCCATCGAACCAACCCGAGCCGTCCACGCACTCGCCTATGGGGTCGGCGCTGTGCAGCGGTGGAGGCAGGCCCAATGAGCTAGCAGAAACTGGCTCACCCGCAGCACCCAGCCTGGTGTCGGTGACGAGATCGGGTTGATCGCGGCATACCAAACCGTCTAGCCGCGTGATGCCGAGTGGGTTCGGAGCGACGTGTGTCGTGTGAGGGTGGCGAAGTCCTTGTCTGAGTGAAGCAGTGCGGCGTCGGCATCTATAGCGACCGCGGCGATAAGACAATCGAGGAGTTTGCGGACCGTGTCGCCCTGTCGTCTACACATTCGATACAGCGCGGCCGCGCCGTCGTAATCGGCTGGTGTGCTTGGAAGCATGGTTGCCCTACCCAGTAGCCCCCGCAACCGAGCGAGATGCTGTTCGTCGCGTGCTCCCGCCAGGACCTCCATTGAGATTGCGTCGCAAATGGCGATCTCTGAGTCGAGAAGGCGGTCGACAGCGTCGCACACTGGCGAACCCGTGTCGCGAAGGAACTCGATCCATGCCGAGGTGTCGATGACGATCATTCGACTCGGCTTGCTCGCATCTCGTCGAGATCGCCGTCCCACCCAGAGCCTCGCATAGCTCGAGCGTCAGCGAGATCGAGGGGCTCTCCAGCAAGGCGGCGGAGCGCAAGATTGACCGCTTCGCGCTTGCTGGAAAGGTGGTAGCGGCCCATTACTGCGCGACAAGCATCTTCGTCGATATCAATGTTGGTACGTCCCATACACCAACGATACACCACGTCGACGAAAGGGTCGACCTAGATAGCGATGTGGGCTTATGAGACCAATCGCACCAGCCACCTAGGGGAGCTGGTCGACACCGAGGTCATCGTGGATATCGTTTCGATCGGCCGACGAAAGGCCAAGCTCTGACGAGAGATCTGACAGGTACTGGGCTTCTTCCATCGTGTCCACATTGATGGCAATGAGCGACACGGCGTAGGCCTCGGCTTTAAGCGTTGCCGGAACGGAGCGGGCAATTTCGGCGGCGGACTTGAGAGGCGACTCAAGCTCAGACTTCAAGAAGGCTCGATCGGCATCAGAAACGTCTCCCAGTTCTGAAAGGATTTGGCTGGTTTCGCTGGCATCGACATGGCCGTCAGCCTTAGCCGAGTTGCACATCGCCCCAATTAGCACCTCGGCTTGGCTGTCATCGAGATCGATGACTTCTCCATCGTCGGGTTGATCGTTCTTGTCGCCGCGGTTGGAAATCATGCGCCCTAAACCTCGGAGTTGGCGCCCACCCAGCAATGCTCCAGCAAGGCCACCAACCATTCCGCCAGTCCGCCCTCCAATCATCGAACCAACCATGCGGCCGCCACGGCCTCCGAGCAACGAACCCAATAATGCGATCATGGCGTTGACTCTAGTTGATGCTCAAACGGCCCGAATGGTTCTCAGAAAACCCTCGGCATCACCGCAGCGGCCATCCAACAGGTGGCTACAACCACCGGGTCCTCATCCCCGAGCTATCAGCTGATTCCGATCACACACCCACAACGGACCGCTTTCGAGCGGTCGTCACCGCTGAAGCGATCGCTCTCGCGCTCGTCATCGCCTCCACCGCATTCCTTGTGGGAGCAGCGTCATGAGCAGAAGGAGTTTCTCTGACCCATTGATTCTTCTTCAGTGCGCCGTCGTGGGCCACCGGAACGTCATGCCAACGCGAGTACCGGCTCGAAGACAGGGGTGGACTTCGAAAAGAAGCGCTCGACGCTTCGGCGGCTTCGCGGACCCTCAAGGCGTCCCACCTCTACGCCGTCAGCCACGATGATGATCGTTGGGCCGACCCGAACATGATGGGCGAGCACGGCATCGGGGTTGGTCCAGACATCGAGGCTGGTGAAGCTTGCGCCGACCCCTTCGCTGAATCGGGTCGCAGCCTCGCCCATCGGAACCGATGAATTAATCTCCGGTACATCGAAGTGCAAGACCTCGACTGTGCTCGCATCGCTAGGAATTCGTTGAGTAAACATTTTCTGGCTCCTCCTGTTGGTCGCCATTTGGCGTGAACAAGAACCAGTATCAACAAGGGCCGTTACAGCGGCGTTTCAGGACATCACAGCCAGATCACAACGCCAAAGGCCCTGGTCGGCGGGCTAACCGCACGCTGATTTGACCGGTCCGTCGCCGGGAACCAAGCGCTCCCATTCGGCCGCGGTCATGTCTCGCCCGATCACGTCGCACGCCCGCTCGATCCGGAGCTCGGGAGTCAGCGGAATCTCGAGGAGCTTGCCGGACGCACTCACCCACAGCGGTCGATGGATTGTTCTGAGGTGAGAACCCGGGCCGCGCGGTCGCGCAGTTGGTGCTCAACTGTGAAGGCGGCGAGCTCGCCCGTGATCTGGGTGTGACGGCCCAACGCGAGGGCCGCCTCCCACCATTCTTCCTGCATCTCCAACCGATCGAGGCAAAGTTGCTCGATGTCGGCACGGGTCCAGTCGAGATCCTCTAACTCACGGAACGGGTCGCCCCGCCATAGCCCCAATGCCTCGTCGAGCAGGGTCAACGCTGTTTGGGGATCCGCGTTCTGACGGGCCCACGTCGATTCTGATATCCGTTTCGAGTCCGGTGCATGGTTTGATAACCAAGTCTTGGATTTACGACGAGCTGTCCCAGGCAGCGACACGTTGGGTGTCTTCGTAGTCCTCCCACCGAAGGAGGCGACCCCACCTGACGTCGAGGAAGAGCACGGCTCGATTCGAGTAGCTGTCGGTGCTACCGCCCTGTCCGGGGATGAAACTGTGAACCCTCACGGCGATGCGGGTATTCCAGGGTGGTCCGTTCACCAGAATGTCTTCGATCTGAAACTGGATTCCCTCGCTGACAAAGCGTTCAGCGAACGCGGTTGCCTCTTGGACTCCCCGGTGGGTGACATGGCGCGCTCGGCCGAGTGTCTGTGGCCGAAACATTGTCGCCCACGAGTTCTCGCCCGGGAAGGCGAGTTCGAAGTCGGGGCTGGCCAGCTTGAGAAGTAATGAGTAGTCGCCACTGTTCAGTTTCTTGACGCTGTAGCGCAGCAATGCTCGAATCGTCGCCTTGTACACCGGAGGCACCTCTTCATTTCTAGAACGATCACTCTAGTCGAGTTCGCGTAACGCTGCTAGAACGAGGCTTCTAGACTGCATGGATGACAACCACCCGCGACCGGATCATCGTCGCAACCAACGAGTTGTTCCGACGCCACGGCTACAACGGCACCTCGCTCAGCAAGATATCGCAGGCCTCCGAAGCGACGATCGGGTCGATCTATCACTTCTTCCCGGGCGGCAAGGAAGGCCTCGGCGTCGCGGTCATCGAAACCACCGGTGCGGTCTACCGCGAACTGTTTGAGTCGATCGCCGCGGAGGCAACTAATCCGGCAAGCGCATTCCAAGACATTTTTGATGGGGTTGGCTACGTGCTCGAAGAAAGCGACTTCATCGATCCCTGCCCTATTGGGACCATCGCTCGCGAGGTTGCGAACACGAGCGAACCGCTGCGGGCCGCCGCGGCATTGGCCTTCGAGTCTTGGATTGAGGCGGGCACAAACCATCTGCGAGCGGCCGGAGTGCCGGTCGAGCAGGCCGAAGAACTAGCTGCGCTATTCGTGTCGACCTTTGAAGGCACCGTCATCCTGTGTCGAACCCAGCGGACCACTAAACCGCTCAAAGTCGCCGGGCGACACATGACCGAGCTAGCCCAACACACAATCTCCGAGGCAGAACGGGCCGCCAGCAGCCGATGATTTCAGGTAGCCGCGCCCGAGTAATTCCAGTTCTGACTGTGGCGGCTACCCCTACACTGGCCCAGATTGGAGAAGCGATTCACCATTCACCCGAACTGCCAGCCGTCCACGCTGAACTCTTGGCCAACGGTGTCGTCTTCGAGAAGTACCCAATCGAAGGAAACTTCAGTTCCGACGACGGCCAACAGCCATGGAAACATCCTCGCCATTGGATCCTGCGACTAGCAAACACATGACGGCCACTCCCTCGCTCACGGGGGCCACTCGAACACATTTCACCTTTGTTTTCGCCGATGCCGACGTACCCGATCTGGCTGCGTTGCGTCATCGCTTCGATCCCGACATGGCCGCCATAGTCCCCCCGCACGTCACCGCCGTCTACCCCGAGGAACACGCCAACCTGCACATGCTCGTGGAGCGAGCACGATCCGTCACGACCAAGTTGAGCCCGTTCACTCTGACCGGTGTCGACTTCGTCAGCGATAGTGACGCTGGCGATGTTGCTGTCTTCGTCACCCTTGATGACGCTTCAGGCACATTGCAGAAGCTACGAAACAAACTGCTTAGCCCCGCGTCCTCGATACGGGTTATCCCGATCCATCTCACGATCGTGCACCCTCGAACCTCAGTACGAGGCGACGAGGCGAGGGACCTGCTCGCCGATCAAACCCCGCGTTGCCACCTCCAGG
>CBERPN010000130.1:0-11807 GCA_965524675.1 uncultured bacterium
GCGGAGGGCGCCAGCCCGTAGCCTGAGCCCCGCGGCCTGCGTGACCGGGGAACGCCAAAAACAACGCGAAGCAAAGCAACATAGTTCTTCCCGTATGGTGAGATTCTTGTGGTCATATAGTGGGAAAGGTGCTTAGCTTGCGAGTATGTCT
This sequence comes from uncultured bacterium, assembly GCA_965524675.1. Taxonomy (GTDB): domain Bacteria; phylum Actinomycetota; class Acidimicrobiia; order Acidimicrobiales; family SHLQ01; genus CALLQB01. The sequence continues at coordinate 152 of CBERPN010000130.1, forward strand.
TTTCCTTCTGATCTTGAGATTGCGCGAGGCGCACAACTCCGCCCTCTTACCGACATCGCTGCCGAGTCCGGAATCCCCGCTGAGTTCCTCGAGCCCTACGGTTCTGGAGCTGCCAAGATAAAGCTCGCTGCCATCGAGGCCATGACCGACCGGCCCCGCGCCGCCTACGTGGTGGTTTCGGCCATAACTCCTACCCCTCTGGGCGAGGGCAAGACCACCACCACGGTTGGACTTGGGCAGGCCTTCAAACACATCGGCAGGACAGCCACTATCGCCATCCGTCAACCGTCGATGGGCCCAACCTTCGGCATCAAAGGCGGCGCAGCGGGAGGCGGCTATAGCCAAGTCGTCCCAATGGAGCTGCTGAACTTGCATCTCACCGGCGACATGCACGCCGTGACAGCCGCTCACAATATGTGCTCGGCGATGCTCGACGCCCACCTGTTTCATGGCAACGAACTCGGCCTCGACATGAATTCAATCACCTGGCGTCGAGTGCTCGACGTGAACGATCGAGCGCTGCGTAACACGGTTATCGGCTTAGGTGGCCGCCTCGACGGAATCCCCCGCCAGACCGGCTTCGACATCACCGCAGCGTCCGAAGTAATGGCAGCACTAGCCCTCGCCAACGACCTTCTCGACCTGCGTGCGAAGCTCGGCCGAATCGTCGTCGGCTATACCAAAGACGGCACGCCGGTAACCGCCGAGGAACTCAAGGTTGCCGGCTCGATGGCGGTCATCTTGATGGACGCGATCAAGCCCAACCTGATGCAGACCCTCGAAGGCACCCCTGCGCTGGTCCACACCGGCCCGTTCGGCAACATAGCAACGGGAAACAGCTCGATCGTGGCCGACCGAATCGGAATTCACACGAGCGAGTTCCTAATCACCGAAGCCGGTTTTGGTGCCGACATGGGCGCCGAACGCTTCTTCAACATCAAGTGCCGCTATTCCGGTATCGCCCCCGACGCAGCAGTCTTAGTCGCGACAGTTCGCGGACTAAAGGCCCACTCGGGCAACCACAAAATCGTTGCCGGAAAGCCGCTGCCCGAGGCGATTCTCAAGGCTAATCCCGACGAGGTTCACCAAGGCGGAGACAACCTGCGCAAGCAACTCGAGAACATGGCGATCCACGGAGTCACACCCGTAGTTGCCATAAACGCATTCCCAGAAGATCACGACGAAGACCTCGCAGCAATCACCGAAATCGCTGATGAATACGGAGCCCGCTCCGCCTTAGCGACCCACTTTGCCGATGGCGGCGCCGGCGCCACAGAGCTTGCCGAGGCGGTAGCAGAAGCAGCCGCCGAAGAGAGCAATTTTAAGGTGTTGTACGAGGACGACCTACCGCTGCGCGACAAGATCCACGCCGTCGCTACCAAAGTTTATGGGGCCAACGGAGTTGAATACACCGCTCAAGCCAACCGCGAACTCGACCGCTACGAAGCGGCTGGCTTCGGGAATCTGCCGGTGTGTATCGCCAAAACTCACCTATCGATCTCGTCTGATCCGTCGCTAAAGGGTGCACCCACCGGGTGGACTCTGCCGGTGCGCGAGGTACGAGCGTCGGTAGGCGCTGGCTTCATCTATCCGCTATGTGGCGACATGCGCACAATGCCTGGGCTCGGCAAGATGCCAGCGGCGGCCGGCATAGATCTCGACGAAAACGGCGAGATCGTCGGCCTCAGCTAGTGGTACGTCTACGCCAGTTGTAACTCTCAAAGAAAGCGAGCAGACACTCGTGGTATTCAATCTCCGGAAGCGAGATATTGCCGAGACTCTCGAGTCGAGGGCTCATCGCCTTACACTCATCACAGACCTAACCTTTGAGCTGGTTCCCCTCAAGAGCCTCGATGCTGCCGTCGAGGCGCTTCCCGCCGGCGCCGAAGTGTCGGTAACCGCATCACCCGCGAAGGGTCTCGACGAAACGATGGCTATCTCCGAACGCCTTGTGGCTCAGGGATTCAGTGTCATTCCGCACATCTCGGCTCGGATGGTTCGCGACCAGGACCACGTCACCGAGATTGCAGCCTGGTTTCGTTCCTCCGGACTAGCGAAGATGTTCTTGGTAGGGGGCGACACCGAAGATCCCGGCGAGTTCAGCGCTGCCGCCGACTTCCTCGCCGCCTTGCTCGAGCGCGACCACGGTCTCGACACGATCGGGGTCACCGCTTATCCCGATGGTCATGCCTTGATCAGCGATGAACTACTACGAGATGCCCTGCTCGAAAAGCAGCAACTGCTGGCCGATGCTGGGGTAGCGGGCTACGCCTCAACTCAGATGTGTTTTAATCCCACCACCATCAGCCGCTGGCTAGAGGCCGAGCGATCACGCGGAATGGATCTACCGATCCACTTGGGACTGCCGGGGGTGGTCGACAAAGCCAAGCTGATGTCGATGGGTGTTCGCCTGGGTATCGGGCAATCGCTGAGCTACCTCAAGAAGAACCGTGCCGCGGTAGCCAAGATAATGACAATGACGAGCTATGACCCCAACGACCTGCTGGTGCCACTTAGCGCAGACCTTCTCGAGTTGGGAGTCGAAGGCTTACACATGTTCACGTTCAACAACGTAGAGGCCACCAACCAATGGCGGCTCAGCGCCATCGAACATTAGGTGGCTGGTATGGAGATCGAACCGCTTACCGGTGTGTTGGGAGCCCAGGTTCATGGCGTCGACCTCGCTAGCGACATCAGTTCGCTGGTCGAAGATCTCGAAGCCGCAATCGACAGCCATGCAGTTCTGGTCTTTCGCGACCAGTCGTTGACGCCAGCACAGCAGGTTCGCTTTAGCCGATGCTTCGGCCCCTACTCACCAGACCCATTCGTTGATGGAATAGACAATAACCCTGAGGTGATCCGCGTCGTTCGAGAAGCTGACGAAGGCGACGCGTTCAACTTTGGCGGGGCCTGGCACTCCGACTGGAGCTTCCAGCAACCCCCGCCCGCGTACACCACGCTTCACGCTCTCGATATGCCGCCGCGCGGTGGCGACACGATCTGGACCGACATGCGCGCTGTCTATGACGCTCTGCCGCAGGAACGACGCGAACTGCTCGACCAGCTAACCGCAGTTCACACAGCTCGCGATGCTTACTCGCCAAAGATGCGAGCCATGTACGACGAGCTAAAGGGTATGCGGATCCTCACCGACGAGCGAGCATGCGAGGTCTTTCATCACCCGCTAATACGGGTGCTTCCGCGCACTGGGCGCAAGACGCTTTTCTTCAACAGCGGTTACGTCAAAGAACTTCTCGGTGATGACTTAGCCGACGATGAAGAGTCTCAACTACGTAGTTGGTTACACAATTTCTCGACCCAGCACCAGTTCACCTTTCGCCATCGCTGGCGTGACGGCGATGTAGTCATGTGGGACAACCGTTGCACCCAACACTTCGCTCTACCCGATTACGTTGGCTACCGCCGAGAGCTCCACCGCACGACTATCGGCGAGCGTGCGACCTGCTGAGTTAACGCGTCCCCAAGGCTACCTTTGGCTAGGACACTAGGCCGACGACCCTACAAACTCAATCCTACGGTTCTGACGCTTACCCTCGGGGGTCGAGTTATCGGCGATAGGGTTGGACTCCCCCCTCCCGACAGTAGTCAACCGGTCGGCGGCAACGCCGTTGTCGACCAAGTAGGTCCGAACCGCGTCGGCCCTGCGGAAGCTCAAATCAAGATTGAGGCGTTCTGATCCATCGCTGTCGGTATGGCCTTCGACGACCACGTTGAGTGCGGGATCACGGTTGAGAATGTCGACCGCTTGGTCGAGAACAGTGGTCGCCTCGGGTGTTAATTCATCACTCGCCGTCCCGAACAACACATCGCCGTCAGCAAAGAGGGCGTTGAGTTCGTCGAGCAACGAGCTGTTCTCGGCGATAGTCAGTTGATCGTTGACCGTCATGTTCTTTGTTCCGGCGGCGGCTATTGCGGCATCGGTGAGAGCTGTTCGGGTCTGCTCGTCAGCAACCTCTCCGAGCAGATCAACCGTTGCGTTGTCGAGGGTCAAACCATCGCGGATGGTTAGCTGATCTACGATTGCGACCCCCGAATCGGCAAACCGCTGAGTGAATTGTTCGACGATTTGAGACCGTTCGTCCTCGCTTGGGATCTCTCCAGCGAGCACTAACTCGCCTCCGACGAGAGTCGCCGAGAGCGCCGATGCCGTGAGCGCGGGCACCGTGGTTGTGGTAGTTGGTGGAGGCGCAGTAGTGGTTGGAGCGGCTGTAGTTGCAGGCGGAACCGTAGTCGTCGGCGCCGGAGCGTCGGTGGTGGCCGGAGGCGCCGATGTGGTGACGGTGGGAGCTTCGGTGGTAGCCGCAGGCTCTGCCGCCTCGACGACCAAGTTATTGGCGACGCGGCTCACCCCAGCGACGTCAGCTGCGACAGCGCCAGCTCTGAGCTTGTCGGCCTGTGAAGCCACCGACCCGACCAGGGTTATGATGTCGCCCTTTTCTCGAATCGATATCTCATTTGACCCGATCGAGAAGTCGTCATCTTGTAGCGCATCTTCGGTACGCGCCCGAAGGTCGTCGGCCGAACCCGAAACAGCTACTGAATCAGAGAGCACATCGCTGCCACCCGAGCATTGACTCAACCCGAGCGAACCGAGCAAGAACAGCACCAAAACACCAATTCCGAGGGTAAGGTTCTGATCGTCGGCCGACCATGACCAGTCCATGAAAGGCTTGTTACGGTCAGCATCGTCATCGAAGTTTTCGCCGTTGTCGTCGTTCATCAAAATCGTCTCTTGGGCTAAGTGTCTCGGTCGAATCGTGAGCTGCGAGCAGACAAAGGGCGTGGCGTTAGACCAAATGGTCGACCCGCCACGCCCTTACTGTCTCTAGTCCTGGTGGAGCGCTTACTCCTGGGTGGTACCGGGAGCCTTGTTGGCGCCTTCGAACTTGTCGTAGACCTTTGGCCAGAAGCGGTCCCGGGCAGCGGGAATGCCACCGATTCCGAACTTGATCACCAAGATGAACACAGCGGCTGCAGTAATCATCTGGAACAAGCTGTTCACGATTGTCTCTGCGACCTGCAATTGGCTGAGCGCAGCGAACCCACCGACATACCAAATCAAAGCGCCGACACCTGTAACGACAAGATTGCCGTAATCGAGGTGCGCTACCGACGGCCGCACAAGATCGCGAACCGCGTTGGCCACGGCGCCGGTGATTACGATTAGCACGATTGCTACAAGCAACTTGGGGAGATATGCAATGAAATCGTTGAGCAGTTCCGAAAACGGGTTTCCGTCGCCGAATGCAGCCAAGGCCAGTTGCAGCACGATCAACATGATGAACAGGTAAACAATCTTCGCGAGCAGCAGGCCTGAGTCTGCGTAACCTGCCCTTTCGATGTATGTGCCGAGACCAGAGCGGTCGACAATGCCATCGAAGCCGACCTTGGTGAGCACTCGGTGAGCGAGCTTGCGAATTATCTTGGCCACCCACCAGCCAATGAACAGCACAACAAGAAAGACAAGAATCTTCGGAATAAATGAGAATAGGTCGGAGAACGCGTCGGTAAATGCGCCCCCAAAATCAATATCTGCGGCTATCACTGCTGTCCCCTATTGGTGAGAAGTAAATCGTTGGTAAGAAATGGACACTAGTCACTGGTGGTGTATTCGCAAACCGAGCCACTATCGGTTGGCGACAGCTGTTGTCAGTAAATTTCGCCAGATAGATCGCGGCCGCCGACCAACCGCATTGCCACATCGCTCAATCCGGTCTTAAGCACGTTGCTATCGCCGGTCGCCGTGACCATCGAGAACCCTTGTTCTAGGCGCCGCTCTACCAGATCGGGTGCACTATGGATCCCTGCGATGATTCCGGCGTTATTGCAACACTCGACGATGCGCTCCAACGCATCGTCGAATAACTTCTCACCATCGTTGTTCTTTGGCGAAAGTCCGAGACTGATCGACAAGTCGGCGGGCCCAACATAGACCGCGTCAATGCCAGGAACGGCCAGAATCTCATCGAGCGCGTCGAGAGCCGCGACCGTCTCGATCATCGGGATTACAGCGATCGCGTCGTTAGCGTCTGGCGGCCCATAACCAGGGTTGCGCAAACCTACTCGCAGCGGCCCGAAACTTCGAGCCCCTTCGGGTGGATATCGACAAGCTGAAACAGCGGCCATCGCCTCTTGCGGTGAGTTAACCATGGGGATGATGATGCCCTGTGCCCCAGCATCGAGCATCTTGGCGATAATGCCCGGCTCGTTCCACGGAACCCGCACGAGCGGGGTACTCGAACCCAAGTCGAGAGCTTGCAACATCGTCACCGCTACCTGGTAGTCGACGACGCCATGTTGGGTATCGATACAGGCGTAATCGAAGCCCGCCTGCCCAACCATTTCTGCGGTGAGACTATCTGGCAACGAAAGCCACACACCAACGACGTGCTGACCCTGGGCCCACATGGTTTTGATCTTGTTATCCACCAAGGTTGTCTAGCAGCTGTGACTCACGTAGGCCGAACAAAATGACTCCGAACAATGCCGCCTAAGAGCGCGGCACCTCTTTCCATGGGATTGCTTTGTCGACTCGAGGCTCCCCTGGCAGGCCGAGGACTTGTTCACCGAGAATGTTGCGCATGATTTCCGAGGTTCCCCCCTCGATCGAATTGGCACGAACCCGCAGAAACCCGTGGCGCGGCCCGGCGTTGGTTCCAGCCACATCGAGTGACTCGGGGCGCCGTAGCGTGTAGTCGTAGCCGACCTGGCCCGCCATTCCCATCATGTTGATCGCCAATTCGAACAGGTCCTTGTTGAGTTCGGCCATCGCGAGCTTCGCTACCGAACCCTCCGGACCGGGATTGCCCGACCGCGCCGCGGCACTAGCTCGAGCATTCGTCAATCGGAGAACTTCGGATCGAACGTACATCTGCATCATCTGGTCGCGGGTGGCTGCGCTACGAACCTCATCTGCCATCTGCTCCCAGATCGAGAACAGTTCGGACACTGGCGATTTGCCAGCGCTACCTCCGCCGATCGCGGAGCGTTCATTCATAAGTGTCGTTAGCGCCACCCGCCAACCCTCGCCCTCGGCACCGATTCGGTTGGCATCGGCAACCTTGGCATTTGTCAGATACACCTCGTTGAACTCGGCCTCGCCTGTGATCTGATAGAGGGGTCTCACCTCCACGCCAGGGCCGGCCATGTCGAGCGCGAAATAGGTCATGCCCTTGTGTTTGGGCTGGTCGGGATCTGACCTGGTGACCAACATTGCCCAGTCGGCCACATGTGCCATGGTGTTCCACACCTTTTGACCATTGATAGTCCACTCATCACCGTCGCGAACGGCGCTGGCGGCCAACCCAGCGAAGTCTGACCCGGCACCGGGCTCTGAGAACAGCTGGCACCAGACCTCTTCGCCGGTGAACATCGGCCGCAGGAAGCGGTTGCGTTGCTCATCGCTGCCGTGGGTTGCGATGGTCGGCCCAGCCAATACTAAGAAGAACAATGCGGGATCCATCGGTGCCGCGCCAGCTTCACGCATGCCTTTCTCGACGAGTGCTTGCAGGCCTGGCCGAACACCGAGGCCACCAAAGCCTTCGGGAAACTGCACCCATGCAAGACCGTGGTCGTAGCGGGCACCACGAAACTCTTCAGAGCTCATCGATGCCGGATCGTTGGCCGCTAGCAGTGTTGTGATCGCATCGTCAACCTTGCTCGCTTGCTGATCCTGGGTTTGTGAGTCGGTCATTCAACAGCTCCTCAGCTCGCTCGACCTAGCAATACCTATCAGTAAAGACCCGCAACATGAAAGCAGTTTCAATCGAGCGACGCAGCGTTTCTCACCGCGATCTCGCTTTTTCCTATTTCGCGACTCTCAGGAGCGCCTCTTGCACGACGGTGGCGACGTGGGTGCCGTCGGAGGCGAATACGTTTCCAATCGCTACTCCGCGGCCGCCCACCATGCCCGAACCTCGAAAATCATGCAGCTGCCAATCGGTCATTGGTCTGTAGCGATGAAACCAGATGGCGTGGTCGAGGCTCGCGCCGTGAAACAGGTGCTCTTCGTCCCGTCTCGCCAGCCATAACGGATGGGTCTCGCGCACCGCTTCGGTTGGAAAGTCATCGGACAGATACGCAAGGCCCGCAGCATGCATGACTGGGTTATCACCCAGATCGTCGACAAGGCGCATCCACGCGGAGGCTCGGCCGGACCCGGGATCGGCCGGTAGTTCACGGCGCTCGACCAGCTTGCTCCACGACTCGCTGAGCGGCACTTCCGTAGCTGCCGGGGTGCCGTCAGCGATGGTTATCATCGGCGCGTCAGCTTCATCTTCTTCTAGTTGGAACGATGCCGCCAGATTCAAAATCGCACCACCGGACTGGCGGGCTACGACACGTCGGGTAATGAACGACCGGCCGTTGCGAATTCGATCGACCTCAAAGCGGATCGGCTCGTCGCAATCACCCCCACGAATGAAGTAGGCGTGTAGGGAATGAATTACGAATTGTGGTTCGACGGTATTGGCAGCGGCGACCAACGCCTGTGCTACAACCTGGCCACCGTAGACACGGCCCCATGGATAGTCGGGACCTATGCCGACATAGGTGTCAGGACCGTGTGGCTCAAGGGCCATGAGCTGGTGAAAGTCGGCGATGTCGAATCCCATCGGCGTAAGGGTAACCGCGACGACCTCAATGCCGTATGGGGAGCCTTAGGACCCGCGCCGGTAGGTGAGCGGAGCGAAGCCACTGGCCGTGCTCCGTGGGCCTAACGGCCCATCGCCGTAGGCGATAGGAGTGGAAAGCAACAGCTTTCGGGCAAGTACTCTCGCCTACTGGCTAGGCCCTTTAGAAGCCAGGATGACCGTTACTGAAGTTATTGTCGTTTACGGTCTTGCCATGAACCAGGCTTATCGACTCCCCCTGTGGCCATTGGTCACTGCGGCTCTCTTGATAGTTTCGCTCACAGCCATCGTGGCCCCCGCTGAAGCTCAGACCGCGTCGCTGCCCGATCCGGAGCGCTCGCAGCTACGGCTGAACCTGGAAACATTCGCGGTACTGCCCGCCTCCGCTGGCCGTCGCATGATGGAACTCACCCACGCTGGTGATGGCTCCGGGCGAGGCTTCGTACCTGTTCAAGAAGGCCAGATTTGGATCATCAATTCTGATGGCTCGGTGCCATCGACCCCGCTACTCGACCTCACAACAGCCTCGGCCACAGCGAGTCGCTTCACAAGGAGCTGCTGTGCGTTTGGAGGTCTCACCTACATTGCGTTTCATCCCGACTACGCAAGCCTGGGCGCACCCGGGTTCGGTTTGTTTTATACCGCGCATGAAGAAACGCCTAACGGCACGCCCGACTACCGACTCGTCGAGGCGGGCGACATTCCAATCGAGCAGGATCTTGTCAATCACCACGTCATCGCCGAATGGCGGGTACCGGACCCCCTCGGCAATGGAGCCAACACGGCCGACGGGTCGACGTACCGCGAGATTTACCGCCTCGAGTACCAAGACGAATTTGCAAACCCACACGCAATCGGCGAGCTGACGTTTAACCCTTATGCCGTCCCCGGCGATGCCGATTACGGACTGCTCTACGCAGCCGTCGGCGACGGCACCAACGGGTTCTCGCTGATTTCTGCCCCCTGGGCGCAAGATCTTGCGAACCCGTTTGGCAGCATCATCAGGATCGACCCGCTCGGCGGCGATCGCTTCCGCGTACCCGACGACAACCCTTTTGTGTCCGTGGATGGAGCGGCAGGCGAAATCTATGCCTATGGCCTTCGCGACCCTCAAACCCTTAGCTTCGCACGAGCACTCAATGGTGAGGTCGAACTAATAGTCGTCGACATCGGCTTTGACGAGGTCGAGGAGGTCGACATCGTGCGAGCTGGTGAGAATTTTGGCTGGGATGCCCGCGAGGGGACGTTACCAGTCCAACCAGATCCGGCTATTGAACCAACGCCGATCGACCAAATAGGTCCGTTGGTAGAGCCGGTCGCCGTGTATGACCACACACTGCCTTCTAACCAAACCTCCACCCGGGCCTTGACCGAAACAGGCCCGATCGCAGCGATTGGCGGCTTCAACTACGAGGGCAGCCGCAACCACGAACTAGCGGGTCAGTACATCTTTGGAGATCTTGTGCGCGGTCGTTTCTGGCACGCCGACTTCGCTGCCATGCGCCAAGCTCGTTCAACCCAAACCCAAACCTCGGTCTTGGAGTTGCTGGTCTATGTCGACGGGACCGAGGTTGTGTTTAACGACCTTGTCAACCCAGGTGGCGGCGATCGGTCCGACCTGCGCTTCGGGCTCGGCGAAGAAGCTGAAATATTCGTACTCAACAAGTGGGATCGCACGATCCGACGATTGGTCGCGACCGCTCCGCGGACATGCAAGGGCAAAGTTGCCACGATCGTCGGTTCAGATGCGGGAGAGCTCATCCGCGGAACATCAGGCAACGATGTCATCGTTGCCCTCGGCGGCGACGATACCGTGCTGGCGGGCGCTGGTGAGGACACCGTGTGTGGCGGCCTTGGTGGTGACATCATCAGCGGCGGCGTCGGCGATGACATTCTCAGCGGCGATGGCGGCAACGACACCATCCGAGGCAACTCCGGTAACGACCTCGTCATTGGCGGCCGAAACAACGACCGACTATTCGGCGGTTCTGGTAACGACAAGCTGAACGGAGCGCACGGCGCCGACCGGATTCTCGGCAATGCTGGCAACGACCGCCTCAAAGGCGGTGGTGGCGACGATGTCCTAAAGGGAGGCGCCGATCGCGACAATCTAAAGGGCGGCAGCGGAAATGACGCCTGCAACGGAGGGTCTGGAATCGACAAAAGCTCACGTTGCGAACTCAACCGAAAGGTAGAAAAGCGCCGCTAGCTACAGGGCTGCTCCGCGGACGATGACGAGCAGCCGTTGCAGCTCTCGCTGATCGGCCAACGCCGCATCGAATCTCGAGAAGACATCTTGGTCGGCGATCGTGGCCACCCGGATGTTGAGCTCGTTGCGAACACGACGGCCGCGCCGAGACGCACCGATCGCCGTCGGAATACGAGCGATCAAAGCCCCCAGAATGCCCACGGCAAGTCCGCCGAAAACCATCGCTGTCGGTAGCGGTAACCAGTCCTTAACCATTGGCAGCAATGGGTCGGTGTCGAGTTTGAAAAATCCGCCAGCTACAGCCAGCCCGATCAGCCAAAGCCCACCGATGATCGCGACCGTGGCAGCGACCCGTTGCAGCCAGCTGAACGCACTCCACCAACGCGGTCGATCGCGCGTAGCGTTGGCAGCTTGTAGCGATACCTTTCCCAGCGACTCGATCACGATGGGCTGAGCAGCTCGCATCTCGCCTCGAATTTCGGTCGACCACGACTCGGCCAAACCGGACGCCGCCAACTCACCTACATCGCGCAGAGCGACTCCCACCTCCGCATTTGCCATTGCGCTAGCGGCAGGCGTCCCGAGCGAACGGAGTGGTGTCTTTTTCAACTTGCGTAGCCACCGCACGGCTGGCCAGCCGGTCGCCAAGCCAGCATCGCGTCGATACTGTTTTTCTACAATCGCTGACGCCGATTCGACCCCGGCTGCTACACCCAAGGCCGCAATGAGCTGCTTACGACCCTTCTTGGGTACCAGTTCTCCAACGTCGCTGGCGGAGACGCCCAAATTCGAGGCC
>CBERPN010000131.1:0-11564 GCA_965524675.1 uncultured bacterium
CCCGGCCACGCAGGCCGCCGGGCTCAGGCTACGGGCTAGCGCCCTCCGCCTTACAACACTACTGATACCCAAGGTTACTTCCCGGCCACGCAGGCCGCCGAGCTCAGGCTACGGGCTAGCGCCCTCCGCCTTACAGTTTTGCTCATCTTCGCGATGCTTGCTGGCGTCACACAATGGTGTCAGACACGTCCCTAATCAAGCGTCCCTAGTCCGCCCGCCGGGTGGTGTCAGACACGTCCCTTAAACCTGGCTAACTACTCAGGCCCGTTGCTTGCACAGCCAGGCATAACGAACGTATCAGACACCAATCATCACCAACACGGCTACAGGCCGCACCCTGGCGGGCACACCAAAGCACGGAGACCCGAAACGATGCTCAGACCGCCAGGTACCCGCCAGCAGACACAACGCCCACGACAGCTCGAGCCGTGGCTGGTGCGCTTGCGGCGGCCTCCGTGGCCCCAACGGCCTGCACGGCGTGCAGTGATCGCTAGTCGAAGAGGGTTGGCTGTCGGCTTGGGGGTTGCTTTCTCTTTACCCCGGTGAATGGTACGTCATCTACAAAGGCCCAGCTTTGGCGGTGAAACTTGGTCGGACCGAACGCTTGAAGCGCGGCCCGGTGGCGCGGGCATGGATAGCCTTTGTTTCGGTCAAAATCGAACATCGGGTAGGTCGACGCACTAGCTCTAAGCATCCGGTCACGCGTTACTTTTGCAAGAATCGACGCCGCGGCGATCGACAAAGACTTTTGATCCCCCTTAACGATCGTTTCTGTCGGCAGAGTCTCGACGAAGTCCCACGAACCATCGACCAATACCGCATCGACCGACAGCGCCAATCCTTCGAGGGCTCTTACCGTGGCCAGCTTCTGAGCGGCCGACATCCCTAGTTCGTCGCACTCGATGTGCGATGCATGGCCCACCGACCAACCCTCGCACCAGTCGATGATGCGGTCGAACATGGCCTCACGCTCGGCCTCGGTCAGCATCTTTGAGTCACGCACCTTATAGATACGTCGATCGCGTGGCGCTATGACCGCACCGATTGTAAGAGGACCCGCCCAAGCGCCGCGACCCACCTCATCTACTCCTGCTACCACCTGATAGCCGGCATCCCAGAACTTCGTTTCGAACCGGAGGCCAGGGGACTTTGCCTTGAGCGCCTTGCGAAGCGTCGGAACACTCATCGTGGTGTCACGCTGGTTGGGCAGCGAGTAACGCCTCGCCCGCCTGGTCCTGTGTTCTCCAGCGAGGGTCGAGCATCGGAGCCATAATCGCCGCTGGCTCCGGAAAGTCCATCGCATCGGCGTCGATGTCTAGGTCCCAGAGCAGGGCTGGCCGCTCACCGTGCCAGCGCAGCGAGTACGACAAGCGGCCAAATGCGGTGCGCGCGTTGCGAACGTCGATGCTGCGGCCTCGCCATGCCTGGTCGAACCCAGCCAGCAAGTGCAGCTCTTGATCGTTTTCGACCACGAACGCGGCGCGGGTTTCCAACACCGCGCAAGCACTAATAGTCGACCAAGCCTGTGACTGCGATAACACTGGGGACGGAACAGCCCCCACCAGCACCTTTGGCGGTATCTCAAGCGATTCTCGCGCCGCCGCTAGGATGTGAGGGCGGCGCGTGTGCTGCCACAGTCTTAAGAACCCATCGAGGGAGCGCTCGCGCTCCAGCTTGGTTGCCGCTAGCAGCTTGTCGGGGTCTAGCGCATCGAGCACGATCTCGGTCGCGGCATGGACATCACCCGCTTCGAGCAAGGCGTCGGCGACACACAAGTCGTCGCTACGCGACCAGCTGTCGAGGTCGGCTCTGGTGCGAACAACTCTTCCTCCGCGAACGCTCGTCTGCAGGCGCCGAACGGCGAGTGCTAAGTCATCACCAACCGTCTCACCCTCCACCTCGACCTGAAGGAACTGATCTAGATGAGCCAACCATCCGTTCTCTACTCCGGTCCGTCGTGGAACCTCTGGCAAGGGAGTGTCAGCACCGAATATGACTCGCAGTGCAACGCCTTCGAGCATGGGAAAGATCAGCGCGGCCTGAGCCGTACCTTCGGTAGATGCCGCCTCGTCGGATGACTCGGCCGCGGCGTTCTCCACCGCCGGCGGCAGTGAAGCAAAGTCTGCAACCGCCACCGCTGCCGACGGCGAACGGTCCGCCCGAAGAACGACCCCACCGTCGACGCTGACAGTGTTGTCGTAAACCTTGATGTGTTCGATGATGCCCAAGCCGTCGCCGTCGATCGGTCGAACAGCTAGGGCTAGCGCAACAGGTGTCCGCGAGTCGTTTAGGTAGTCGATCGCGATGACAGGGCCCTGGGATGTCTGGACAACATATGTGCTGGCAACCACCGAGCCGCCGTCCACGGGGAATGAGGTCTCGACGATCGGTACTACACCAACGGTTTGGCGCAGCTTGCGAGTACGACTCGGGTATGCCCAACCCGAACCGGTTCGGATCCACCAGTCGAGCGAAAACCTGTCATCGAGCGTGCTCACCAAGCCGCGATCGTCCACCGTGGCCACCGGTCCGGTATCGATTCCGCCAATGGTCTCCGGCGAATACGAGGCGGCGCCCTCTTTGCCGACCAGCTGAACCCAGCGAGGCCAAGGACCCTCCGGGTCGGTGGCGACAAGTTCGGTCAGGCGATCTTGACGGTTCGCAGGCCGGTCGCCACGCTTCATGGAGCGTCGCAGAAACGTCACTGGGGTTCGGCTGGATCGGCCTCTAGGCCGGTACGGCGCCGTAACAGCCCCTCGTATGCCTCGGTAGCGGCGGCACCTTCACTAATCACCTTGGCCACCTCGCTAGTAATCGGAACCTCGATGCCGTAACGAGCGGCCAGCTCGATTACCACAGGCACGGTCTTGACCCCCTCGGCCACCTGGTTCATCTCTTCGATTACCTGCTCGATGGTCTGGCCCTGGCCAAGCCGTTCACCGACATGGCGGTTGCGGCTTTGGGTGCTAATGCAGGTAGCGACCAAGTCGCCCATCCCAGCTAGCCCGGCGAAGGTCTCGGGTTGTCCGCCCATAGCAACGCCCAAACGTGTGAGTTCGGCCAGGCCTCTGGTTATCACCGCAGCCCGAGTGTTGTCGCCAGTTCCGAGGCCATCGGCCATACCTGACGCCAGGGCGATCACGTTCTTTAACGCTCCCCCTAGTTCGGCACCAATCACGTCGCCGGTGGTGTAAACCCTGAACGATTCGGTGGCGAAAATCTCTTGTAATCTCACCGCTAGTGTCGGGTCGGTCATCGCCACCACCGCGGCCGCTGCGTAACCACTCAATATCTCCTTGGCGAGATTTGGGCCCGTGAGAACACCCACAGGATGGCCTGGCAGTTCCTGGCCGATGACTTCGGTCATCCGCAGCATCGAGCCCTGTTCGAGGCCCTTTGAAAGACTGACGATGGGCACCCAGGCTCGGAGGTACGGCTCGATCGCTTTCGCGGTTTCGCGCATTGCGTGCGACGGCACACCCATCACCAAAACGTCGCAGCCACTCACCATCTCGGCGAGGTCGGTAGTAGCACGCAAGTCGGGATGAAGGTCGAGATCGGGCATGTAGCGAACATTTCGATGCTCGTTGTTTATGCCGTCGACCACTTCGGCATCGCGCGCCCAAACCGTCGTCGGAGTATTATGCGCGGCCAACGACGCCACCGTCGTGCCCCACGACCCACCACCTGCAACACCAACTCTGATTTCCATACCGTAGAAACTACTCCACCCCGCTAGGTAGCAGCGTCGTCGAAGCACCGAGACCGGCCAGAAAGACCTACACTTCGTAGTGCTTGGCTGCCGTGCTTCTCATTCCCGTAAAGGCCTTTCACGAGGCTAAGAGTCGACTCGCCGAGTCGGTGGTCAGCCCAGGCCGTGCCGCGCTCGCCCGATCGATGGCCACCTCGGTTTTGCGTGCCGGGCGCCAGCTTCGTTTGGCTGTCGTGTGCGACGACGAACGAGTAGCTCGATGGGCGGCCAGCAATGGTGCACTTACGCTTTGGAAACCCGGCCGCGGGCTAAACGGTGCAGTGACCGAAGCGGTCGAAGACCTCGGCGCAGCGGGATTCGATCAGGTGGTGGTGGCTCACGGTGACCTGCCGCTTGCCCAGTCATTCAGTGAGCTACTCGATTTTGACGGAATCACACTTGTCCCCGATCGGCGCCGACAAGGCACCAACGTGATCTGCCTGCCAACCGGCACGGGCTTCGAGTTCAGCTATGGAGCGGGCTCGTTCGATCGGCACCTGACTGAAGCGAGCCGAGTCGCCACTGAAACCCGCGTCGTCACCGATGAGAATCTAGCCCTCGACATCGATACTCCCGAAGACATGGAAGAGCTACGCCGACGATGACCAAGAAGAGCAAAGACTTAGAGACTCCAGCGACCGCTCTGGCCATTGCTGCGCATCCCGACGATATCGAGTTTCAGTGTGGCGCCACGTTCGCCAAATGGGCTGGCGAGGGCTGCATCATTCACCACCTGATCTGCACCGATGGCTCGAAGGGCACATGGGACCCGACAGCCGACACGGTCGAGCTAGTAGCTCGCCGCCAGCGAGAACAGCTCGAAGCTGCCAGGCGACTCGGCGCTACGGGCGAGGTTCGCTATCTGGGAGAGGTTGACGGAGAGCTGCAACAATCGCCCGAACTGGTGAGCGCCATAGCCCGCCACATCCGTGAACTGCGGCCCAATGTGGTTCTCGGACACGATCCGTGGAAACGCTGGCGCCTTCACCCCGATCACCGAAATGCTGGCTTCCTCACCACCGACGCCGTTGTCGCCGCGCGCGATCCGCACTTTTATCCAGAACACCAGGTTCCTCACCACCGCCCGGCACAGCTGTTGTTGTTCGAGACCGACGAGCCAAACCACAGCGAGGACGTTTCCGGCTTCGAAGCCGCAAAGGTGTTTGCCTTGGAAGCCCACGAGAGTCAGTTCGAGACGACCATGGACATAACCGACCTCGACGACACCCACCAGCGCGAAGAGTTTCGGATGTCGATCAAAGCCGAGCTCGCAGACGCTGGGGCAACGGTCGGCATGGCCTCTGCTGAACTGTTTCGCCGAATCGATCCATGACCACAGCTCTGCTGCTCGGCATCGACACGGGCGGCACCTTCACCGACGCGGTACTCATCGACGACGCCACCCAAACAGTCGTTGCAAAAGCCAAAGCTCCGACGACCCACGGCGATCTAATCACCGGGGTGAAGCAGGCTATGGCCGAGGTGCTCGAGGGCCTCGATTGCACGGAGACCACCATCGCCCTTGTCTCGCTTTCGACCACTCTGGCGACCAACGCCCTCGTTGAAGGATCCGGAGACCCGGCGTGCCTGTTCACGATGGGGTTCTCCGACGATGAACTTGCGAGGGCGAGCATTCATGAGGTCGGTCCCGACTGCCTGCTCCGCCAGATCTCAGGCGGTCACGATGCCCATGGCAACCCGGTCGACGAGGTCGACCTAGCCCAGGTTCAGGCCGAACTCGACGCAATCGGTGGTGCTGTCTCAGCCTTCGCGGTCGCATCTCAGTTCAGCGTCCGCAACCCGCAACACGAACGCGAGGTGGCCAACTACATCGCCAGAGTCACCTCAAAACCTGTCACCTGTAGTCACGAGCTATCGCCCCAACTCGGTGGCCCTCGTCGCGCCCTTACCGCTCTACTCAACGCCCGGCTCATCTCAACAATCGTCGAACTCATCGCCGCGGTTCGTTCGGCGATGACCAATCTTGAGATCGATGCCCCCCTGATGATCGTTCGCGGCGACGGAACACTTGTTGCCGCAGACTTCGCCGCTCGACGCCCTATCGAGACGGTGCTGTCGGGACCAGCAGCGAGCGTCGTCGGAGCCTTGCACATATCCCAAATCGACGCCGGGCTGGTAGTGGATATAGGGGGAACAACCACCGATGTCGCAGTGGTGCGCAACGGATCTCCCGCCACAACCACCGCCGGGGCACTCGTTGGCGGGCATCGCACGATGGTGGAAGCGATCGACGTGGTCACCGAGGGGCTGGGCGGCGATAGCGAAGTCAGAATCGACTCGCGCCACGGCGACGGACCAATCTTGTTAGGGCCGCAGCGAGCGATTCCGATAGGCAGACTTGCTCTCGAGCATCGAGACCTTGTCGTCTCGACACTTGAACGTCAACTGCTATCGGCGCCGAATCAAGGAAGCGATGGCAGGTTCTTGGTACCACTGCCCAACGCGCAACAAGACCTTGTGCTCGACGATCGCGAGCGGTCGATCCTGGGTCGCATGGCCGGACAACCAATGGCGCTCGCCACCGTTGCAACAAGCGGACTGCTACTCAACGCGGTGACCAGGCTTTGCCGGAGAGGCCTGGTCAGGGTTGCGTCATTTACATCGACCGATGCGTTACAGGTAGTGGGCCGCTTCTCCGCTGGTCGAAACCTGACCATCGACGGTGACGCTTCCTCGACAGCCGCTCGAGTCCTCGCTCGACAAACTAGATCGAACGGTCTGGCGATTGCTGATTCGCACGAAGCGTTTTCTGAACTGGTCATTGCGCTTCTCGAAAGGCAATCGAGCCAACTTCTATTGCGGGTGGCGTTGGCTGGCGACGGCCTAGATGCCCCAAAGGTTGCCGATTCGGCCGTTGTCCAAGCTGCTCTATCGGGCCATAGCGGACTGCTCGAAATCAATCTTGCACTGCGAGCCACAGTGCTGGCAATCGGGGCTCCAGCAGCCGCCTTCTATCCGAACGTGGCGAACGGTCTGTCGACGTCGGCCACCATCCCCGAACATGGCGATGTCGCCAACGCAATCGGTGCGGTGGTCGGCAGGATAGAGATGCATGCCCAAGCCACGATCACCCAACCCACAAAAGGTCAGTTTCGGCTACACCTCTACGATCAAGAAAACTTTGGCTCAGCCGAAAGGGCCAGAGACGCCGGGCTGGCCGCTCTAACCAAAGCGGTGCGAGCAAGTGCTGAGCGCGCTGGCGCAAACGAGCCCGAAGTTACCCACTCCTGGTCGACCACGACCGCGATGGTCGAAGGCAAAGAAGTATTCGTAGAGGGCCTACTAGTTGTTAGCGCTACCGGCCGCCCACGCTTCTAGCAAAAATGCCAGCACCGGGCGGCGGGGCCCGGTGCTGGCGTCCCTCGACGATCCGGCGGGTGGATCGAAGAGAGAACTAAGGGGAGATCTAGGCCTATTTAGGCTTGACCCTTTCCCTCGAACTTGTCGTAGACCTTTGGCCAGAAGCGGTCGCGGGCGGCGGGTATTCCACCGATTCCAAACTTGATAATCAAGATGAACACGGCCGCTCCGGTAATCATTTGAAAGAGCGTGTTGACGACAGTCTCGGCAACCTCGAGTTGGCTGATCGCGGCAAAGCCGCCGACATACCATATGAGCGCACCAACACCGGTTACAACCATGTTTCCGTAGCCGAGATTAGCGACCGATGGCCGAACCAGATCCTTCACAGCATTAGCCACAGCTCCGGTAATAACGATCAGCACCAAGGCCACAATCAGCTTCGGGATGTAAGCAATGAAGTCGGTGAGCAACTCCGAGAAAGGATTGTCCTTACCAAAGGACGAGAGTGCGAGTTGCAAGACCATCAACATGATGAAGAAGTAGACGATTTTGGCTAGCAAGAGCCCAGAGTCGGCGTAGCCAGCCCGCTCGATGTAACTACCCAGGCCAGATCTGTCGACGATGCGATCGAAACCGACTTTCTGAAGCACGCGGTGGACGACCTTGCGGATCAACTTGGCGATAAACCAGCCGATTACGAAGACCACCAAGAATGCAATGATCTTGGGGATGAATGCGAAAAGATCGCTGAATGCGTCGGTAAACGCTCCGTCGAAATCGATTCCAGCTGTAACCATATTGAGTACTCCCTACTCATGGATTTGTTTGTGATGACAGATGACAGACGCTGTTCGCCGTAGAAAAGTCGCGAGAAAACCGCATCATTTCGTTCCGCCAGCGAAAATCGCCCCTCTGGGGGCAGTTTTAGGTGGCGGAACAAAGAAAGTAGGGTCCTTGCATGTACCCAAAGTTTTGCGGCGGCCACGCGACTTTGTTTGGCCTGCTGCGTCCTCACAACATGACGGCGATCACTTCGCACCCCAGAGCGGCCGCCAACCCGGGCCTGTCGCGACCCTGGCCACAGCTTGGCCTAACGCTGTCCGAGCTCATCGAACGTGAGTGGCAAAGACTCATCGTTGGACCTCTGCTGGCAGTCGATCGGGTGTTGGCGAGTAGCACGGGCTCACCAGGGTCTACTGGGAGCGTTCAGCTCTCGAGCCCCGCCGAGATCCACGAACTCGAATCGGGCGAACAGCTCCAATACCTAGTCGAGAACTACTCCGATGCCGTTTACCGGGTGGCACGTTCGGTAGTGCGCGATAACGGCCTTGCCGAAGACACCGCTCAGGAGGCCCTTCTCAAGGCATGGCAGGCCCTTCCGACTTACCGGGGCGACGCACCGCTACGCAATTGGGTGCTGCGGATCACCCACAACACGGCGGTCTCGCTATTGCGAAGCCGACGCGAAGAAGTTCGCGATCCGGATACTTTCGGTGAAACGGCGACCCGCACAAGCGTCGAGCGTTCGGTCGAAGCCAAGATGGCTATGTCCGCGTTTGAATCCGCGCTCGACGAGCTCGACGAGCTATCACGATCCATCGTGGTCTTGCGCGAGGTCGAATCAATGAGCTACGAGGAGATCGCCGGAGTCCTCGATGTTGGGCTCCCGACGGTCAAGACACGCCTACTACGAGCTAGACGAGTCCTGTCGTCATCGCTTGAAGAGTGGCAGCCATGAAGCGCCACCCGTCCACCAAGAAACTCGCCGATTGGCTCGAAACGGGTGGCCCGCCCGAAGTCGAGTCGCATGTCACGACGTGTGACCGTTGTGCCGAATCGATGGATGCCTTAGCGGTGCCGGTTCCCTCGATGAGCCGAGCACTTACAGCGGTTCTTCAACCCCCCAACGAGTACCGAGAGCGACTGAGTGAACGAATTTCTGAGTCACTACGAAATCGTGCTGACTTGGCCCTCTTTGTAGATTTGATGGGGGTACCTCTGCCAACGGCCAAGATGCTGCTCGGTGATGGCCCAGCCAGATCTTCCGACGACAGCATCGACCCCCGTTAGAACATCGCCGGGGCGGCGACTATCGTCGAGGGTGAGAGCATAAGAGCCACGAACTGGGGGCGCTCAATGGACACAAAGTGGCTCATCGCTGCGATAGCTATCGGGGTGTCCATCGCGTTGGGGGTCATCTTGTCGCGCGTAACCCAGGGCCTTCTCAGCAGAGAATCACGCCGCGAGGCAGTGCAGTCGATGGCCAAGGCGATCGCCAGCCTAGTGATGTCGCTATCGCTAATCATCGGGCTGGTAGTGGCCCTCGGTGTCGTCAACCCGAGCGCGCTCGATCAGCTTCCTAAAGATGTCGTCGCCTATATTCCGCGCCTGCTGAGCGCTGCCATCGTACTGATCGGCGCGAATATTCTCGGAGCGATAGTTACAACCATTCTCGAAAAGAGTCTCGGTCACGTCTCGGCGACCACCCGCCGTCGAGTTCCCGCCATCGCCCGCGGCCTAATCACTGCGTTCGCGGTACTGATTGCTGCCTCCCAGATTGGCATCGACACTCAAATAATTACGCTCGCAGCGGCGGCGATCTTCTTTAGCATTGGCCTCACCGCAGCCCTTATCGCAGGACTCGGATCACGCGACGTCGCAGCCGAGCTTGCGGCTGGTCGCGCTGTACGCCGGCTACTCAACCCAGGCGACATTGTTTCCTACGACGACACCGCTGGGCGGGTAGTAGAGCATCACTCGGTCGGGCTTGAACTCGAGACCGGCGAAGGCCAGCTTGTGATAATTCCTCACAGCAGTTTGCTCGGACGGCCCATCAGAATCCAAAGAACCGAACCAATCACCGACCTCACAACCCCCGATAGCTGAGTACTCTTATCGGTATGGCTGTACCAGAGCCCGACGGCATGTCACAGATTAGCGAATACGGAACCAAGTTTGCCGCCGACGTCGCCGTGGCCAGGCTCGCGGAGTACGGCATCGAGTCATCGGTGTTCGGCGACCCAGCGCATTCGGTCGCACCGCACCACGTCACCCAACCTGGCTTCGTTCTGCTAGTGCTCGACGACACGGTCGAAGACGCCCTCGAGGTGCTCGACCTTCCGGCCAATCACGAAGCAGAAGCCCTCGATCAGCAGCTGTACCGTCGCCGCTTCGACGACCGCCCAGGCTGGTTCAAGGGCTTCGCCTACCTTCTGCTACTGGCGGCGCCGGTCCCGTGGCTGATCATGGCGGTCATATTGGCCACAATGGCATTGAAAGCCTTGTTTCCCTAGAAACCCCGAGCGGGAAACGACTGAGCTTTCACCCTTCAATACCCTTCAGTGTTGGACAACATTGGCCAACAAGCTTCTGACACTTTCGGCCAACTCTGTGCGATCGGCTTCGGTGCGCTCTCGAACCAATGCAAGATCGTTTCCGTCGCCCACCGATCTCACCAGCTCGATGTATGCCTTTAGTTTTGGTTCGGTCCCGCTGGGTCGTAACTGCACCCGCGAGCCATCTTCGAGATCGAATCGCAACATGTCGGCACGCCCAGCAAAGTCTGTAAGTTGCACAACCTGCCTGCCCCCAATTTCGGAAGGCGGGTCGTTGCGAACGGCACGCATGAAGTCGGCCATCCGGCCCAGCGCTCCCAGCCCATCGAACCACGAGACGACCTGTGTGGTTGAGTGCACGCCGTGCTCGATGGCCAGCTCATCGAGCCGATCGAGAACCGACTTTTGATCGGCTTTCAGTTCGGCCACCAGCGCTAGAAACGTTATGGCTGCGCTGATTCCATCCTTGTCGCGGATCGTATCGTTCACGGCGTAACCAAGGGCGGGCTCGTACCCGAATATTAGGCGGGTCTCTAGCCGATCGTCGGCAGCGCGGGCCACATACTTGAACCCGTGCATGGTTTCTACAAACTCGACATCATGGGTCGCAGAGATCGCCGCGAGCATCCGTGACGAGACCGTAGTGGCCGCCGTTAACCGACCCTCGCCTTCACTATTTCTTAGGCAGTAGTCTCCCAGTAACACACCGATCTGGTCGCCATTGAGTTGTCGCCAACCGTCCCCATCGGGAACGACTACCCCTAGGCGGTCGCCATCTGGATCGTTGGCAAATGCAACCTCGGCATCGATCCCTGCCGCAGTCGCGACCAAGGCGTCGAGCGAGCGGGGTTCTTCTGGGTTAGGGAACTCCACCGTCGGAAAGTCTGGATCGGGAGCGAACTGGCTTGCCACTATTTCGAGCGTCACCCCGAGTCGCTCCATCGACTTGACAAAAACAGCACCTGCTACGCCATGAAGCGGCGTATACGCCACCCTTAACGCCGCAGCGGTCAGGTCAGGGCCGCTCGCCATGATGATGGTATCGAGGTAGGTCTCGACGACGCGGTTGCGGACCCTCGACACCTGCCCGCCGAGACCTGGGTGCGGGTGGACCGGAGGGTCAGCCAATTCGGCCATGAGCTGCTCGATCTGAC
>CBERPN010000132.1:0-11467 GCA_965524675.1 uncultured bacterium
AGGGCGCCAGCCCGCAGCCTGAGCCCCACGGCCTGCGTGACCGGGGAACGCCAGCCAACAACGCGCAGCGCCGGAGCCGAAGGCGGAGAGAAGTAGAGGTACTCGACAATGGTCCGATTGGGCAATAGGCTCCGTGCGATATCGGAAACGTCGTTTTCCGACCCCCAAATAGGAGATAGCCCACATGTCACGTCGTAGCAGAGTGTTCGCACTGCTCGCCGCATTCGTATTGCTGCTCGTTGGTTACCCGGCCACCGCATATGCAGGTTCGAGCGATGAACTCGCCCTGCCCCCCGGTCCAAGCTGCACCGAGCCGGTGTTCACCACCACTCCCGCTCTCGATGCCAGCGGATTCAACATCTCTGACCCGAACCTCGGCGATGGAGCCGGTGGCCTCATCAGCCGAACCACCATTTCGGGCCTCGATTTTCCCTCCGGCACGGTCAGCCTCGATGAGATCGTTACCTGGGATGCTCATACCGATCGCCAGAACAACCCCGACCAGACCAACGAACGGGTTGTTATGGAGTTCGTCCTCGATGGTGTCGTGGTGGCGACTAGCGGTGCCACTACCGACTTGCTCGAAGGCCCAGTCTCCGCGTGGGAAATCAATAACCTTGGAACGATTGATCTGCCCGATGGCGCCGATGCAGTGAACCTGGTTCACGTCGGTGGAACCTCGGCGATCAACTCGGTCGTGGTGACGAGCGTCTGTCTCACATTCGTGCCTACTCCAATTCCAGAGCCGGTTCTTTGTGACGACGGGACCGTCGAGCCAGAGGGCGGCTGCCCGGTTCCTCCTGAACCAGACGATCAAGAACCCGAACCAGAGCCGGTTCTTTGTGACGACGGGACCGTCGAGCCAGAGGGCGGCTGTCCGGTACCTCCTGAACCAGACGATCAAGATCCCGAACCCGAACCCGAACCAGCGCCGCCGGCCGACCAGGAACCGCCACCACTCGCAATAACCGGTGCGTTTTCCGACACGATGGCCGCAGCTGCCATGATTCTGATCCTTGTCGGCGGTTCGACAATGCTGGTAGTTCGTCGCAACGAGGACTGACCTCTCTTGGCCAACAACCTCAAAGAGCTCGCTAAGAAGCGCCTAGCCGAATTTGAGCCGCAACTGTTTGAGCTGTCCCAGTGGCTCTACGACAATCCAGAGTTAGGGCTGCAAGAACACGAGGCCTCGGCGCGAATATCGACGATGCTCGCCAACAATGGGTTCGAAGTTGAATTCCCCGCCTACGGCCTCGACACAGCCTTTGTTGCTCGAGCCGGGCGGTCGGGGCCCGAAGTCATCGTTTGCGCCGAGTACGATGCCCTGCCCTCGATCGGCCATGCCTGCGGGCACAACATAATTGCAGCGTCCGCTGTCGGTGCGGGAGTTTCGCTAGCCACCCTCGCCGACGAACTGGGCTGTCGCGTGACCGTGCTCGGCACTCCAGCCGAAGAAGGGTACGGTGCAAAAGTCGATCTGCTCAACGCTGGCGCGTTCGCCGACGCATCGGCTGCGATGATGGTTCATCCCGCTCCCCACAATGAACTGACGCCAAACATCCTCGCTGTTCTACATGTCGATGTCGAGTTCCACGGCAAGGACTCTCACGCAGCGTTCGCGCCGCATCTGGGGGTCAATGCGCTCGATGCCTTCGTGCAGGCATATGTCAACATTTCGACGCTGCGTCAACACATTCTACCCAGCGACCGGATCCACGGAATTGTCACCCACGGTGGTGACGCAGCGAATATCGTGCCTCATCACACCGCATCGAGTTGGTACATCAGGTCCCAAACTCAAGAGCGCCTCGACGAGTTGGTCGAACGAGTAATGAACTGCTTCGATGCCGCGGCCACAGCTACCGGGTGTACTTGGACTTCCACGACGCCGGGCAATTCCTATTCCAACATGACATCCAACTCGACGCTCGCTGAATTGTTTGCTGCCAATTCTCAGTCCCTCGGACGGCCCATGCCGCCCGGCGATGCACACACCCCTTCGGGCAGCACCGACATGGGCAATGTGAGCCATGTGGTGCCAACAATTCATCCGATGATCGCCATCGATTGTGCTGGCTCGGTGAACCACCAACCAGAGTTCGCTGCAGCCACTATTACCCCGTCAGGTCAGCAGGCAATCCACGACGGAGCGCTCGCAATGGCGTGGACCATCATCGACGTGGCCACAGAAGACTCCTGGTCAGATCTGTAGTCGTCGATCGCGCTAGCTAGGCGAGTAGCGCTCGGGCGACTAGATCCATACCGAAGCCGGTCAAAATCGCAAGGTATAGCAAGCCGGTCGCAGCCATCACCGCACTGTACTGGCGCTCCTTTAGCGCAGCCCGTGTGACGCCCAGCAGGATGATGGTGGCGACCGTCGAGGCCACCCAGAACCACCCCAATAGCCCGTTGTAGTCATCGGGAATCGCGCCGTTGAGGACCGAAACCATCCCGGTTGGCCACAGCATCACCGCCAGTTCGAACGGCCAGACAATCGCCGACCATTTCACTAATTCGAGCAGCGGGCCGCGCTCGAGGCCGGGTTGCACCAGATACCAGTGGCCCAGCAACATAGCGTCGCTTATCGCGCCTAGAAAGAATGCACCCACGACGATGCGAGCGATCGCCAGCGCCGCGGGGCCACCCGAAGCCAACGCTCCAGCGATAAGACCGACCAGGCCAATAGCTGGACCCACTAGGTCGAGGACCGGGGCAAACTCTGGTTTCAGCTTGTCGAACTCTTGCACATCGCGATCGATACCTGTCATCTCAGCAACCCTCACCGAACGACGCTCGACCACTTGGTTCTGCCCCGCCACCCCAGCATCGCGTCGAATGATCGAGCTGATCTGCGCCCCTAACACTGCGATGATGAGACCAATGGTCGCCGCCTCTCGGACTGCGACTACATCGAACATGAACCCTGCCGCCAACGACCCCCCAGCCAGAACCAGGAAGATCAGCCGCATTAGCCAGCCGTACCCAAGGCCCGCCTCGCGGCGCCGCGTGGTCACCCAAGTAAAGAAGAGTCCGCCCACCGACCACTGCAGCAGCAGGGTCGCAAGATCGAGTTCGATCAACCGACTACTGCCAGATGATGATCGACCGTGTTGAGCGCATCCGGGCCGGTTTCGGCGGCGACCACGATGTCTTCTAGGCGTGCCCCCCACTTTCCCGGAACGTAGATGCCAGGCTCGATAGAAAAGGCGTGGCCAGCGACGAGCGCCTGAGTGTTGCCTTCAACGATGTAGGGATTCTCATGGGCCTCAACACCAATGCCGTGACCGGTTCGATGAATGAAGTAGTCACCGAGACCGCTCGCAACGATTACCTCCCGAGCTGCCCGGTCGACGTCCTGCGCTGGGGTTCCTATGGTCGCGCTCGCCACCGAGACCGCCTGTGCCTCAAACAAAACTTCGTACAACTCAGCAAACTCGGCTGGCGGTTCGCCCGTGTACACACAGCGGGTGATATCCGAGCAATAGCCAACACCGTGGTCGTCGAGCATCGTTCCACCGAAATCGCACAACACAACCTCGTTTGGCTCGATTATCCGGTCGCCAGCCTCGTGGTGAGGACTGGCAGCGTTCGCGCCTGCAGCGACGATTGCAAAGTTCACCCGCTGGTGTCCCTCAGCGATAATTTGTCGAGCTAGTTCGGCGGACACCTGCGCTTCGGTACGGCCAATAACATCGATCTCGCCTGCCTGCAGACGGGCTGCGATTCGATCGACCGCAGCCCCTGCGCGTCGCAGGCTTTCCACCTCGGCTGGCTGCTTCACCGAACGCAACGCAGTCATTACCTCGCCAGCGTTGGTGAAGGTGACAGCGGGACAACGCTTAACCAGATCGACTAGGAACGTTGCCCAAGTCGTCTCACCGATGGCGACCGACCGTGCCGATCCAATCCGGTCGACGACAAGGCCGATTGGATCGTCGGTCTCGCCCCATCCAACCAGGCTAAAGACATCGTCGTGGGGGGTGACCCGAGGCGCCTCCAGCGCCGGCACAACAAGCTCTGCCGGGCCATCGACGGGTACGACCAGCATTGTCAACCGTTCTAGCGGCATCGCCTCGTATCCGGTCAGGTACGGAAGATCGGCTCCTACCGACAGCAGTAGCGTGTCGACACCGGCCGTTTGCATTTGCGCTCGAGCGCGTTCGAGTCTTGAGGCGAACATCCTGGCAGGTTACCGCTGAGGAGCTGGAGAGAACACAAACTGGGCAGCTTGTTTTGCATGGTAGCTAGACCTGGTGAGCGGGCTCGACTCGACGTGGCCGATTCCGAGTTCTTCTTCGCCGATCCGTTTGAGCTCTTCGAATTCGACTGGAGTCACCCAGCGAGCAACGGGTAGGTGGTGGCTGGTTGGTCTCAGGTATTGCCCGATGGTCACGATGTCGACCCCGACCCCGCGCAGGTCTGCCAGTGTTTGGACAACCTCATCGAGGGTCTCGCCCATTCCAACGATGATCGATGACTTGGTTGTCAGCCCGGCAGCTTTGGCACGCGCCAACACCGCGAGACTCCGGGCATACGATGCCGAAGGCCGTGCCATTCGTTGCAGTCGCGCCACGGTCTCTATGTTGTGGTTGAGCACGTCGGGCCTGGCATCGAAAATCTTGTCAAGCGACTCGGCCTCTCCTTTGCAGTCCGATATCAGAACCTCGACTCCGACGCGAGGGGTGCGACGACGAATCGCGGCTATCGAATTGGCGAAACCGCTCGCTCCCCCATCGGTAAGGTCGTCTCGCGCAACGGTGGTCAGAACCGCGAACTCAAGGTCCATGCGATCGATGGCCTCGGCGATCCGTCTGGGCTCATCCAAGTCAGGCGGTAGTGGCTTTGTTGTGTCGACCAAACAGAACCCGCAAGCCCTCGTGCAACGCTCGCCGTTGATCATGAACGTGGCGGTACCGTCTGCCCAGCAGTCGAAAATATTGGGACAACCCGCCTCTTCACACACCGTCACCAAGTCGAGAGCTCTCATGACGGTCTTGAGCTGACGGTAGCCCTCACCCATCTCGGCCTTGACCCGCATCCATTGCGGCTTGCGACCAGAAATCTGCAGACCTTCGGTAACTCCGGCCTGAGCGAGCCGCGACCTGAGCCGAACCGAGGTGCCGTCGGTGTGGGTTCGAGGTGATGAAGTAGCGCTGACGTTTGGACTCTGGGCAGACCCAACGATCGCCCCTGGCCCCTCACCCCGCGAAAACGGTGCGAGATCTTCTGGAATATGACGCCACACGACATCGGCGCGTTCCGAGGTTCCAGGTTTGCCCCAACGGTCGATCGCGAGGGCCGCGACCATCTCGACAACCTCTCGCATCGCTATCGCTACGCCTTCGCCAGCCAGTGACGTTACACCTAAATGTGGTTCAGCAATACCGCACGGAACGATGTTGTCAAAGTACCCGAGGTCGGGATCAACATTGAGCGCGAAGCCGTGCATCGAGCGGCCACGCGACAGCCGCACTCCGATGGCGGCAACCTTTCGAGGCGATCTGGAGTCGGGCGAAACCCAGACGCCGGTACGCCCTTTGAGGCGTCCCACATCGCCGAGCCCGACCCGCTGCATCGTATCGATTAGGAGTTGCTCGACCGAGTGCACGTAGGCGCCGGTGTCGGCCATGCCTCCGCCGCGTTTGCCCGGCACCCACAGAATTGGATAACCGACCAATTGCCCAGGGCCATGGTAGGTGACATCGCCGCCACGATCAGCCTGGACGAGCTGCACCCCGACCGAGGCAGGATCGACAAGGATATTGGCAGGGTCGGATCGCAGACCCATCGTGTAGACGTGCGGATGTTCGAGCAACAGCAGATGATTGTCGCTCGAGTTGGCGAATAGTCCGCGCTGTAATGCCAGCGCATCGCCATAGCTGACGTGCCCAAGCCAACGGACCCTCAGCACTGCAGCCGCATTGTCGATCGGCTTGATGACGGCGGCACTCATTGAATTCGAACTATCGCGCAACAACGTTGCAGGGGCGGACCACTAGAGTTCGGCTTCCCAATCGTGAGTTTCGATGATTTCGCGCAACTTCGCCAAGAAGGCCGCGGCATAAGCGCCGTCGAAAGCGCGATGATCCCATGCCAGCGCGAGCACGCCAACCGAATGAATCGCGATCGACTCGTTTCCGAAACGGTCGGCTACCACCACTGGTTTTCGCTTGATGCCGTCGGTGGACAAGATCGCCACTTGGGGCTGGCTGATGACCGGGAACTGCATCATGGTGCCATAGCTACCAGCATTGGTAATGGTGAAGGTGCCACCGGTTATCTCGTCGGCCGAGAGCTTCTTTGAGCGGGCTCGGGTGGCAAGGTCAGATACCTCGCGGGCGATCGCCCGAAGCCGTTTCGAGTCGGCGCTTTGAACCACCGGAGTTAGTAATCCTTGGAAGTCGAGATCGACAGCGATGGCTAGATTGACGTCGCCGTGAGGTATGAGTCCGCCATCGACCACGCTGGCGTTCAGGTGCGGGAACTCGCGCAAGGCGTCGGTTAGGGCTCGGGCGATAAAGGGAAGGTAGGTCAGGCTGAAGCCTTCTTCGGCCTTAAACTGCGCCTTATGGTTGTTGCGAACCTGCTCGACGGCTTCGTAGTCGACCTCGACGGCGGTAAGAACGTGGGGGGCGGTGGCCTTGGACATCACCATGTGGTCGCCGGTGAGGCGACGAATATTCGAAAATGGTTGGACTTCGCCAGAAGCAGCCGCTTGGGGTGGCGCTGCTGCTGGGGACGACGGCGCGGCTGTTGCTGGTCCGCTCGCTACCTTGGCGACACCGCGGCCTTCAGCGATCGCTGACTCTACATCGCGACGAGTGATCCGACCGCCGACGCCGCTACCGACGAGTTGCTCAACATCGAGACCGTTGTCGGCGACCAACCGGCGCACTACCGGCGATAGCAACTTTCCCGGAGCGGTCGACACCGCCGGGATCGCCGCCGCAGCGACAACCGGTTCGGGAGCCGCCGTGGCAGGAGCCGGCGGCTCGGCGATAGGCGGCGGTTCGGCGGGGGGTGCCGATTCTTGGGCCGGAGCCGACGCGGGAGCTGGGGCGTCGCCAGCATCGCCGAAGCGAGCGAGAACGGTGCCGACATCGACCGTGTCACCCTCGGCTACAACAATCTCGGTGAGAACACCAGCGATCGGCGATGGCACCTCTGAATCGACCTTGTCGGTAGAGACCTCGAAAAGGACTTCGTCTTCGGCGACAGTATCACCAACCGATTTGAACCATCGAGTGATCGTTCCCTCCGTGACGGTCTCGCCGAGTTGGGGCATTGTAATATCGGGCATTGCGTTCGTTTCCTCTAAGTTCGGCTAAGTGCAGTCAGATTGGTGAAGCGTTAGTGCAGCGAGCGTCCGGTGAGCGACAGGACTGTTTCGCCGAATACCTCGCTGATCGTCGGATGAGGTTGGATGAGGGGGGCGATGTCGTCGACGGTGGCCTCCCAGTTGACCGCGAGATAACCCTGGCCGAGTTGTTCGGTTACCCATGGTCCGACAAGATGAACACCCAGAATGGTTCCAGCCGTTCCATCGGCGTTCTTTTCGGCGATAATCTTAACGATTCCCTCGGTGTCGCCAATGATCATTGACCTGCCGTTGCCCATATTTCGGTGCTTGCTGGTGACCACGTCGAAACCCGCATCCTTAGCGCTCTGTTCGGTGTGTCCGGCGAAGGCGACTTCGGGATGGCAGTAAATGCACCACGGCACTTTGCCGTAATCGATCGGGGCCGGATCCTCACCTAGAAGGTCTTGGATCACGAAGATGCCTTCAGCGAAACCAATGTGAGCCAGCTGTGCAGTGTCGACGACATCTCCCAGCGCGTATACGCCCGGTTCCGCTGTTTGGAGGCGTTCGTCGATTTCGATGAAGCCTCGTTCATCTAACTTGACGGCGGATCCGGTTAGGCCGAGATGGTCCGATAGCGGGCGTCTACCAACCGACATTACTACGAGGTCGGTCTCGACACTCTCAGGGTCGGAATCGCCGACCGTGAATTGCACTGAAGTAGTTGCGCCTGCAGGTGTGTGCCCCGAGACCATCGCACCCGTCTTGATGGTAATTCCGCGCTTCTTGAACGACCGCTCGACAATTTTTGCGGCGTCGACGTCGACGCCGGGAAGAATGTGTGGAGCGTACTCAAGAATTGTTACCTCGGTTCCCAGATCGCTCATCATCGATGCGAATTCACAGCCAATCGCGCCGCCCCCCACCACGACCGCACGCGCCGGAAGCGCTTCGATAGACAACAACTCATCGCTGGTCACAACAACCGAACCATCGATCTCGAAGCCCGGAAGCGTTCTAACAGCAGAGCCTGTTGCGAGCAGCACGGCATCTCCGGTGAGCTCAATCTCGCCCGATTCTCCGCCCGAAACAGTGACGAGCTTGTTCGAGCCAAGGGTTCCGGTTCCGTTGTAGACGGTTACCTTGCGGCTCTTGAGCAGGCCACCGAGCCCTCCGACCAATTGATCGACGATGGCTTGTTTACGTGCCATCGTAGTTGACCAGTCGACCGTTATTTCGCCGCCCGGGTTGACCCCGAAGTCCTTCGCATGATTCACAGTACGAAATACCGCGGCTGTCTCTAAGAGCTCCTTGGCGGGGATGCAACCAACGTTAAGACAGGTGCCACCGAGATTGCCCATTTCGACCAACGCGCAGTCGAGACCGGCCGATGCTCCGTAGAGGGCAGCAGCATATCCTGCGGGCCCTCCGCCAATGATCACGACATCATGCTTGGTAGCCGTGGCCACCACCTCCTCGATCGGTCCCTTGACACTATCGGCCCTGATCAGGCTGTCATCAGCCGGAGCTACGATGCAACGCGTTCCCGCGTCCTATTTGACGAGCAATACTTGCACGGTGAAGGCCACCAAAATGGCGAGCCCGCACAGCAACGCGGTCAGGATCAGCTTTCGAGTGCTCACACCGCAAACAATAACGCCTCAGCGAACACTTCGATCAGAAATCGCTGCTGACGACGGAACTAGTTGCCAATCTTCTACGCTCAGTACCTTATGAACCGTCATTCGAAAATCCCGCCGCGGTTCGCCAGACGGCGAAAGACTCGGCTTGCGAGCATGCTATTGGCGAGCGCTATTGCTCTGAGCGCTTGTGGTGGAGGGTCGGACACCGTCGAGTCGGCAGCCAGCACAGCTGCAGACACTCAGTCCGGCGGCACCGAGGAGGATTCACCACTCTCGGGAACCGTGCCGACGCTGGCTGGCGGTCAGATAGATCTCGGCTCGCTCGAAGGCCAAGATACGATCCTCTGGTTCTGGGCATCATGGTGACCAACCTGTCGACGAGAAGCCCCTGCGGTCGCAGAGGTAACAGCTAGTTATGCCGGCGAGGTCACAATCCTGGGTGTTGCCGGACGCGACAACATCGAAGCCTCTCAAGCCTTCGTCACCGAATTGGGTGTCGAGAAGATCGACCATCTCTTCGATGACGCCGATGTGTGGAGCCGGTTCGGGGTCACCTCCCAGCCATCGTGGGCCTTCATCAACGACGACGGCACCATCGATGTAAAATTCGGACGGTTGGGTGCCGACGGCCTGATGACGGCGATCGCCGATCTTGAGGCCCGCTAAGACATCGACTCTCTAGCCCACTGGCCCGCCCCTAGGGGTCGCGTCGTGCCCGTCTGCGCGGGACGATGGAGCGCTCGGGTGGTGCAACTTGGGAGCGTTGAGCTTTTCGTCGACGCTTTTGGCTGTACTGGGCCTCGTCGGCTGCTCGCATGAGCTCGCCGGGCTTAGCCATTGCGGGATTGGTTATTGCAATTCCACACGACATCGATCGACTGGAATCGTGGCGTCGAAACCGGTGAAGTGTCGCTTCGACGATGCCGGGTGCAAGAACCGCAGCATCGTGCTCGATGACGACACTGAACTCGTCTCCGCCGATTCGACAGACGGTGACGCCATCGAGCCCGGTTGTGGCCTCGGTTAGTGAGGCAGCGGCCTCAACCAATACGGCATCGCCAGCCGAGTGTCCAAGCTTGTCGTTTACCATCTTTAGCTCGTCTACATCACAGATGATCACAGCAGCGTCCTCGCATGGCCCATCGCTGTCGGAAAAGACCTTCGCTAGCTTCTGATCGAGAATGCGTCGATTCCACAGGCCGGTAAGTGGGTCGCGCAGCGCAAGGTCTTCGAACTCGGCGAAGAGCTCAGCGTTCTTGATGCCGACCGCTAGTTGGCTAGCCGTCTCGCGCAGCCTTTCAAGATCGTCTTCGCTAAGGCGGCGGTGGTGGTTGTCAAATGTGGTGGCCCAAACGATTCCCCAAACCGAATCGTCTGAAACGATTGGCACGACAGCCTCTGAACTCAGCGAGCGAGAGTTGAGGTACTGGGCGACCGATTGTTGATTGTCGGCTGGGTTAACCCGCAGCAGGCGAGCGCCTTCGACGTCAATAGTGGAGGATCGTGGTAGGGCCGAGAGCGGAAATACATCGTTTCGGGGGTGACGTTTGTCCTGATCTCCGAGTTCGCCGACGTTGACCAGCACCCGCAGTAGGCCTTCCGCATGCTGAAACCTGGCAACCGAGATAGTCGATGCATCGAGTTGGTCACATGCCTGCTCTGCGATAAGCGATACGACATCGATTACGCGGTGAGACGCGCTAAGCACCTTTGTGACCTCGAGCGGTTTCGCTGTGCGTCGAGGTTGAAGTTCTCGCAGTCTCTGATCTAGCCAGTCGAGTCCGTGTGGAGCATGTAGCGGAGTGGACCTAATTGTTTGTAAGGCAGCTTGCGACCGTGGTTCTAGCCAGCCCATCGAGGCGATGGTGGGTTCGTCGTAAGCGTGAACCGCTGCAAGAATCCGTGCTGCTTCGGGGATCTCACGGCCGACGAGTCCGGTGGGTAGTCCACCGCCAGACCAACGCTCGAACCCGTGGTGCACGGCATCGGCAGCACCGGCGAGGCCACTCGAACGAAGCACGGTGCCGCTGAGGACGGCTCGGGCAACGTTGATGGAATCGGAGCTACGGTCGTGAGTGACCAGAAGGCAGATTTCGTTGAGCTGCGCGGCGATCAGGGCCGTGGCAGTCTCGGAGCCCGCGACATCGGCGGCTTGGCAAAGAAGGTCGGCTATGGCGGCGCGGCGAAGCCCTCGCCTTGCTGCCGAGGGGTCGAACGACTCGAGAGTTCGCGCTAACGCCATGGCGACGTCTCGTTTAGTGTTTGAGTCGTTGATGAGGGTCTCTCCTTACGTCACGGGTCCTTTCGACCCGTTCCCCTCAGTTTGGTGCAGTAAGATTGTACACGCGCGGACCTAGTTGCATTAACTCAGATGAAATCCAGAAGTCGTCCGAGCTGGTGTGTGGCCGATCAGGTCGTTCGAAGCGAGTTACTGTCTTTCTTGGTATATTCTTGAAGGAAGCAAACATGTGTTCTTGACAGTGTGGTGATAGTTCGGTAGGTTACGTGTCATGACCTGTTCGGC
>CBERPN010000133.1:0-11379 GCA_965524675.1 uncultured bacterium
CTGAAACCGGGGCGACCCGCTACCGATCGGCCACGGCGAGTCGTGCGGCGAATCCTACGAGGAGTGTGCCCAGCGATCGTCGGACCCACCGCAGAGTGCGCGGCGAGTCGAGAACTCGCTTGCGGACTGCGGCACTGGCGTAGGCATAGCCGGCGAACACCGCCAAGGTCATCGCCATGAAGATTGCGCCGAGCAGGAGTAGCCGCGGATCCAAAACACTCGGTGTCGAGTCGAGGAACTGCGGAAGAAATGCAAAGAAGAACAGCGTCAGTCTTGGGTTAAGAAGATTCAGGACAACGCCGCGCCGAATGATGGTGAAGGCCCGATCGTGCCCGGCTGTATTGCCGTGGTCCAACTGAAGAGCACCACCGTTTCGGATCATCGAGATACCCATGAACGCGAGATAGCCCACGCCGATCCAGCGGATCAGCTCGAACGCGGTCGCTCCCGCCTGCATAATTCCCGACAGTCCAATCATGGCGGCCAGCATGTGAGGAACGATGCCCAACGTGCATCCAATAGCGGCGAACGCTCCTCGCCGCCACCCTCCACCAATGGCACTCGAGACCGATGGCGAATCTTAGAGTGAGAGCGTGAATCCTTATCCGCGCCGCGCTGATAGCCAGGTTCCAGGTGTCGCCGATTCCAACCTGTGTCTGATCTGGTGAGGCGGAGTCGAGCAGCACCCCTAGAAGTTCCTCTTCGTGATCGGCCCGCCATCGCTTGGGAAAGAGGCGGAGCATTCGCCGATACTGTTTCTCCAGGTTCATGCGGCGCCTTGGTCGGCGCGAAGGGCGATCTGGCACCGTGCAATTGTGGCATTTTGCTCAAGTTGGGCGATCTCTTGGCGGAGTATCTCAAGGCCTGCCAGCGTGAGCCTGTAGTAGCGCCGCATACGGCCGTTTACGACCTGCTCACGGTCGACTTCAACCCAAACCGTCTCTAGTCATCCGATCGAGTGCTGTGTAGAGCGTGCCAGCCCGAAGACGAAGCCGACCGCTCGACAGTTTCTCCACTTCTTGCAGGATGCCGTATCCGTGTAGGGGCTCTGGCGCAGCGGCGGACAAGATCAGAAACGTCGGCTCTCGCAGCATCTCGCCGCCATATACCGATGATCGGCATATGGTGGCATGCGGGGGTCTTCACTTCCACCGCAAGGTGCCGAGGATCGCTGTGCTGATTTGATCTGGCGTCAGGGCAGAGGTGTCGATGGTTAGGTCGGCGAACGCCGTCATCCATGTTCTGGCCTGGGAGTACTGGGCGATGTGTTCGGTTCGCCACACGCAGGCGTCGCGGTCGATTTTGTCGTCTTCGATTCGTTTGGCGAGTACGTTCTCGTCACAGTTGAGCACGACATGGAAGACCTCTAGACCAAGGTCGGTCATCTTTGTCTTCAGTTCATCCCAATAGTCTTTGACTAGAACACTTTGCGGTGCGATGAGGTTGGTGGCGGTGAGTCGTTCGACTTCGCGCAGAGTGTGCGGAACCAGATTTCTCCAGGGCTGCAGATGCTGAAAGTCGCCAAAATCGAGATCTTTCAGGTTTGCCTGAAGCATGTAACCGACATGCTCCGGATCGAACACCCGCCAGTTAGCGCTGTTCTTGAGCAGGCTGGCGGCCGTCGTCGTCTTGCCAACCCCAAAAGGACCGTTCAACCAGATGATCATGTGGCGAATAGTATCGATGGAGCCAGCCCAGCTCTCGACCAGCAACCTCCCGACTACCGAAATTGCGGCTCTGGTGCACACTGGGTATGCAGAATCGCCGCAATTTCGGAAATAGTCACGCGATCGTGTCACCCGGCGGGTCGGTCGGTGGAGTCTATTTAGCGTGACGACAATCGAGGAAGCCTTCATTAAGTTCGGCCCCGAACTGCTCCGTCACGCCACGGTCCTGGTCGGTAGCGACGACGCAGCCGACTTAGTATCGGATGCAATCGTCGGTGCGATCGCTTCACCAGGCTGGTCTAGCGCGTCGAGTCAACTCGGCTACCTCCACAGATCGGTACTCAACGCGGCCCGCAGCCGCCACCGATCGATCATCCGCCGTGCCAGCCGCCCCTCCCGGCGGCGCCGACGAACTCTGATCTCTGTTGCGGTGGCCCTTTCCGTCATCATCGGTGGAGTCGCCTGGGTAGTCATCGGCTCGGACACCGAGAGAACTATCACCGCTTCCGAAACGATATTGCCCGAGTCTGATGAGCCGGTCAGCGACGCGATTGAAGTTGCCGAACTGGGTCGAACCTATCGCTACGAACTCACCAACCTCTTTGGCGACTCAGCCGAGACTACTGCTGAAGGTCAGGTCGATCTTGACGAGAGTTGCAAGACCCACTGTGGCTAGAGATTGGCCCTGAGGAGATCAACGGCTCATCGACAGTTCATATGCGAGCCGACGTGAGCGTCGACTTCGGCGAAGAGATCTTCATCACTAACTCTCTCATCGGCTTCGATGAGCTGTTCGGCGCTTGGACAGGTGAAGCCGAGGTTTGGGTTCGTGAAGATCGGCTGGTCGCTCGCATCATCGTAAGGATCGCCGACCAAGGGACATCAGAGACGATCCAGCTCGACTACTTCGATTTCGGTCAACCGGTTGAGATCGAGTCGCCCGATGCGCTGCCAGCCCCTCAGGAACTGCTGGATACGCTCGGATAACCGGCAACCAGAAGTACCGGTGCGGAGTCGAATGGATCGATTCCACCGTCGCGATAGAAGTCGCGCGACCTCGTCAACGATCGCTGGGCTTATTGCTGATGTTGGAGACTGAGCCGCAGAGGGCTTGGACTCTGATGAGCAGGCGGCCGCTACCACGAACAGGTTTTCGCTAAGGTCGAGCGATGCTTCGGATCGTCACACTTAATGCTGCGTCGCTGATCGAGCCGGGTTGGGCCGACCGTCGACACGAGCAGGTGGCGTGGATCGACTCACTCGATCCCGACATTGTTTGTCTTCAGGAAATTTGGGAGTCGCCGGGCAACCAGAACACCGCCGAGTGGATCACAGAGCACACATCGAACGAATGGCACACGGTGTTCGGTGGGTTCCCCCTACCCGAGTCGTTCTGGCCCGACAGCGCGCTGCTATTCGGGTCGTCTATTCTCAGCCGCTGGCCGATCGAATCACATGAGCTCATCGCACTTCCCGTCGATAAGAATCCGGCCGTCGCCGACAAGCCAGCTTTCACGATGAGCCTTGAACTGCTGCACGCCCGCACCAACGGGATCGATGTGTTCAGCACCCATCTTGCGCCTCCGCCCGAGCAGGCCTATCACCGGGTCGCGCAAGTTCAGTTCATCGACGATGTGATCCGTCAGCGAGCTTCGGCCGGGTCGCCACTGCCTCCCATCCTGTGCGGCGACTTCAACGCCGAACCGCTATCGGACGAGATTCGTTTCCTATCGTCGTTGGCAACCATTGATGGGCGAAGTACGTACTTCCAAGATGCATGGACGGTTGCCGGAGACGGTAAGGGTTTGACCTGGGACGGGCGAACCAACGAAATTGCGGCATCGATGCATCTCCCATCAAAGCGGCTCGACTACATCTTCGTCGGTGATCCGTGGGGCCGTCCCGAGGGTGCCGGGCTCGTAATCTCGACAAAGCTGGCCTTTCACGAACAGCTAACCGGATGTCACGCCAGTGATCACTTCGGACTCGTCGCAGAAATCCGCTGGCCATCCCGCAAGCGCAGCTAAGGCCAGATCGAGATCGACATGGGACGAACAATGAATGATGGGTCAATCTGTTCAGCCAGGACACGACCGTGGCATAATCGCTACTTCGTCAAACGCAGCTCAAAAGTGACCAAGTGGATCGACTGACCAGCAAGCAAACCGCATTCATCGAGGCGCAACCGATGTTCTTCGTAGCCACCGCGGCGGCTGAGGGTCGCGTCAACCTTTCACCGAAGGGTCTGGACTCCCTCCGGGTGCTTGCGCCGAACCGTATCGTCTGGCTCAGCCTCTCGGGCAGCGGCAACGAGACTGCTGCTCACGTAGCAGCCAACGGGCGAATGACACTGATGTTCATGTCGATGTCCGACAAACCCTTGATCCTTCGCGTTTACGGAACCGCCCAAGCCATTCACCCGCGAGATCAGGAGTGGGAAGAGCTAATCGACTTTTTCCCGACACTCGCTGGCTCAAGGCAGTTGTTCGATCTCTCAATCGAGCACACGGCAGCATCTTGTGGAACCGGGGTGCCGATCATGACGGTCGAACCGATCAGAGGGGATGAAGCGTTAGAGCCATTCTACGCCTCGATGACCCAAGAAGAACTCCACGACTACTGGAACCGGAAGAACGTGAGCAGCCTCGACGGCTATCCAACCAGAATATTTGCTGACTAACTCGATCGCCGGGCGAGCCCTTGTGCTGGGTTACGCCCGGTCAGTAGGTATGTGCCAATCGTCGCGATGACCGGAGTCCCGATGAGTAGACCAGCGAGGGTGGTCGCCGGAACAACAAACGGAAAGCCGGCACTTCGGTCGGCCATGATGGCGATGAGTGCAAGGTAACCAGCGGGTAGGGCGAGTAGCGCTGCCCCCAATGCGAGGAACCCAGTCGTTGCGGCGGCAATCGTGTCCACCACCAAGTCTTCGACCGGTTGATCGCCAAGCGAATCGAACAGGAGCTGCTTCTCGGCGTCGGAGAATGGATTCGGCTGAGTCACCAGCCATGCACCGGTGATTGGCGTCGCTCCGTCAGCATCGATCTGACTCTCAGGCATCCAGTACTGGGCGAGTCGCGATACTGAATGATGTCTATCGGTGCTGGCGTCACGCTCCCAGCTAAGTCGCCGTTGCTGTCATAGGTAACTGGCTCTCCGATAAAGATTTCTTGTGTTGGGTCTCCAAGCAGCGAGGCAACCGATCTAGCGAGTGCCGGGTCGGCTCCGACAGCGTTGAGCAATTCTGGAGTAGCGATCCAGAGCGGGAACGTTCGGCCTGAGTAGGCCTGCTCCTCATGGTCTGCTTCGATGACTTGAAACCCCAACACCGTCCTGACGTAGCCGTCTCGCCCGTCATCGCTAATCGGGTCGGCGAGGAAGCGGATCGGCGTGATTGCTGCGCTGGGAAGACTGCTCTTTAGATTAGCGATCACAGGCTGGTATTCGTCGGGCGAGAAGTCGACCGGAATATCTCCCCACGCGCTTCCCCGAACCGAGACGATGGCCCAGTTATCCGGGAGGTTGGGTGGCCCTGATTCGAGGTTGGCATCGGCCGATGCACTAGTGACAATGATTGCGGTGGGTATGGCGAACGCGACGACGAGGGCGGCGAGGCTGGCCGCCGACCGACTCTGATGGCGTGCGATATCGCGCAACGCAATCCTCGGGCTGAGTGACAGATGTGGCGCGATCGAACCTGCGGATGCCACGAGCAACGGGGTCGCCAACAACACGCCGACAACAGCCAAGACCAAGCCAGCTATCGCCGCCAAAGGAGCTGAGTTGGCGATTCCGAAGCTCAATAGAATTGCTCCGAAAATGAAGGCCCCAAGCCCGACGGCGCCTTTGCGTCCGGTCGGCTGCACGCGGGGGCGGCGCGACGACAGGGCTTCAACCGGTGCGACCTGGGCAAGGTGTCGTGAGGGCCACCATGCCCCGACAACCGCGGTGCCAGCCGCTAGGACAATGAAGGGGAGAAGCGCTAATAGCGGGACCGACCAGCCATCCATTCGCCAGCCAACCGCTCTTTCGAATTGGCCTCGAAGAGCGACGCTGGCACCGAAGCCGGCGAAAACTCCCACAACGCCCCCGACGAGGCCAAGAACAAGCGCATTGAAACGAAGTGTTTGGCCGACTTGTCGAGTGGTCGCACCGATTGCGGCAAGCAAGCCGAACTGACGGAGTTTTTTCTGCGATAGGACGGTGAACGCGGCGGCGCAGAGCAGCGCGATTTCGATCATCGCCACGGCCGTTAGAACGTAAACGGCCAGCAACGACAAAAGGCGTTGATCGGCCTGCAGCGAGAGGCCTGCAAAATGGGTGACGACCAAATTGATCCGGTTCTGCGATGCTGAGGTGAGTATCGAGACTTGTTCGGGATTGACTATTGACCCCGGCGCCACGATCGCCGCCGGAGTGCCCAAGTTTGATGGGTCTTCGAATCTCCCGACAACAGCCATCTCGGTTCCGTCGATTGGCACGTTGTCGTCTATCGAAACTCCCAGCGCCTTGGCTAAAGCCGCACTGACGGCAACTTCTCCGTCATTGAGCGGACGCCGCCCCTCGATGACTCGAACCGGTTCGGCGCCGAGTGCGGAACGCAGGGGTGGATCGGTGAGCGGGAAAGCGAGCGATGATCCATCGCGGGTCACGCGCCGGGAACCTGTGATGTCCACGAGAGAAACTCGTCGCTTTCCCAGCCCGTGACCGTCGTTACGGCCGTTTCCTAGCCGGGAAGACCGTGAGCGGTGGGGTGTCTTGGTTGGTACAGCATGAATGAACCAGCGCCAGGAACCTGAAACGAGGTGACCAATCCAAATCCCTGGTCCTCGATTTCGTCGCTCACCTCCACGCCTTTGGAACGAAGCTCGGCGATGGTGGCCTCGATGTCGTCGCACATTAACGACATCTGGTGGAAGGGCACGGCGGGCGACTCATGGGCGGGATCGGTCGAGGTTGGATGAACACCCAACTCGCTCGGAGGCGTCTTGAAAATGAGC
Source organism: uncultured bacterium (assembly GCA_965524675.1). Taxonomy (GTDB): domain Bacteria; phylum Actinomycetota; class Acidimicrobiia; order Acidimicrobiales; family SHLQ01; genus CALLQB01. The sequence goes on from CBERPN010000133.1 coordinate 6,668, forward strand.
CATCCGTCGCCCGCGTCGAGTGACGGCCAGCTGAGTACATCGCGGAAGAACTCTCGTGTCGATGCCGCATCGTCGGAGTAAACAATCGTGTGAAAGCCAGTAATCATGCCAAGAAGGCTAATCGAGCCTGCGATTTGAAGTCGACCGGAGTCATCCAACCGCGGCCGGCGAATTCTAAGGAAGAATCCACTTTGTGAGATCAGCGTCGTTCGCTCGTGGCGGGTTGCGCGAGACTCTGCATGATGCGAACCAACATTTCCTCAGGCGATCCCTTCGAAGAGATCTTCGGGTACTCGCGAGCAGTGCGGGTTGGAAACATGATTCATGTTTCCGGAACCACGGCCCAACCGCCTCACGTCGAAGGTTGCGATTCCTACGAACAAGCCGTCGATGCCTTGGGCATCATCGGCGACGCGCTCAAAGAGGCTGGTGCAGGTTTCGAGTCGGTGGTGCGAACGGTCACCTATGTCACCGACATCAGCGACGTTGACATGGTGGCGAGAGCCCACCTCGAGGTCTTCAAAGACGTTCGGCCAGCGGCGACCCTGGTCGAGGTCTCGGCGCTAGATCATCCTTCGAGAACCGTCGAGATCGAGGTCGACGCGATCGTGGAATAGCTGTCACGGCGAGCGAGACGAGCAGTCCGATCTGTGCTGTCAATTTGGTGTTTCGACCCGCCTCGGCGGTCATGAGCTATGGCGATCACTACCTACTGATGCGTTGCGGTCATATTTGCTAGTCAAACGCAGCAGGCTGATTCGGGCTGTTCGTCGCCTTCGGGTGCTGCGCAGCAAACCCCGTCAGCGTTGGTTGCGTCTTCGGGGCTGTCGTCGACGACGGTGTAGAACTCCCACATCCCGATCGGCACCTCAGGGGCGGTGACATAGACCTTGTCTTGGATTGAATGGCAACAAGCCTCCTGGGTGGAAACCCGTGTCTCGAGGCCACGCTCCAAGAATGCGTCGGTAATCGCCTCAACGGCTTGCGAATCAGCCATTTCGACACCGAGATGGTTAAGAGCGCCGTCCGGATGCGGGTTCTCCAAAAGAACCAGTTTTAGTGGCGGATCGGCGATTGCGAAGTTGGCATAGCCGGGGCGAACCTTGTTGGGCTCGGTTCCGAACATTTGGCTGTAGAACTTGGTTGCTGACTCCACGTCGGTCACGTTGAGGGCGAGTTGGATTCGACTAGACACTTGGTCTCCGATGGTTGAGTAACGGTCACCTACGCTGACGATCAGTTAGCAAGATGGATGCACACTTCACGTGAATGCGTCCATTGGTTGGTCGCCTCGTCATCACATCGAGAAGCCGACGATCAACACGAGTAGTAGCTATGCAAGCTAAGCGAACACAAGTCGAACCCGACCATCTAACTGAGTCTTGGGTTGCCACCCGAGAAGAACTGGTCGGGTTCGTGCAGCGAAGGGTTGAGAGCCGAGAGATCGCAGAAGATCTTGTTCACGATGTCCTCGAGCGACTACAGAGATCTGATGTTGAGGCGATCCGGAACCCTCAGGCGTGGCTCTACCGGGCCGCCCGCAACGCCATCGTCGACCACTATCGGACGCGTCGTGAGCATGTCCCATTCCCGGTCGATTTCGCGGCCTTGGACGACCTTGATTCGCAGGGACCGAATACCGCCACGAGGGAGCTCGCTCGATGCCTAGTACCTCTTATCGAACAGCTCCCCGCAAAGCTGCAACGGGCGGTCATAGCGGTCGATCTTGACGGCCAGACCCATGCCCATGCAGCCCAAACCGAGTCGATTTCTGTGTCGGGCATGAAGTCGCGAGTGCAACGAGGGCGGAGCAAACTCGCAGACCTCGTTGGTCAGTGCTGCACGATAACGATGACCGCCACCGGTGAGATCAGCGATTTCGCGTCGCAGCTAGATTGCTGCGAGTCGTGAAGCGCGTTGCTTTTGGATGCTTGGGGGGCAGTGGCCCTAGGCGGCACGACGCCTGTCGCCGGTTTGTACAATGCTCGAATGAGTGAAGAACCACTGACAATTCGCAAGGCGACGTCGGCCGACGCCGCGATCATTCACGAGTTCATCTGTGAACTGGCGGCGTATGAAGATGCGTTGGAATCGGTCGAGGCAACCGCCGAGACCCTCCATGTCCAACTCTCGGCCGCCCGGCCGCCCTTTGAGGCTCTGATCGCCGAAATCGGGGGTGATCCGGTTGGTTTTGCCCTCTTCTTCGCTAACTACTCAACCTGGACTGGACGTCCAGGCATCTACCTCGAGGACCTGTTCGTCCCCGAATCCAATAGGGGAAAGGGGATTGGCTCGGCATTGCTAGCCGAGTTGAGCCGAGTGTCGCTCGGACGCGGCGGGGCGCGCCTCGATTGGCAAGTTCTCGACTGGAACGAACCATCGATCCGCTACTACGAATCGCTCGACGCAAAGGTTCTTCGAAGCTGGTTGCCTTGTCGACTTGAAGGCGCTGCTCTGACCACGATGGCGCAGCGATAGAGCATCGATCGATGACCCTAGTTCCACTATATCGTTCTGGTCGGGCTGGTGGCCCCTATAGGGGCCATCTGGCCGACCAGTTCGTTTGGGTCGTGAGCCCGCTGAATATCGACAATGGATGGCTGTCCTAGCCGCGGAGGATCGCGCCTAAACCGGCCGCAAAAGCGCGTTATTATCGCCTCTGGCATCAATACTGCCGTACGCTTGTGGGGGTGCATTGCGTTAGTTGTGGTTCGGTTCTTCCCGCGGGTGCACGATTCTGTCCCTCGTGTGGGCATCGGGTCGAGCACCGCCACGACGAGCGCCGGATTGTCACTGTCGTATTTGTCGACATAGTCGGGTTCACGGCTCTATCGGAGCAGGCTGATCCCGAACAGGTAAAGAACTTGGTCGATGATGTGTTCGAACGCCTCGCTGGCGACATCACCGGCTTCGGCGGTCGGGTCGACAAGGTGCTGGGCGATGGGATTCTCGCCATTTTTGGCGCTCCGATCGCGCATGAAGACGATGCGGAACGGGCGGTAAGAGCTGCGCTCGCGATGCAGGAAACGGTCGGGGTATTCAATAATGAGTTTGAGCTAGATCTGGCGATCCGTATCGGCGTCAATACCGGCGAAGTCCTAGTAGGAGAGATTCGCGCGGCGGGCGACTACACAGCGATGGGCGACGCGGTCAATATCGCCAGCCGGCTCTCAGGCCTAGCTTTGCCGGGCCAAGTAGTCGCTGGGAACGACACGTACTTGGCGACCGAGATTGCAGTTTCATACCAAGCTCAAGGACAGATGCAGCTAGCAGGGCGCTCCGAGCCCGTCGCCACATGGATCGCGCTTGCCGCAGTCGGATTACCCGGTAAACGTGTTCGTCGCCGCGGCGACATGATCGGTCGCGATACAGAACTCTCGGTAGCGCTCCAGTCGATCGAGTCTGCTTTTCGATCGGAACGATCACTTTTCATGCTGGTGTTGGGAGAAGCCGGAGTCGGCAAATCTCGTCTGGCAGAAGAGGTTGCATCCAACGCCGAAAAAAGCGGCGCCGTTGTGCTCGCCGGACGTTGCGTGCCCTACGGCGAGGCGAACATTTGGTTCCCGATCGCCGAGGCGGTAAAGACAGCGCTCGACCTTGACGGACGAATCAATGAAGACCCAGCCGTCGCATCGGTGCAGCTATCTGACGCAGTGATCGGCCTCGTCGGCGCCAACGCATTCGAGACCGTTCGAATCGTCAACGGGCTGCTCTTTCTGCTCGACATATCTGGCCCACTAGATCGCATCGAGCCAAAGCGCGCTCAGGATGAAGCCGCTCGCTCGGCCCGCATGTCGCTTGAAGCTCTAGCCGACCGTCGCCCTGTATTTCTTAGGCTGGTCGACCTTCACTGGGCCGACGTTCTTGTGCTCGAGATGGTCAACGACATTATCGAAAGGATGGCGCACAAACCCTTTGTGATGATGGCCACGGCGAGGTTCGGTCTGTCGGAGCGCTGGACACCAAGGCCGGGGCGCCACAACACTGTCACCTTCACCCTCGACCCGCTCGACCCCGGTGCCGCGGCCAAGCTCGCCACGAGGCTGTTGCCCGAAGCCACCGCCGAACTACGAGCCGAGCTCGTTGACCGTTCTGGCGGCAACCCTTTCTTTCTCGAAGAGCTAGCGACGCTCATCGACACCGATGGCATCGCTGGAGCCGCAGCGCTGCCCGGCACTATCCGAGGCCTTATCGCAGCACGGCTCGATCGTCTCGACTCCGCCGCGACCGGTGTTGTTGAAGATGCTGCGGTTCTCGGCAGTCGAGGGATCACCGTTGCTCTCGAGAGGATGGCAGAGGCGCGCGGAGTCGAGGGGCCGATCCGCTCGCTGATTGTCCGGTTGGTCGATGCCGATGTTCTCGAGGTCGATCACCAAGCTGGTATCTGGTCATTTCATAGTGATCTTGTTCGAGACGTCGTGTATCAACGTCTTACCAAGTCCGATAGGTCGGTCCGTCACTTTGGGGTCGCCAACTACATCGAGCACACTTATGCGACGTCGGCGACCTCAGCCGTTATTGCCCATCACTATCGTCGGGCCGCCGAACTCGACCGCGAGATGGGTGGGGTGCGAGAGGTTCCGTCCGATGTTGCCGATCGTGCAATCGAATGGATTGGGCGAGCGGCTAGCGAGACGATGGCGACCGAGCGCTGGGACACCGCTGTAACACTCTGGGGTCAGATGCTGGCGCTGTTGAGCGATGACGATGAG
>CBERPN010000134.1:0-11353 GCA_965524675.1 uncultured bacterium
AGTGAGATCAACGATCGAGTTACTAGAAGCCTCCACGACCCTAGCTTCTGATCGTTAAAACTCGGATTAACATATTGTACCGAGACATAGATACAATATGACTTACCCAACCTCGGTGGAGTAACCCACCCTGATGAGCGTGCTTGGAGGTCGAGTCAATGGAGAACTGGGCAACGCACGCACTCGCTGTCGCAATTCCTGTCGGCCTCAGCCTGATTCGGGCGGTTGGCTACCCGTCGAGCGGAGCTCTGGACTCCTGGCTAGAAGGACACGGCTTGGACCAAACCGGCCCAGGCCGCACGGTCTCTCGCGAGTACCTAAATCGGACCCGATGGATTCGAATCGCAGGCTTCACGCTGGGTTGGTTGGCCCTGCTAGCTACTGCAAACATAGACAACAGCGGCCGGACAGCCATGTGGCTATTTGGAGCGGTGTTTATGGTGTCGGTTCTACTGGCTGAACTCGTGCGCCCGACGATTCAAGGCACCGTGAGCAGCACGACACCACGAGATCGCTATACCTATGTTCCCATCTTTTTTCGTGCTGACGCTCTGTGGATGCTCGGACTGTTTGCTGTACCTCTCGTGGTGGCGGTCATAAATGACGTCGCTGTCGGCTGGATCTGCGGGTCGGCAGCGCTGAGCGGACTGGCGCTTATCTCCACAATTGGAGTTCAGGAGTGGATACTACGCAGGCCACAACGCGGCCAGGCGATCGAAATGCTGCGGGTCGATGATGCCATGCGATCGATGAGCGCCACCAGTGTGCTGGCGCTCGGCTACGGAGCCTCAGGCATCTTGCTCGGATCGGCATTTTCTAACATCGCAACCGCGATACCTGGGTGGCAGGGTACCTTGGCAGCATTTCTTGGTGGCGCTTTCAATCTCGCCGGTTTCGCAATGGCGATCGGCTTACTCAACCTCAACAACAAGTGGGTCGTGCCCCGACTGAGGAGCCGCGCATGATAAATAACATTGAGCAGCATTCACCGATCCCTGCCTATGACCAACTGCGCGAGCAAATCACCGACGCGATCATTGGTGGATCACTTCGAGAAGGCGAACGACTCGCCCCGATTCGCCAACTCGCTACCGACCTTGGCTTGGCACCTGGAACGGTCGCTCGCGCCTATCGTGAGCTCGAATCAACCCAACTTATCAAGACGCGAGGACGTCACGGCAGCTTCGTTCTTGAGATTCCCGAAGCACAATTGAATCGCCAAGCACGGATCGCATCGATTATCGAAACCTGTGCCCAGCGACTCGAACGTTACGAAATGAGTCCCGACGAAGCCTCCGATTTACTCCTGCGCCGAATGGCTTAGTGATACCACTAGTGTCCTGAGTCTTAAGTTCGGTGAGTATTTCGGCGGTCACTCAGCGTCAATCTCAAGGACACAGGAGTCGATACTACCCATAGGTAATTGAGATGACGAGGACGCAGAGAGTGGCGGTGAGGGTCGTCGAAATGACGGCGTAGTTCAGACTCGGGACACTAGCCGACGTAGGCAGCCCAATCCTCTGGGTTGTCTTCTAGGAGTTGGTCGACGATCTGGCCATCGACACCATCGACCAATACGAGGGCCCTTTGCAGCGGAGGCGACTCGGCCGAGTAGAGCAGGATCCGCCAAGTGGGACGGCTGCGCAGGCCCCGCCAACCCATCTGAGCCGACGCATGACCAACCGTGAAGCCAGTTGCCTTACCCGCTTCGACAAGCGCGTCGCGTTCATCTATGGCCAAATCCCACCCAGCTTGGAAGTGATACAGAGCCGCAACAGCCATACCGATCGCGGCCCAAAGAACACCGGTATTGACCATCACCGGCGAGCCGTTCTTGGTTAGGAACCAGAACAGGAAACAAATCACCGCTAGGCCAAGATAAATGAAGCCAGGGATGCGGCGGCGACTGTTGTTTGGAAAGACATAGTCGCTCTCGAGCTGGGTTAGGTCGAGATCGGCCGGAAGCACATCTGTGACTTCGGAATCGCTAACCTGTGCCGCTTCGTTCTCGCGCCGAGCCTTCGTGTCGGCAATCGACTCGTCCGAGTTTTTGGGAGTCGATCCATCATCAGCCATTGCAAAACCCTAAGCGATTCAGACGCTAGGGAGCGAAGCCGCCCAAGCCGCTTTGAGTTTGGACCAAGTGGCATCTAGTGCCTCTGGCAGAACCCGTGCCTCGGCGACCGTGGTGACAAAGTTGGTGTCTCCCGTCCAGCGAGGAAGCACATGCACGTGCAGGTGGCCGGGAACACCCGCGCCCGATGCTGGTCCGAGATTGATTCCCACGTTCATCCCGTGTGGATGAAACGCAGCCTTCACCGCGGCGGCGGCCAGTAGCACGCCTTGCCAGAGTTCGGTCGACTCGGCGACGGTCAACTCATCAAGATCGGCCACAGCACGCTTCGGCAGCACCATCACGTGGCCCGAGGTATATGGGTAGGCATTGAGCAGAGCAAAGCACGCCTTACCTCGCCAAATGATATAGGTAATCGAATCGTCGAGGCCGCTCTGTTCGATTCCCTCGAACAGCGACAGACCATCTGGGATGTCGCGAGCTCGCTCGTCGTCGTCGGCCTCGATGTGTGGCATCCGCCAGCCTGCCCATAGGCGAGCCAACTGGTCGGCAGGCTCACTCACCCTTGGCGGCAGCTGGGGGGACGCCAGCTCGTTCCTCGACCTCGGTGCCGAGCATCGCGATGAAATTCGATACCGGCACGTCGCGATCGGGGTCGCTGGTACCTCGTTTGTTGACACCGATGGTGCCGGCTGCGACGTCGTCGTCGCCAACCACCAACACATAGGGAAGTTTTTCCATCTTGGCCCTACGAATTCGCTTTCCAAGTGGCTCGATAGCTTCGGCGGAATCGACTCGGAACCCCGCATCTTTTAGCTGAGTAACAACGTTGGCGGCATAGTCGGCGTGGTCGGCGGCTACTGGTAAGACCCGAGCCTGAACCGGAGCGAGCCACGCTGGGAAGTTGCCCGCATAGTGCTCGATTAGTACTCCGAAGAAACGCTCGATCGACCCCATGAGTGCGCGGTGAATCATCAGTGGCCGCTGCCTAGAACCGTCGCTGGCGATGTACTCGAGACCGAATCGTTCGGGGAGCGTGAAATCGACCTGGATGGTACTGAGCTGCCATGCTCGACCGATCGCGTCCGTCACATCGACGTCGATCTTCGGTCCGTAGAACGCACCGCCGCCTTCGTCGACCACGTAGTCGAGTTCGGCGGCTTCGAGGGCCATTCGGAGGCCGTCGGTGGCCTCGTCCCAGAGATCGTCTTCGCCCACCGAGTTCTCGAACGGCCGGGTAGAGAGCTTGGCCTGAAACTCGTTGAAACCGAAGGCCCGCAGAACCGACAATACGAAGGCGAGCAGTGAAGCCAACTCGTCTTGGAGTTGGTCGCGTGTGGCGAAGATGTGGCTGTCGTCTTGGGTAAAGCCGCGACTTCGCATCAGCCCGTGCACCGCGCCAGATAGCTCGTAGCGGTAAACCGTTCCGAGCTCGAACATTCGCAAGGGCAGGTCGCGGTACGAGCGCTGCTGATCGCGAAATATCATCACGTGAAACGGGCAGTTCATGGGCTTCGGGTAGTAAGTTGCGCCGTCCATTTCCATGGGCGGGTACATGCTGTCGGCGTAGTAGTCGAGGTGGCCGCTGGTCTCCCAAAGCACCGCTTTGGCGATATGAGGGCTGTACACAAACTCATAGCCGCCGTGTTCGTGGCGCTCGCGGCTGTAGTCCTCCATGATCCGCCTGACGGTGGCCCCTTTTGGATGCCAGACAGCCAAGCCGGGGCCAAGTTCCTCCGGCCACGACACCAGGCCCATTTCTGCTGCCAGTTTTCGGTGGTCGCGTTTTTCGGCCTCGACTAGACGGTTGAGGTGAGCCTTGAGGTCTTTCTTGTTGGCCCAAGCGGTGCCGTAGATACGTTGCAACATCGGACGATCGGTGTCGCCTCGCCAATATGCTCCGGCGACCTTCATTAGTTTGAAGTGCGCGAGCCGCCCTGTGGATGGCACGTGAGGGCCCACACACATATCGAGAAAGCTGTCGGAGTTCTGGTAATAGCTGATGAAATTGGCTGCACCGACCTCGTCGGCCAGTTCGGCATCGTTGCTGTCGCCGCCGGTCACCTTGTCGATGATCTCGGCCTTGAAGATGTGGTGGGCAAAGAACGCCTTAGCTTCGTCGACCGGCAGCTCATGACGTTCGAAGGGCTGGTCGGCCTTAACGATTTCGCGCATCCGTACCTCGATTGCCTCGAGGTCGTCGTCGCTTAGAGTCTTGCCATTGGCTAGCTCGAAGTCGTAGTAGAAGCCGTCGTCGATGGGCGGGCCGATCGCCAATTGAGTACCCGGGTACAGATCCTGCACCGCCTGAGCCATGAGGTGCGCTGTGGAGTGACGAATCGTGTGCAACGCTTCGGGCGAACGATCGGTGAGAAGTTCGACGGTGACACCATCGGTGAGTATCGCCGCAATGTCGACCTCAACGCCGTCGACCTTGGCCAGCAAGGCCGCCTTCGCCAAGCCAGGACCGATGTCGGCGGCGAGATCGAGCGCTGTCGCGCCCGCGGGGAGTTCACGCTGTGAACCATCGGGAAGCGAGACGTGCAGGGAATCCGAATCTGCCATAGCCCTTAAGGATACCGGCGGCGAGCACAGTGGGCGCTGCAATTACCCGCTCGGCCAGCACACAAGATCCTCACAGGACCGCCATCACAAGCATTTATTGCCCGGAGCACTTTTCGGTACTCTCGCCCTATGGAAGATGATGAAACAAACCTAGGCGCCGCTTCGGCATCAACCACGACCTTTGAAGCCGACCAATTAGTCGAGTCTGCGGACGATTCGATCGAGGATGGACCCGGTGCGAAAAACCCACTCTCACATCTCAGTATCAGAATCCTGGCAGCGGTGTGTGTTGTTGGTATCGCCGTCGACCAAGCATTTCGTCACTCGGTCGACAGTTTGATCACCTCGACAACCATCGCCATCGTCGCGTTGTTGCTGTTCGCCAGCGGCGACCTCTCGTCGAAGGCGTCGAAAGTTCTGGTTACGCTCGCTCCGGTGTTCGGCGCATGGCTGACGATTCGCAACAGCAGCCTTTTGTTGAGTTTCGATATCGTCGCTGCATTCGGGCTTTTGGTTCTCGGTACCGGCCTCGCCAAACGAGGCCGCTTCTTCGACTACCGCATGGCCTGGCTAGTGCAGTCGACGGTGGGATATGTCGATGACTCGATCATGGCCGTCCCCTACGGTCTGTCGTTGGCCACAGCACGACTACGCGGACATAACCGCGAGAGCCGCCAACAAGTGTTCGTCGGCCTGGTGATCGCAGCGCCTATCTTGCTAGGCGTTGGTACTTTGCTAGCCGAAGCAGACGGCGAGTTCGCCGCCTTGTTCGGCTGGTTCGAAACATCGAATATCATCGGCCACCTCGTCCTGTTCACAAGTGGAGTCTTTGCCACTATCTCGCTGCTGGTGAGATCGAACAGACACAGCGACTATGTCGACTTGGCCAGTTCGAAGATTCTCGCGCCAGCTACATCGCTCGTCATCGTGCTCGGATTCGTCGCCCTCTACGGCCTATTCGTCGGGACGCAAGTTGTTGGCGTAGTGCAATCCACCCACACCGATGCCGAGGTCAGCAGCTACGCCCGGTCGGGCTTCTTTCAACTCCTCTGGGTTGCCATAATCACTTTGGTGGCACTGATGCTCGTGCCGACAATCACTGCACAGGCCACGCCGCGCACCCACAACAAGCTCAGGTGGGCATCGATCGTCGCAATCGCATTGACCCTGGTAATCACGGCAATGTCGGTACGCCGACTGATCTTCTATGTGGATGTGTTCGGATTCACGATGTTGCGGCTCTATTCGATAGTGGCTGCGGTAGCCATCGGCGCCGTGTTCCTACTACTCGCCGCCCGCCTATGGGGAATCGGCAGCACTCACGACTGGTTCGTCGGCGCAACCATATCGACCGCACTCACAGTAATATTCGCCCTCAACATCTTGAACCCAGAAGCCTTCATCGCCCACTACAACACCCAAGAAACCAGCAAAATCGAAACCATCGACATGGACTACCTCGCACGACTCTCAACCGACGCCATCCCAACCCTAGTCGCCGCCACCAACACCCTCCCCGAAGAACAAGCTGACGAACTCACCCAAGCCCTCTGCCAACACCACAAACCAACAAACCGCGACGCCCTCGGCTACAACCACTCCGTAACCACAGCCAACAACCCCCTAAAACTCGCCTGCTAACCGGCCGCGACTTCTCGAATACTCCTGAGGTAGCCCGCTGGAATCAGCAAGTCAGCCAGCCCTGCGAGATCCATCAACGCAACCTCGGTGTGCTCATCGCTGTGCTGGAGCTCTTCTGGTTCGTCGGCCTCGCACCGGTAGGTCAAGATCAAAACACTCTTGCCCTCCACCTTGTACACCCATGAGTCCACCAGTGAGCCAACCGCGACATCAAGACCAATCTCTTCGCACAACTCCCGCCGCACGGTCTCGACAGGCCCGTGATCGGTTGCCTCGAGGCGCCCTCCTGGGAGTTCCCACTCGCCTCGATGATTTCGTAGCACGACGAATCGGTTACCCCAGCCAAGCACTCCCTTAACCGAAACGGGCCAGCGGTCTTCCATCGTGTTCGCTAGGCCACCTATAGCAGGCGGAGGTTTTCGCGGTAGAAGTGACCACGCTTCACGTAGACCTCGGCGTTGAACATTGTGTCGCCCGGTTTGACGGCATCTTCACGGATCTTCGCCGGAATGCCTAAGGCCATAGCCCTTGACGGAACCTGCATGCCCTGGATTACCACCGCGTTGGCTCCAACGATGGCCTCTTCGCCAATGATCGCGAAGGGCAGCACGACCGAGCCCGAGCCGATGAGGGCCTTGTTATGAATCTCGCAGCCCTCCATGTGAACGTTGTGCCCAATGGTGCAGTCGTCGCCGATCGTCGTTGCTTTGTCTTCGGTGCAGTGAATAATCGATCCGTCCTGCACCGAACTGCGTGCTCCGACCACGATGCCCATCTCGTCGCCACGCAAAACTGCGGTAGGCCAGATTGTCGACTCGGGCCCGATCCTTACGTCGCCAATAAGTACCGCATCGGGATGGACGAATGCTTCAGGATCGATCTGCGGTTCGCGATCGCCAAGAGCGTAGAGGGGCATCTAGATTTCCTGGAAACTGCCGTAGCCGCCGCGAAAAAACAACAGAGGGTTGCCGTCGTCGCGGCCGTCGAGTTCGAGTACCCGGCCGAGAACAATCCAATGGTCGCCGCCGTCGACCGCCTCCTGAATATCGCAGTCGATCCAACCCAAGCAACCGGCGATTCGTGGCGAGCCGTTGTCGGTGTAATCCCACTCGATCGTGGTGAACGGATCGACTTCCTTCTTGAAGAAAGAGTTGCTCACATCGAGCTGATCGTCGCCCAAAATATTGACACAGAATTTGCCAGCCGCCTCGATGTCGACCCAGGTAGCCGCATCTTTTGTAGGCATGAACTGCACTAGCGGCGGATCGAGAGAGACCGAGCCAAACGAGCCGATCACCATCGCGCTCGGCGTGCCGTCGACCGCCGAGGCCACAATCGTGACACCGGTCGGGAAACATCCCAGCACCTTTCGAAACTGCGCGCTATCGATTTCGGCCAATACGTCCTCCATGGGTGCGACCTGCAAACTCTACCGTCTTGTAGTTACCGGCGGGGGTTAGTCCAAGGTTAGTTTGAGACCCTCTGAAGCCGCTATGACAGTTCTCACATCGAGATCCTTGGCCATTTCTTGGGCCTCAGCTAACAGTTCATCCATAACGTCGTCATCGTGGGTTGGGTCGTGGTGAAACAGCACCAAAGTCCGAGCCTTGGCTTGATGAGCGACTTCGACTGCGTAACGAATCGTGCAATGACCCCAGTTGGATCGCTTCTCATACTCTTCAGGGGTGAACTGCGCGTCGTGAATTAGTACATCGACGTTGTCGGCTAGCTCCAGCACGCTTTGGGCTACTTCCTGCGGGCGCCCCAGCGGCTCTTGGTGGTCGCTTATGTACGCCACCGAACGGCCGTCCCACTCGACTCTGTATCCGTTGGTGAGCCCAACATGGGGTACTGGTCGACAGCGCACTGTGGCGGGTCCGACCTCAAAATCGATGTCTAGGATGTCGTGAAAGCGAATCTCGCCGTGAAGAGTTTCATAATGGATTGGGAAAAAGGGTGGGTTAACGAACGTGCTGAACGCCTCGCATAGGCACTCCCCTGATTGTCCCGGGCCATAGACATCGAGCGATGAGCCAGCAGCGTTGATGGGTCCGAAGAAGGGCAACCCTTGCACATGATCCCAGTGCAGATGGGTGAGCAGCGCGGTCCCCTCGAACGGCACCGTCTGATCGATGCTCTCACCCCAAACCCGTAACCCGGTGCCGAGATCAAAGACGATTGGATTCCCGTCGTCGCCTTCGAGAACCACACACGATGTGTTTCCGCCGTACCTTTGCGTGGTCGGTGCCGGACACGGCGTCGAACCACGAACCCCATAAAACGATAGAGATAGCAGAGAATCTCACCCCCTAGAAGTCTGATGGTACGTCAGCAAACCGCTACTACTCCATATCTTGTGACATATCTCACCATTTCTGACACCGAGGAGATCATTTGGACACCGTAGGAGCACACTGAGGTGTGAACGTTGTGCCGAAGACCTCGCTCGAGCCAATGACGTCTCGGGTACGGGTCGCTGACTCGGCTGGCAGCGGTCGATCGGGGTGGCCGTCGACGAGAATCACGTAGTCAGAACGGTCGACCCAGGTAGGGATAATACAGCCCGACGATGCCTCGAATCCGCCAGTTCGCTGCTCGGTGAAGGTCACCTGCACGATCACGCCATCCTGAGACGCACGCACGCAACACTCGCCCGATTGGTTCGATAAGAAGTTACCGAGGCCAAAGACAACGAACTCGCCATCACGTTCTTCGACGGGCTGCACGACGTGCGCGTGATGGCCAATAATCAGATCAATATCGGGGTGGACCAATAGCCGATCGGCCAACTCAGTCTGAAAGGGCGAGGGGTTCGACGCGTACTCGTTACCCCAGTGCATGCTCAATACCACGATGTCGGCACCAGCGGCTCGGGCAGCTACCGCTCTCGCTTCGATCACGTCGGCATCAATGACATTCACCAGGTACTCCTTGCCCTCCGGCAACACGAACCCGTTGAGGCCGTATGTGAAAGACAGGTGAGCGACCGAGACCGCACCAACCTTGTACAACCGAACCGAATTCGCCTCGGTTGCGCTCCGCGCCATTCCCGCCGTGCCGACACCGACAGAGTCGAGAACGTCGAGGGTCTGATCGACACCCGTTTCTCGTCGATCGTAGGAATGATTCGACGCGACCGAACAGCCGTCATAGCCGACTTCAGCTAACGCGTTTGCCAGTTCGCGGGGAGCGTTGAACTGCGGGTACCCACTGATCCGTGTGTTGTCTGCGGACAGAGGTGTCTCTAGATGACAGATGGCCAAATCGGCGGAAGCGATGACGTCGCGGACCTGCGTAAACATCGGAACAAAATTGTAGCCACCGCTCTCACCAGAGTCTGCTTGCGCCTGACGCACAACTCGGCCGTGGGGAATAATGTCGCCCGTGAACGCCATCGTGACCTGAGCAGGAGGCTTTATCTTGAGCCGTGGAGCTGGTGGCCGTGGCGGTAACTCCCGCGCGAGCGGTTCGGACTTCTTGGTTTCGACAGCAGCTAACACGGTGGCAGTCTCGACAGGCCGGTTAACAGCGGATGCCATTGGTTCGTCGGGTACTCCGGCGGGTCGATTGCTGGCTTCAACCGCGAGTCCCACGGCCAGTACAGCAATGACTAGCCCGACCGAAACCAAGATGCGCCTCAGCACCACCATGATCAAACCGTAACCGGTAGCAGCCCCGTACCGGTCGACCTTGAGCGCTTAGGCCAGTTCTGCAGCGTATGGACACGTCGATTTCAATAACAGCCCGCGACTCAAAGCCCCATCATTGCAAACCACCCGATCGACGTCGGCGATCTCCAACACCACCGATCCACGGCCCGCCCGAACTACCACCGCAGCAAAGAGCGACGCCGGAAGAATCGATCCGTATGCTGCCACCGCCCAGAGTTGAGCGCCATGGTCCTTCGCCTCGGCTAGCAACGGTGCGTTGCTCGAATCGACCAGAAGCTGAACGGGACTTGCGGCATCAGCCTCGATCAGCACTACCGCTGAATCCTCTATTGAAGCGACAAGACTTACGTCGGGTCGATCCGCAAGAACTACGTCGATGTGTTCGGACCAGCGTGAGACGAAGATGGTCGTCTGCGACGCCAATGAATAAACCAAGTGTTCTGTGCTCCTGTCGGAGCGGACCTCCTCGACTACCTCCCATGCCTCTTGGCGCGGATCGGATGCGGTGAGCAGACGCGCTGCCAGCGCCACTATGGCGCCCGAGGTCGAATGGTGACTAATCATCTGTCGACATGCCATCACCAGCTGATTGTGGTCATCAGCAAGCGAAGCCAACGCCGTCGCTGCCTCTTCGACCAACAGTTGTTGGCCAACCGCGCGAGAGCGTGCGATGTAGCGCAGACGTTCCATTGGATGCACAACCAACGACAGTACCGAACAAGTTCTGGCTACGCCCCTACGGTCGACCTGAGACATTTTCGAAATCCGGTGACACCGATCCTGTTCCAGTTCGGTTACCTTTGCATGTCGTGGCCACAGCCCCTTCTCTCGAAACAGATCTGAACCCTCTCACCGGCGACGCTCGTCCGCTCTCGGACTGGCTAACCACCTTTCCGTTAGTGCTGGCGGCGATCGACCCCTACACCCATGAGAGTGGTTGGTTGCTCGACACGATCGAGCGAATCTTTCATCACTTCAGCGGGGCTGACAACCGAGTCGCCTGGCTTGTCGCCGCCGATGAGCCCGGAACACGCGAGTTCCTCGGACCCCTGGCAGACGACTATCTGACCTTTACCGACCCCGACCGCACGATGATCAAGAGCCTGGCCCTAGACACACTTCCAGCTCTCGTAGTAATCAAACAGGACGGCTCACTCTTAGGTTCGGCCGAAGGCTGGGACCCAGAAACCTGGCGACCACTCGCCGAAATGCTCGCCACACTCACAAAGTGGCAACGCCCAACAATCCCCGCCCAAGGCGACCCAGTCCCCTATCCAGGCACCCCCGCGCTGTAACCTGCGCAGGCGCAATCGCCGTTCGCTTCGCTCGCTAACCACGTTGAGCGGGCCTCGATGCGCGCTGCTGATGCTGGCGCCTGACCCGTCGCTCGTTACTCGCTCCT
>CBERPN010000135.1:0-11249 GCA_965524675.1 uncultured bacterium
GATCGGCTGGAATATCTCACGCCTCTACACAGTGATTCGCCCAGCCGAAACAGCACGATTGCTGGAACTCGGACGACTCGGAGAGTTCGTGGTGAACATCAACACCGTCGTCGACCACTACTGCCGTGAGGTCAGCGGACTCGACGGCTACGACCTACCCGACCCGGTCGCGATGGCGGTGGCAATCGACGACACGCTGGTAACCGAGGCGAGCGATCACGCAATGGTGGTTGGCCTCGACGAGCCAACCCGCGGAGCGGTGCTGCTCGACCGGCGAGCCTGCGCACCCGAGCCGAACTGTCGAGTGATTTGGAAGGTCGACGAGCAGCGGTTCAAGCAACGCTTGTTCGATGCCTGTACCCGTTGACACTCAAGGATTGATTCGGATGGGTCGACACTGTTGTAGTGCACGATTCTGCGCCAGTTGGTGAGCCGGTCGAGGAGGCGCCAACGTCGGTTTGGGCACGTAGCGATGGTTTTTGCTACCGGAACTGTCTTTGGTGCCTTTGGATTCGAGCATGGCACCGAGAACGCATCGCGCTCTGAGTCGACCGGATACCTAGACTTCGTCACTCCTGCGGACAACGCTACAAGCGTCGTCGTCAACGGAATCAAGTGGGGTGTGATCTCGGGGCTTGTCGGTTGCATGCTTGCCGGGGTTGCTCTCTACCTATTCCACTACGGGTCCTCAGTAACCGCTGCGGCTTTGACCACTAAGGCGAGTCCCGGTGATGAACACGAGACATCTGATAGGAGTGGTCATGTCGATGATTGGGCGGGGGCGGAGGATTGGCGTCGCGAGCGGGAACTACGCGAGGATGCCGCCGCCGTCGACGACTAGTGCTTGTCCGTTGATATGGCGTGCGGCGTCTGTGCATAACCAGGCAGCGACGTCGCCGATGTCGCTCGGTTGACCAAGTTGGCCGCCGGGTAGTTGTTGTGCAATTTGCTCGAGACTTCCGTCGGGGTAGTTGGCGCGCACACCGGGGGTGTCAATGAGGCCGGGCAACACAGCATTCGACCGTATTCCCTCGCTCGCGTAGTCGGCTGCGACGTGTGCCGTTAGCGCGACCACCCCACGTTTAGCGGCGCTGTATGGCGCTCGACCGGGCGCTGGCAGCTTCGCCGCTCCCGATGCCGTGTTGACTATGCAGCCACCCCCGTTGACGAGCATGTGGGCTAGCTCATGCTTCACACAGAGGAATGTGCTCGTGAGATTGATCCGTAGCGACTGTTCCCACTCTTCGACGGGGAGTTCATGGATACGGAACTGCGCCATCGCGTTGCCCGCATTGTTGAACGCCGAGTCGAGCGACCCGAAGGCGCTGATGGTGGCCGCAATCATGGCCGTGACTTGGATTTCGCTGGTGACATCACAGACGGCTACTGCGGCTGTCCCACCCATCGCCTTAATCCTGGTCGCGGTTTCGTGCGCACTCTCTAGGTCGATGTCGGCCACCATCACGTTGGCGCCGAGTGCGGCGAACGATAGCGCGCCGCCACTACCAATTCCGCTGCCCGCGCCTGTTACTAGAGCGGTCGTCCCCTCGAGCGGCTTTCCATAATCGATCACGTTCTGATCTCCTGTATCGAGCTAACGGATGAAATGTCCGGCATTCACGTCGATCGACTCGCCGGTTATCGCGCTAGACATTTTCTCCGACGCCAGGAAGACGACCGATTGGGCGATCTCGTCCGATCCCGGAAGGTGATGTAGAGGAGTTTCACCTGCGACCTCGTCATAGATCTCGTCAAACGTGCGGTCCTCGGCCTGGGCGCGCTGTTGGAGGTAGTCCTGCACTGAGTCGCCCCAGATGTAGCCAGGGTGTACCGAGTTGACCCGAATGCTGTCCTTGCCCAGCTCTGTAGCTAAGACCTTTGCCATGCCGAGAAGCGCCATCTTTGATGCGGTGTAGATACCGAAATTAGGGCGGGTTCGCCGGGTCGACATGGTGTTGATGAATACGATCGACGCCGGCGCTGACGTCCGGAGCAGGGGAGTGGCCGCTTTGGTTAGCCATGCGTGACCGAAGAAGTTGACTTCGAAGCCAGCTCGGAAATCCTGTTCGGAGGCGGCTTCAATGGTGCCGATCGGCGGCTGTTGAAAGGCATTATTCACCAAGATGTGTAACGCTCCGAACGTGTCACCGATGGCTTGGATGAGCCGCTCGCAAGCGCCAATGTCGGTGATATCGGTCGGAACGACAATGGCCCGACGACCCAGTGCCTCGATCTCCACCGCGATTTCGTCGAGTCGAGCACGTGATCGCGCTGCCAGCACAAGATCGGCGCCAGCGTTGGCCAAGGCCAACGCGATGTCGCGCCCCAACCCGGGTCCAACTCCCGAAACTAGAGCAACCTTTCCCGCTAGGAGTTCTGTAGGCATAGCTGTCAACGTAGTGGCGCTACTCAGTTGGGGTAAATCTGACAGCATAGAGAGATGGATTCTTACGATGCCGGGTCAACCAACGTTGCGCTGCTCAAAGAGACAATCGACGCCAACTTTCGGCGCACTGTCTCCAAGTATCCCGACCGCGAGGCGCTGGTGGTTCGCCATCAGTCGATTCGTTGGACGTACCGCGAACTCGACAAGAAGGTCGATCAACTCGCTCGTGCACTTATGGCACTGGGAATCGACGTTGGCGACCGTGTCGGGCTGTGGGCACCCAATTGCTACGAATGGGTTCTGGTTCAATACGCCACCGCCCGAATCGGGGCCATCATGGTGTGCCTCAACCCGGCCTACCGAACCACCGAGCTCAGCTATGCGCTAAATCAATCTGGTGCTCGGCTCTTAGCGGCGGCATCTAGTTTCAAGACCAGCGACTACGAGGCGATGTTTGCTGAGGTCGCTGACGAGTGCGCAAGTGTGGAGGACGCGGTTTTCTTCGAAACCGATAGCTGGTCGGACTTGTTGAGCCGAGCTGACGAGGTCACTAGCGAACAGGTTCGCGAACGATCCGAGGGTCTCGACCACCGCGATGCCATAAACATCCAGTACACGTCGGGTACTACGGGGCTTCCCAAAGGTGCCACGCTCACCCACCGCGGGATTCTCAACAACGGCTTCTTCGTTGGCGAATCGTGTGGCTACACCTACGAGGATCGAGTTTGCATTCCGGTGCCGTTCTACCATTGCTTTGGCATGGTGATGGGCAACCTCGGCTCGACCAGCCACGGCGCAACAATGGTGGTGCCCAACGACGCCTTTGACCCCGTGTCGGTTCTCGAAACGGTGCAAGAAGAGAAGTGCACCAGCCTCTACGGGGTACCCACGATGTTCATCGCCGAGTTGGGCGAGCCGGGCTTCGATGACTACGACCTTTCATCGCTGCGTACCGGCATCATGGCCGGGTCGCCCTGCCCAGTCGAGGTTATGAAGCAGGTGATCGATCGCATGAATATGGACGAGGTAACGATTGCTTACGGCATGACCGAAACCTCTCCGGTCTCAACCCAGACCGGCGCTGACGATTCAATCGAAGTGAGGGTGTCGAGTGTGGGGCGGGTCCACCCTCACGTCGAGATTCGCGTGGCCAACCCCGAGACGGGCGAACTCGTGATCCGAGGGTCCGAGGGTGAGTTCCAGACCAGGGGCTACTCGGTTATGAAGGGCTACTGGAACGAACCCGACAAGACAGCCGCTGCGATCGATGGCGAGGGCTGGATGCACACCGGTGATCTGGCCACGATGAGCCACGAAGGCTACGTCGATATCACCGGACGCATAAAGGACTTGATCATTCGTGGTGGCGAGAATGTAGCTCCGAAAGAGGTTGAGGAGTTTCTCTACACCCATCCCGATGTGGTCGACGTACAGGTTGTTGGCGTGCCCGATGAAAAGTACGGCGAAGAAATCTGCGCTTTCGTACGAACCAAACCCGATGCGGAGGTAACCCTTGAGTCGGTTCGCGAGTATTGCGAAGGCAAGATCGCTCACTTCAAGATTCCGCGGTACGTGATCTCGGTCAAGGAGTTTCCGATGACGGTTACCGGAAAGATTCAGAAGTACAAGCTGCGAAAGCTTGCAGAGGAGAAGCTGTCGCTAGACGAGGGCTTGGCTTAGGTCGCTCCACAAGTCTTCGACGTTTTCACAACCCACGCTGAACCGGATGAGTGTTGGCGGAATGCGCTCCTGACCAGGGGTTGCGGCACGCCGTTCCATGGTCGACTCCACCCCACCGAGGCTGGTTGCGTAGTTGATTAGTTCGACTCTTTCGCAAACCCTGGTGGCCCTATCGCTGTCGCCGCTGGTTTCGAACGAGAGTATCGCGCCGAACCCGGTCATGAAGCTTTTCGCAACTTCGTGGGTTGGGTGGCTCAGCAGGCCAGGATAGCGAACCCGGCTGATCTCGCTATGTGATTCTAGGCGCTGCGCAATTTCCATGGCATTGCTCTGTGATCGCTCGAGGCGCAGCGCCATCGTGCGCGCTCCGCGAATCGTGAGGAATGCTTCCATCGCCCCGATACTGGCGCCGTAACGCAGTCGGCGGTCGCACAACTCTTCGTGCAGCGCATCGTCGCGCACGATTAGAGCGCCCGCGAGTAGGTCGGAATGGCCACCGATGAATTTGGTTGCCGAATGCATTACAACGTCGGCCCCGTAATCGAGAGGCTTTTGGTTGAGCGGTGTAGCAAAGGTGGAGTCGACGGCCACGATCGTGCCGGCGCGGCGCGGCGCCGCGCAGATGGTGGGTAGGTCGGCGATGGTGAGTAGCGGATTCTCGGGAGATTCCAGCCAAACCAGATCGCAGGCTTGAACCGCCTCGAGCCAAGCAGCAGTGTCGGACTGATCGAGGCGGCGGACGGTCCAACGACCCTGTTGTTCGCCCTCTACCACGAGCCCTTCGACGCCGTGGTACAGATCGGATGGGACCGCTATTTGAGATTGGAACGGTAGGCGGCCGAGCACTGATGACGCTGCTGCCATGCCCGAACCGAATACCAGAGCCTTGCCACCTTCGAGACCGCCGATGAGTTCTTCGAGAGCGTGGGTGGTGGGAGTTCCGTGGCTACGGCTGTACGACCCATCGGTGGGGAAGAAGAAGTTTGATGCGAGGACCGGCGGTACGTTGAGCGGGGCGCCCGGTAGCTTGCTTCGTCCGCCGTCGATCAACCAGGTTTCGGGAGTCCATTTAGGCATCCGAGCACCCTACAACGAACGGTCTAGGACCACCGGTAATTCAACGACAGCTACTCGCCGGCAAGGATGACGGCTTGGGCGACGATGGGTGTGGTGCCCTCACTGTCGTAGGTGATAGCAGGCGATCCGTATAGCGAGTATCCGTCGTCGAGTGCTTGGGACACCCGTTCGCAGAACTCCTGAGTGTCGGGACCGGTAATGAGTCGGTAGCGCAAGCGATTTGTCGCCATGTTCGTGTCCTTGCCTTTCTGTGTCTTTCTGTGGCTTGCGGTGCTGCAAATCCCTGTGCATAGCTGATCGTGAGCTGTAGCCTAATCCTGACCAGACAGGTCGTCTATAGGCGAAGTGGTGGAGGGTGATCATGAGGAACGATTTGGGGATTGAAGAATTGGCTCTGGACCAAGCGTGGGAACTGCTCGACCACAACCCTGATGCAACATTGGTCGATGTCCGTACGGTGGCGGAATGGAAGTATGTCGGCGTTCCAGAACTCAGCTCGATTTCGAAGACGGTCCGCTTGGTCGAGTGGACTTGTTTCCGAGATGGCGCTGTCAACCCCGACTTTGTGACAGAAGCGTCCGAGGGACTCGATCTCGATCAGCCAGTGTTGCTGCTCTGTAGGTCTGGCGTGCGATCGCTCAGCGCCGCGAAGGCATTGAAGGAAGCGGGGCATACCTGCACGTACAGCGTGGCAGCCGGGTTCGAAGGCGACTTGGATCAAAACGGCCACCGCCACGAGGGTTGGAAGGACTACTTGCCATGGAAGCAGAGCTGACTGGGGGTGGGGAAGCAGAGCTGACTGGGGGTGGGGAAGCAGAGCTGACGTTTGGTGAGGCGACGAATCTGGTTCGCGGCGGGCTGAATCGTTCACAGTTCGACGAGACGGCGGAGGCGCTTTATCTCACGTCGGGCTATGTCTACAGTTCGGCTGCTGAAGCCGAGGCCGCGTTCGCAGGTGAACACGATCGTTACATCTACTCCAGGTATGGAAATCCAACGGTCACGATGTTCGAGGAGCGTCTTCGGTTGCTCGAAGGGGCCGAGGCGTGTCTCGCGACCGCCAG
The DNA here is from genome assembly GCA_965524675.1 of uncultured bacterium. GTDB lineage: Bacteria > Actinomycetota > Acidimicrobiia > Acidimicrobiales > SHLQ01 > CALLQB01. Next base: position 6,208 of record CBERPN010000135.1, read on the forward strand.
CGGAATGGCGGCTGTTTTTGCATCGCTAGCAAGTTTGGTGAGCGCTGGCGATCGGGTTGTCGGGTCGCGCGCACTGTTCGGCTCATGTCACGTGATCCTCGCCGAGATCCTTCCGCGCTTGGGTGTAGAAACCGCCCTCGTCGATGGCACCTCGCTTAATGAATGGGAACAGGCGCTCGCCGGTGGCGCGAAGGCGGTCTTTCTAGAGACGCCTTCTAATCCTGGTTTGGAAATTATCGATCTAGTAGCGGTATCGGAGTTGGCGCATGCGGCTGGAGCGGTCGTAGTGGTCGACAACGTCTTTGCAAGTCCGGTCTTGCAGAAGCCACTCGAGCTCGGTGCCGACATAGTGGTGTACTCCGCCACCAAACACATCGATGGCCAGGGCAGAACCCTTGGGGGCGCGATACTCGGTAGCGAGAAGTATGTTTCCGAGACAGTGGTTCCCTTCACCCGTCACACCGGGCCGAGTCTTAGTCCGTTCAATGCCTGGGTGTTGGCTAAGGGGCTTGAGACCATTCGTTTGCGGGTCGATGCTTCGACGCTCGCAGCCGAAACGCTCGCCGCGCGTCTGGACGCGGATAACAGGGTCGCTGTTGTTCGCTATCCGAGCTTGGTTTCTCACCCACAGTTCGATCTAGCGAAACGACAGATGAGTGGCGGCGGAACCATTCTCACAATCGATCTAGCAACCAAGGAAAAGGCCTTCGGGTTCTGTGACTCGCTACGCCTGTTCGACATCTCTAACAACGTTGGCGATTCAAAAAGCTTGGTGACACACCCCGCAACCACTACCCACCGGCGCCTGCCAGCCGAGGCTCGCCAAGCGGTGGGGATTGGCGACGCAATGGTGCGACTTTCGATAGGCCTCGAATCGGTAGAAGACCTCTACGCCGACCTAGACCAAGCCCTCAAATAGCCTTCTGCCACCCAAAAACGCCCCCAGAGGGGCAGTTTTAGGTGGCAGAACGGTGGTTATTGGCGGCCTCGGTCATTAGTTCCCATAGTTGCTCTACGTGTGAGCGTTCGGTTGACATGACGCCGATCGATACCCGCGCCATCCAACGGCCGTCGAGGATCGAAGGCGTTAAGAACGCCGCGCCGGAGTCGTTGATGTGTCGTACCCAGCCAAGTGTGTGCTCGTCGAGTGCTTCGTCGGCGAGCCCGCCGGGAACGTGTCTTACACACACAGTCTGCAAGTCGACTGGCGCACAAAGTTGCCACTGGTCGGCGTGTCGAACTTGGGCTTCTAGCCATTTGGCGTTCGCTAGGTCGCCGCGGACCCGCTCGCGAACAGATTCGATACCGTCGAGCCGCAGATGGAACAACAGCTTGAGTGCCCGGAAGCGCCGCCCGAGCGGAATACCCCAGTCGCGGTACTGGGTGACGGCGCCGTCGGCGGTCGACTGTAGGTAGCTCGGGTTGGTCGACATAACCCGTTCGAGCAGGGCGACGTCACGAACGTAGAACAGCGAAGTATCGAGGATTGTGCCCATCCATTTATGGGGATTCCACGAGATCGAGTCGGCGCCCTCGACACCCTCCCAAAGGTGTCGGCATTCAGGTAGCAGCATGGCCGTGCCCGCCATCGCGGCATCGACATGAACAAAGACATTGTGCCGACTAGCGACGGTAACGATGTCGGCGACCGGGTCCATCGCTGTGGTTCCGGTGGTTCCAACCGCGGCAACTACAGCCGCTGGAATCTTGCCGGCTGCCACGTCGGCCACCATTGCTTCGGCGAGTGAATCAGCCTTCATGGCGTAGCTGTTGGGGTCGACGTCGACCATGTGGATGTTGTCCCAACCAAAGCCTGCCAACAACGCGGCCTTTGCCACCGACGAATGTGCCTGAGGGGTTGAGTAGACCACAAGCGGAGACTCGAGCGATTGGGTTCCGCCGCGATTCTGCGCCAAGTCGCAGGCCCGTTCGCGAGCGACGAGCAGAGCCACCAAACAAGCGCTGGATGCAGTGTCTTGGATCGTGCCGCGCCAACTGTCGGATAGTCCCACCAACTGTCGCATCCAGTTGCACACAACCTCCTCCACCTCGGTGAGGGCGGGGCTGCTCTCCCACGAGATCCCGATAGAACTAATGCCGGAGGATGCAATGTCGCCGAGTACCGACGCGAGGCTGGCGTTGGCGGGAAACCAGCCGTAGTTCATCGGATGCTGCATCTGGGTGATTCCCGGAAGCACCTTCGCCTCCACCTCGGTCAGCAGTGACTCGAAGCTGACGGTTTCAGCCGGCGGTTCGATCGAGAACTTGCTGCGTACCTCGCCTGGGGATACCTGAGCTAGAACAGGCATGTCAGCCACGTTCTCGCGCAAATCGGCGATCCAATCGATTAGTTCGTGGCCCGCACTGCGGAACTCTTCAGGGGTCATCGCTAGATGTTAGAACGGTTGTCGGTACCCAAGTAACTGGCGATAACCAGCGGGTCGTTGCGTACCTCGTCTGGCGACCCCTCGGCGATTACCTCACCCGCTTCGAGGCAGTAGACCCGGTCGCTGATGCTCATCACTAACGCCATGTCGTGTTCGATAACCACGACCGCTGCTTCGAGCTCGCGTTGGATTCGCTTGATCAGCGGCCCAAAGGCCTCGGTCTCTTTTTGGGCCACGCCTCCGGTGGGTTCGTCGAGTAGCAACACTTGGGCATCGACGGCGAGTAGGCCACCGAGTTCGACAATACGCCGAGTTCCCGTGCTTAGAGCTGCTACGTAGCTATCGGCAAAGCTTCCGAGGCCCAGAAAGTCGATGATCTCCTCGGCGTCGCTGCGTTTCTGGCGCTCGGAGTGCCGCGATGACGGCAGACCGATGAGCGAGGGGATCAGTTTCGAGGTCTCGCGCGCTTCGAGAGCAACCATGAGCGTTTCTCGAACGGTGAGGTCGGGATAGAGCTTGGCTGCTTGGAAACCGCGCCCTAATCCGAGGCCGTGTCGAGCATGGGCTGACAATCGGTTTAGCTCCTGGCCGAGCACCTCAATTTCGCCGCTGGACGATACGAAGCCGCTCACTGCGTTTAGCAATGTGGATTTCCCCGCGCCGTTGGTGCCGATCAGTCCGACGAGTTCGTTGGGCATGACCCGCAAGCTCACATCGTTTACAGCCCGATTTCCACCGAAGCTCACGCTAACTTTTCGGACGTCGAGCGCTGGTTGGCCGGGTTTCAACTGAGAATGCTCGCGGGTTCCGCTAGGAAGCTCGGTTACGACTCGGTATTCGACCGGTTCTGGTTCACCAAGGCGCCGATCGGCCCAAGCGATGATGCCGTCACGAGCCGAATAGACGAGCTGTTGCAAGCCGCCCGGAAAGTACATCAGCAGCAGGAGCAGACCCACACTGCTGGTGAGTAACACCACGAGGTCAGGTGGGGTCGACCCCCAAAACGACGGAAAGCCCTGAACCCACAGTGCCCCGAGTATTGGTCCCGCAACCGAACCGAGGCCGCCGATAATGGCAATGGCGACGATTCGAATCGACTGATCGGGGTTGAACGACGTGGCCGGTTGAATCGCAGAGTGCAACGTGATGAACAAAGCACCAGCGAGCGCCGCGATACCACCCGATAGCGCGAATGCGATCAGCTTGGCTCGCGCCGGGTTGACCGTAGCGGCGGCGGCCGCTTCTTCGTTCTCGCGCACCGCTATGAGGATCCGCCCAATTCCGGTTCGACGAATTCTTGCGACCATCATCGCTACCAACGCGAGCGCGGCGAGACAAAAGAAGAAGTATGCCTTGCGCGACTCGCCGAAGTCGATCGGCCCGATCACCGGTTTGGCAACCGGGCGGGTGGTAGCGGTGCCGCCGGTAAACACGTCGCGAACCAGTAGCCAGTTTGATGCAGCCACAGCGAATGCCAGAGTCGCCACCGCTAAGAAAAGCCCTTTGACGCGCAAAGCCGGGATGCCAATGATGAGAGCAAACACGATGCCAACGCCAATCGAAAACACCAGCGCCAGGCCCCAAGCCATGGTGAACCCATACTCGACAAAGGGCAGCTCGTTGCCTTGGGTGAGCGTGATCATCGACATTGCGCCAAGGCCCACAAAGGCGAACTGTCCCAGCGATAGTTGACCAGCCCAGCCCGTAAGCAGCGAGAGCGAAACCCCAACGATTGCCACGATGATGATCCCGGTCCAGGTGAACAGTCGCGAGCTGCTATCGACCACCAGGCCGAACACGACAAAGAAGCCGAACAGCAGTGTGAAGCCAATTGCGTTAAGTCGGCGAATCCACCAGATCCTTTGCAGCCGGTCGGGGACAGGCTTTAGGTGAGGCGACAGCGACCAAGCCGCGTCGTCGTCACGTCTCCGCTTCACAAAAAGCACCACGACTAGCACCGCGACGAATAGGTAGACATCGACGGTTCTGCGGCTGGAGTTCGTGGCCACGAGTTGCTCGACGAGCCCCACGGCCACGCCACCCACCAGCACCATTGGCAGCGACTGCATCCGTGCGATTAGTCCGACGGTCACAGCACGGAGCAGCAATGGGGCTCCCAACGCGGTTGTGCCAGCGGCCGCGGCGTTGCTGATTGTGTAGGGAGCGAACAAGACCGCTGTTGCTGCGGCCAGCGCACCACCGATTGTCCAGACGATGGTCGAGGTGGTCTTTGGGCTTGTGCCGTAGATCCGAGCGGTGTCGGCATTCGATGCGGTTGCCCTTACCGCCAGCCCCAGACGGGTGCGGTTCAGGAACCAAGCCAGTGCCAAGATGAGAATCGGAACCACGATCATCACCAAGTATTCGCGTGGCAAGATTCGAAGCTGGTCGGTGGGCTGAAACCTTCTATCGAAGGGCAAGGGAATTGGCCCTGGCGAGGTGACAGCGGGCAGATTGATTTTGATAGCGGTAAGTAGTTGAGCTGCACCGATTGTGGCAATCAGTAGCACTAGCCGCGGTGCTTTGAACAACCGTCGAACGATGGTGAGTTCGATGACCATTGCGGTGAAGGCACCAACCGCGATGGCAACGAAGTAGGCGAACCACCAGTTGAGTTCGATCTCGATTAGGAGGTACAATAACAGTCCGACAGCC
>CBERPN010000136.1:0-11245 GCA_965524675.1 uncultured bacterium
GCCTTAGCTTTGGCTCCATCGAGCAGTTCGAGTTGTCCAGGGGCATGTGACCATCGATCTGGACGTCCTTCGCCGAGGGCAAAGAACTCCTCTTGAATTGGCTCGACCTGTTCGGAGATAAAGCGTTTCACCTGATCGAGCAGGGGCCTCGCCTCTGGCGACATCGCAAGGTTGTACATCTCGCCTCCGAGGTCGCCGGTGTTCAACGGATTAACGGCCACTCATGACTCCTTGATAAATAACTCGAACCGTTCCACTCTGACATATCGAGCACCCGTGATGCGTGACAACCAGAGGAGTCTGGTCGGGAATACAAGTGTCTTCGGCAGCTTGTCGAAAATGGCTGTTGATCGGAGCGCTCTGAGTGTTTGACCCAGGCACCTAGGGCGAGAACCGAAAGCCGGCGACGTTGCCCGCCGGGTCGATAAGAAACGCCGTGTCACCGCTGTTCGACCAGACCGAAGTCGGCGAGCACCAATAGCGGGTATCGCCTGTGTCGTTTCCGCAGGTGGAGTAGATCCGGATCGTCTGCCCTGGCCCGAGTACGCCACCATCGAAAACAAAGCGGTTGCTGCTCGACTCGTCTCGAAGCCCCCATCCGGCGAGGGACAGTGGCTCGGGTCCGCTGCCGCTCAGTTCGATAAACTCACCCGCCCCGTCTTCGTCGTCGGCTCCTGCTGGATCGGGCACAAACGACGCGATCACAAGCCCGATCTGAGCTCCCTCGCACCAGGTCTGACCCCAGATACCGATTCCTTGTTTCGAGGCCGCTAACGCTTCGGGATGCAATACAGCACTCGACCCGCCCAGCGGAACGGCCACACCCAGCTCGACCAAACGGGCACCAACTGGCGCGCCAGAGGCCGTCAACTCGCCCAGTAGTCGCCCAAAACGGTCGCGTTCGTTCTCAGGATCGAGCACTAATTCAATGTCTGATCCATCCGCGACAAGCTCCGCCAGAGCAATCTTGGCGATCTCTCCGCCGCATTCATCTAGCTCGGGGGCGTTGACTCCGACAAGGCGAAGGTCGTCAGCCTTTCCAGCGATTTCGACCTTGAGCGAGTCTCCGTCGATTACACGAACTACGACTACCTCGTCGACTTGAATCTGCACCAGCGAAGTGGCTGAAGATCCGGTGCAGGCGCCGAGTAACCCAAACCCGAGAATCACGGCTGATCTGTATGGGTTGCGACTCATGTACTAACTGTCTAAACCGTCCGGCACCGCTATCCGCTGATGGCCTCGCACACCGCACGACTTCCCGGGCCAATCACCGTGGCTTCGCTCAAGACACCACTCGAGTCTTCAATCGAGCAGCTGACATCGCCAGTTCCGCGAGCCTCGACCACCAGTCTCAACTCGTATCCAGTTGGAACTTCAAGAAGCCGCTGGAATGGAGTTATTACCTCAGACTCTTCGGTTCCGTTGTGCTCGTTGGTGAGCTGGACCTTCGCGATCGCAACGCTTCCGGTAACCCGATATGCAATCTGGGTCTGGGTCTCGCTCAAGACCTTGGTCGCGGGTGATTCGCTTTCACCGCCAAGGACCTTGCCCGCTGAGACTGCGGCAACTACAACAAACACCGCCGCGATCGCACCGAGCGCCAACCGATGTGACCGCAGATCGATCGCTGCCAGATACCCGTCCGCGCTGCCCAGCTCATCGAGGCCGCGCTGCTCTCTAGTCGTTTCGGCCCGAAACGAGGTCGGCCAACGGGTCTCGGCAGAGGAGATTGCACCATCAAAGCGAGTTCCCATCGTCTTGGCACCACGTATGTCTGCACCGCGAAGGTCGGCTCCGCTGAAGTCGGCGTTGCGAAGATCGGCTCCCGAAAGGTCAGCGTTTCTTAGATCGGCAAAAGTGAACTGGCCCGACCGCATGTCGGCGCTGGCGAACGAGGCCATAGAGAACTCTGCATGATCGGCCTGGACCATCGTCAGGTCGGACTCCGAGAAGTTGGCATAGCCAGCCATTGCCCCCGAAAAGTTGGAGCTCTGTAGTTGGGCACCTGAGAGGTCAACACCCATGAGGCGGGCGTTGCGAAACGAGGCGTCGGTGGCGGTCCAGCCCGTTAGTACGCATGCCGTTAGATCGATTCGCTCGAAGGAACGATCCGACATCGGCTCGCCCACCGCCAGTCGAAGCTGAGTCTCACGGTCGGTTTGTTGCTGGTCGAAGATCACCAAGGCCCAAACAGCGATAGCGCCGACAAGGCCGGAGGCCAAGAGCGCGGGCCCTAGAATTTGTGCTCCACCGTCATGGCCGACGGCGAAATAGAGGCCCGATTCAACCAACACTGCGCCAACCACCGCTGGCCCGATGAATCGACTCGTCAGGACCCGAACCGCAAACGGCACGGCGAAGGTCCGTACGCGACTCAGCCTTCGTTGCGAAAGCCACCTCAGGTGGGCTTGCCGATCTTCGAGAACGCTCACCTCCTGCCAATCGGCCGGAATCATTCATCGGTAAGGCGGTCCAACTACGTTTTCGGCGCTATGAGTTGCTATCAATTGCATAGGGAACCTTAGGTTCACGCTCGTCAATCCAGCCAGAAGATGCTGAGGGGGATCACAATGCGCCAAGCAGAGATTCTTGTTGAAGGGCTTCTGCATCCACGCGAGGTCGCTCAATTCACTGCGCTGTGCACCGAATCCTCTGCCGAGGATTTAAAGGGAGAGTGGCTACGAGTACGCACTCACGTAGCCAGAATTGGCGAACTCGCTCAGACCAACTCCGAAATAGATCTCGACACGGCCCGTCGAATAGGTGCCATCCTCGAGATGTTGATGAGCGATGCCTACTCATACTCCAGCGAACAGCGGGCATTACTACGAGGCGCCGCCGAGTACTTCATCCTCATCGGCGACGAGGACGATGATCTTCGACCGCTCGGCTTCGACGACGACGCCATGGTGACCAACCTGGTGGCGAAGGCGCTCGGCCGGGCCGATCTGCAGATCCACCTTATTTAGAGCAGGCGCTGACCCGTTGCTCGTCCCTCGTTGCCCGCAGGCGAGATCCGCCCGCTGGGCGGGCTCGACTCGCGCTGCTGATGCTGGCGCCCGACCCGTCGCTCGTCCCTCGCTCCTCGCTCTTTCGTTTTACTTTGGCGCCATGCTGTCTTGGGCTTGTCTGATTTGAGCCGTTAATCTAGAGATGGTGTCAGACACGTCTCTAATCGAGTGTTGTTAGTAGGGCTTCTAGGGCTTGGTTTGGTGAGGTCTTGTTCTTTGCCATGCTTGCGGTTGCTTGTTGTCCGGCTGTTGAGTCGAGCCATCGGTCAACCTTGTCGATGAGGGTTTCGACCGCTCGAACTCGCAGTTCAGAATGCGCCCTGCGTCGACGCCTCTCGCTCAAAAGGGGGCCAGTGCCAAGGTGCTGACGGTGCCGGCTGATCTCCAAGGCGAGCTTGTCGATGCCTCCGCCCTCCGTCGCTACGGTCAGAACAATCTCAGGCCGCCAGTGCTCGGTATCTGAGAGGTCGAGCATTAGTTCGAGGTCGCGACGAGAGTCTGAAGCGCCAGCTCGATCAGCCTTATTCACCACCAGCACATCCGCGAGCTCTAACAGGCCAGCCTTATTGGCCTGCACCGCGTCACCCCACCCCGGTGTTACCACCACCACTGTCGTGTCGGCAGTTCCGGCAATATCGACCTCGATCTGACCCACACCCACAGTCTCGACGATTATCAACTCGAACCCGACCGCGTCGAGAGCCCGCACACCCGCTGGTACTGCAACGGCCAGACCACCACCCTGGCCACGCGTTGCCATCGAACGAATAAAAGTATCGGTGCCGTAATTGTGCTCGTCCATACGTATCCGATCACCCAAAATCGCTCCGCCGGTTACCGGCGATGAGGGATCGATCGCCAGCACCGCGACCCAGATGCCTGTCAGAGCGAATCCAGAGGCGAGGCGCCCAGTCAGGGTCGACTTTCCGGCGCCCGGCGAACCGGTAATACCCACAACATGTGCTGATCCGGACAACCGATGAGCCAGCTCGGCAACCTCGGCAGCAGGATCACCGCCCCTCTCAACCAACGACAACAGCCGACCAATCGCGCGCCGGTCACCGGATCGAGCTAGCTCGAAGACGGCCGAAGGGTCGAGCGTTCGCAGGTCTACCGCCGGCACTATTTGGAAACTTCCTCGACCGCGTTGCGGACGGCGGCAACACAATCGGCAGAGGACGAGCCCGGACCGAGGATAGCGGCGACCCCGATTTCTTCGAGGGTCGACAGGTCTTCGTCTGGCACGATGCCGCCAACCACCAGCGGGACGTTGATTCCAGCATCGACGAGAGCATCGACCATCTTCCTCGAAAGCGCTAAGTGCCCGCCATTAAGCATCGATATTCCGATCGCATCGGCATCTTCTTGCTCGACTGCCGCAATGACGTTCTCGGTGGTCTGTCGCAAGCCGAGATAGATCACCTCACATCCGCCGTCGCGCAGCATCCGAGCGACAACCTTTAAGCCGCGGTCATGGCCATCGAGACCTAGTTTGGCGAGCACGATTCGAAGTGGTGCCTGCCCGACAGGATCGTTGGACATCAGACAACCGCCGTCTCGACATAGGTGCCGTAGACACCCTCGAGTGCTGCAACAATTTCGCCTTCGGTCACATACACCTTCGCGGCAGCGATAAAGGCTGGCATCGTGTTTTGGTCGGGGGTGGAGGCCACAGTGACGATCTCGTCGAGGGCCCGCCTCACCGCCTCATCATCGCGATCTCGCTTCAGGTTGGCGAGTCGTTTCAGCTGATACTCCTCCACCTCGGCGCCGATGTAGAGCGTTTCGTTGTCGTTATCGTCCCCGTCGGTGAATTCGTTCACGCCTACAACTATTCGCCGACCACTGTTGATCTCACGTTCGAAGCGATATGCAGCGTCGGCGATCTCGCCCACGAAATAGCCGTTGTCGATTCCCACATAGGCTCCCTCTAGCATCGAACCTTCTCCAAGCTCCTCCACATGTGCGAAGATCGCCTCCGCCTGACGCTCCATCTCGTCGGTCATCCATTCGACGTAGTGTGACCCGCCGAGCGGGTCGGCAACATTCGTGACGCCAGTTTCATGCGCCACAATTTGCTGAGTGCGAAGCGCTATCCGCGCTGCGTTCTCTGTGGGCAACGCCAAGGCCTCATCGAAGGAATCTGTATGAAGACTCTGCGTTCCACCCAACACTCCGGCCAAAGCTTGAATCGCTACCCGCGCAATGTTGATCTCCGGTTGTTGAGCGGTCAAGGACACTCCCGCTGTCTGGGTATGGAACCGCATCAACAGCGCCCGCTCCGTCTTGGCTCCGTAGCGTTCTTTCAGCCAGCGGGCCCAGATTCGGCGAGCTGCCCGATATTTACCAATCTCTTCGAAGAAGTCGTTGTGTGCATTGAAGAAGAAGGAGAGACGGGGCGCAAACTGGTCGATGTCTAGACCAGCCGCCATCGCCGCCTCAACATAGGCAAAGCCATTTCCGAGAGTGAAGCCAAGCTCCTGCGCGGCGGTCGAGCCCGCCTCTCGGATGTGATATCCCGAAATCGAGATCGGGTGCCATTTCGGCATCTCGCTCGCCGTGAATGACATCATGTCGGTGATGAGACGCATGGACGGTCGCGGCGGAAAGATGTACTCCTTTTGAGCCTGGTACTCCTTGAGGATGTCGGCCTGGATTGTTCCCGCAAGCTTCGGTCGTTCAACCCCACCCTTTTCGGCCATTGCTATGTACATCGCCATGACGATCGGTGCAGGACCGTTAATGGTCATCGAGGTTGAAACCGCGCTCAGGTCGATGTCGGCGAAGAGATCCTCCATATCGGCCAGGGTGTCGATCGCGACCCCTGCCTTTCCGACCTCGCCCAGCGCCCAATCGTCGTCGGAGTCCCGGCCCATCAGCGTTGGCATATCGAAGGCGGTGGAAAGCCCTGAGCCACCGGAGCGGAGCAGTTCTTTAAAGCGCAGATTCGTGTCCTCCGCTGTGCCGAAACCTGCGAACATCCGCATAGTCCATAAGCGCGACCGGTACATCGAAGGGTAGACCCCACGTGTGTATGGGTACTGACCCGGATACGGAGCATCGCCGTAGACAGCCTCGACAGGCACGCCCGACATCGTCACGAAGTCAACGTCTCGCAACTTCGCCTTGTCGAACTCGGCCTGCCACGCTTCGCGCTCTGGGTTGGGCTCTGGTCCGTCCTGTGAGATCTCAGCCATGGTCACACCATAGAGCCGTTAGAGATTCCAGCGGCGCTCTGCTGTTGCTCACTCTCCCGAAATTGCGGCGATTTTGCACACCCTGTGTGCATTAGCGCCGCCAGAACGACAAACTTGACTAGAACTGGTCGCGTAGTTCGTGGTAGCGGGCTCGCAGGGTGGCTAAGACTTCGGAGTCTGCTGGCGAAGGTTCGACAGTTTCTCCGCGGCCAAGCCCCCAGGCATCACTTATCCACTCGAGCGGTCGGCCGGCAGCAATCGCAGCTGCTTGGACCGCTGCTCCGGTGGCTACCACCTCGTCTTCGAAGGGCACTGTTACCTGGCGGCCACTCAGATCGGCGAGGATCGAACGGTAGGCCGCCGACTTCGCTCCCCCGCCAACCAGGAGGAGCCGACCATCGGTTTTGACCCCAGCCGCAGTGAGTGCATCGAATCCATCAAGCATTGCGTGTACAACGCCTTCGAACGCGGCTCGGGCCAACTGGCCGCGCGTTGCGTTGCTGCGCAGCCCGGCGAGTACTCCAGTGGCGTCGGGACGATTCGGAGTTCGTTCGCCATCAAGATACGGCAACAGAGTCATTCCAGCGGCGCCTAGCGGTTCGGCGAGGGCCAACTCATCGAATTCGACGTGCTCGACACCGAGTAGCGACCTCACTAACTCGGTGACCTTGGTGGCGTTGAGCGTGCATACCAACGGAAGAAACCGGCCGGTGGCATCAGCAAAACCAGCCACCGCTCCAGTCGGGTCAGAGGTTGGAACTTCGGAAACGCCATAGATCGTGCCCGACGTGCCCAGCGATATCACGACGTCGGCTGGCCGGAGTCCCAGCCCGAGCGCCGCCGCCATATTGTCGCCCGACCCGGGGCCGACTATGACCTGTTCGGGCAGCCCGAGTTCGTGTGCAGCGAAGCTGGTGAGTGAGCCAACGCTCTCGATTGGTCCAAGAACTTCGGGAAGGCATTGCGCGTCGAGCGAGACTAGGTCGAGTAGTGAGTCGTCATAGTCACCCACCGCTGGCGACCACCAACCGGTGCCCGACGCATCCCCTCGATCGGTGACGTGTCTGCCCGAGAGACGAAACGTCAGCCAATCGTGTGGCAGCATCACCTGTGAGATGCGGGCAAACGCCTCCGGTTCGTTGGCTCGAAGCCAAGCCATTTTGGTGATGGTGAATGCCGGAACGGGAACGCTTCCGCAGGCCCTAGCCCAAGTCTGCGAGCCCAACGCTGCCTCTAATTCAGCCGCTTGTGGGGCTGACTCGGTGTCGTTCCACAGCTTTGCTGGCCGGACTACCTCAGCTGAATCGTCGAGCACGACCATCCCGTGCTGCTGGCCTGCTACCGAGACAGCAGCCACTTCTCCCCGATCGATGTCGAGTTGAGAAACAGCATCCTTCAATGCCGACCACCAGTCGGCGGGATCTTGTTCGCTGCGGGGCGGCTGGGTGGGTGGGTGCGACGCTCGCCCCACGCCCACTACCTCACCTGAGTCGATTCTGCGTGCTTCTACCTTGGTCGACTGAGTCGAGCTATCTATCCCTAGGACAGTCTGGTCTTCGCTGCTCGCCATTAACGAGTGCGTTCGATGGCTCGATTGACCAAGTTCTCTAGGGCCTCTTGACGGCCACTGACTGGCGCTGGGTCAGTATTGTTGGCAAGCACATCTTGGTAGAGATCGGCTAGCCCGACCTCGCCAGCGAGGATCTTCTGTGCGGCGTCGCTATCCCAACCGGAGTATCGCTCGGCGACATTGACTATGAGCTCACCCTCCTCGATAAGGGCAGCCGCTACCAGTAGCGACCTCGCCATCGTGTCCATGGCTCCGATGTGTGCGTGAAAGAGGTCGTTGCGGTCGAGGCTCTGACGCCGCAGTTTGGTGTCGAAGTTCAATCCTCCGGTGGTGAAGCCACCTCCCTTGAGGATCTCGAACATCGCCATACTCATCTGGTCGACGCTGTTGGGAAACTGATCGGTATCCCACCCGAGCCGATCGTCGCCACGGTTGGCGTCGACGCTGCCAAAGATTCCGTTGTCGATCGCGTAGGCGACTTCATGGTTGAAGTCGTGCCCGCCCAGCGTGGCGTGGTTGACCTCGATATTGACCTTGATCTCGTCGGCTAAGCCATAGCGTTGCAGGAAGGCGTACACGGAGGCGCTGTCGTAGTCGTACTGGTGTTTGGTGGGTTCTTGAGGTTTCGGCTCGAGGAGAATCGTGCCACTAAATCCAATGTCGTGTTTGTATTGCACGACCATGTTCAGGAAGCGACCGAGTTGGTCGGCTTCGCGCGCCATATCGGTGTTTAGCAAGGTCTCGTAGCCTTCGCGGCCTCCCCACAGCACGTAGTTTGCGCCCCCCAATCGATGGGTCACGTCGAGACAATGCTTTACCTGCGCCGCTGCGTGAGCGAAGACGTCAGGGTCCGGATTGGTAGCCGCACCAGCGGCAAAGCGGGGTTGGAAGAATAGCTGTGCAGTGCCCCAGAGAAGCTTCACCCCGGTTCGTTCCATGTGACCTTCGGCGGCGTCGACCATTGTGTCGAGATTGGAGCAGCTCTCGGCGAAGGTCGCTCCCTCGGGAGCCATGTCTCGGTCGTGGAAGCAAAAGAACGGAGCTCCGAGTTTTTCAAAGAACTCAAAGGCGACGTCCATCTTGTGGACCGCTTGAGCCATTGGGTCACCGCCAACATCGAGCCATGGTCGGTCGAAGGTACCGGCGCCGAAAATATCTGACCCTGGCCAGCAGAATGAGTGCCAGTAGCAAACGGCAAAACGTAGCTGATCGGCCATCGACTTGCCCATGACCGTGCGGTCGCGGTCGTACCATCGAAAGGCCAGCGGGTTGTCGCTGTCGGGGCCCTCAAACGCGATCGGTGCGGTGACGTCGGTAAAGAAAGGTTCGCTCATGCTGCGAGAGAAACTACCACCGCACTCAGTACAAGCCGTTCCGGCCACGCAGGCCCTACTTGCAGGCGTTCCCCGGCCACGCAGGCCTTGCTGGCGTTCCCCGCAGCGCGCCGGCAGGGTTTGGGCACTACTTGTCGACCTGGCTGTGAACTTGTGCCTGGCGGCGCTCAGCGCCGCGTCGGGTCTCCGCGCCTGCACATGCGCGCCAGGGGCGCAAACTCTGGTGTTAAACGTGACCGCGCCGACTACCGACTTGGACGAACCAATCATGTGGGCGGGACCTGATTACCGCACTCCGTGCAGGCCGTTCCGGCCACGGAGACCGCCGCAGCGCACCGGCAGGGATTCGGGCATCAGAATCGCTGTAAGGGCGCCAGCCCGCAGCCCGAGCCCCACGGCCTGCGTGACCGGGGAACGCCAGAAACAACGCGAAGCGCCGAAGCCGAACAAAACTGTAAGGCGGAGGGCGCCAGCCCGCAGCCCGAGCCCCACGGCCTGCGTGACCGGGGAACGCCAATTAGCAGTGCAGCTGTACTGAGGCTATGAAACCGGTGCCGTGAAAGTCGAGTAGACGACGGGTCTTGCCGCAGTCGACCAAGCGGTCCCTGGCGAAGCGGCCTCCTCCGCCATGAGACACTCGGGCGATTCCCGTTGCGCGAAGACTCTTAAAGATGTCGTCGACTCCGTCTCCGCCTAACGCTACGGCTCGCAGTTTCGAGAGCTTCGGTTTCCCGAGAGCCTTACGCAGCGGCTGCCAGGTTGTGGTGCCGCTCCATGAAACGAAGAGCCTTTTCTTGGCGTTATCCCGATACAGAACATCGGTAATCTTGTCTCCATTGAGATCAGCGAACCTTAGCTTCGAGGCGCTGATATTCATTTGGTTGATGACCTTGGTGGAGCCGTCCAAGTTCTCGATAGTCCACTGCCCGTTGCGGCTCCAGAACAATTCGTCGGCTCGGTCGTCGTCGAAGTTCCCGATCCTCACTTGGCCGAGTTCTTGCGCTGTGGCGAGTTGGCGTCGATTACCGTCGCGGCCGATATACCAAATACCGTCACGACGAACAATATCTTGTCGGCGGTCGCCGTCGAAGTCAGCGACCGGGATCGCTACCGGACCGTATTCGGCTCTAGCTCCGAGATGGTTGTCGATCCATGCGGCGGTGTCGCCTCGGCGTGCGCCGCTGGCCGAGCGGCCTCCGCTGTACCACAAAGCCTCGTAGCGTCCGCCATTGTGGAACGATTCGAGGCCTTGAAAGATCGCGACTAGATGCCGCTTGCCGAGTGCATCAAACCAGTATGCGGGACCGCCGGAGTCGCCGCTTCTCACACCGGTTCCGTCGGCACCCTTTAGGCACATGCGGTGCACGTCGCCCTGGGTCCATCCAGCAGCGCCTTGCGGACATGGGAACGCTGCTCCGTTCGAGCGGCCCTCTTGCATGATGTTCGAAAAGTTGCTGTCCGAACTGGTCTTACCGAAGCCGAATACACGAAATTCCTGTTCGGCTAGGAACCTTGTGAGCTTGCCGCCTTTCATTCCCCAGTCGGTGACAACATCGACAGGGCGAGCAACCGACTTGGGCACAGGTTGGGTGAGACGAAGCATTGCGATATCGATATCGCCCGGGAGCGAGTACTCGAATGCCTTGACGGCGAGGATCGGGTTATTGGAGTCCTGTCCGAACAGCACATTGGCCCCGTTGGGGAGTACATGTCGAAAGTCGTAGAACCGGTCGGGTAGCTCCCAATCGTTGTAGCCGGCTCGGGGTGGGTGCGGAGCCGGGCTGGGGATGTCGTGACGTATGCAGTGCCTGGCGGTAAGCACTAGATCGGAGGCGATAAGGACTCCGCTGCAGGTCGAACCAATTGTGGTGACTCGAACCGTCGAGCGATTGAACCGGGTGTTCGCTGCAGTGTTACCACCTTCGACAGCTAGCGCCGGTGAAACGGTCAGAAGTGATCCAACTAACGCCAAAAGTAGGCCAAGAAGCAGGACGCGACGAAGAATAGGGGGATTATCAGCCACACAACAGCGTTACCAGCCCTACAACGCTAACCCAAACGCAAGCTAGGATTTCGAGGCTTCGGGCCGAAGGCCCAAACTCGGTAAGTGAGGCTCGCCCTGCGAGCCGA
>CBERPN010000137.1:0-11195 GCA_965524675.1 uncultured bacterium
GACCGCTCGGGCCGAGAAAACCAGCGTGACGGGGTAGGGAAACCCTCGACGAAGTGCAGCATCGGTTAACGCAAGAATCGGCGCAATTCCTGAGCCCGAAGCCAAACAGACCACAGGCGTGTCAACCGATGGATCCCCGACAAAGGTGCCGTAGGGCCCGTCCACCAGAACTTGGTCGCCAATAGTTACACCGTCGTGCAACCAGGTGCTGGCAGCACCGCCCTCGACCAGGGTGACCAGCAATCTGATCTCACCGTCGGGCCGTGGGGCGTTGGCGATGGAATAACAGCGCGACGTAACCCCTAACACCGGTCCGCCCAACTGTATGTATTGGCCTGGCCAGTAGCGCAAAACATCGCCGACCGGCCTTAGTGCCAACTCTACGATCGACGGGGTGCGCTCGACCTTGTCGACCACCACGAACGGTACGTTCGTGCGCGGCGGAAACAGGGTTGGTTTGGCATCGTCGGTGCCAAACTCGATCTCGAGTACGTCCGACAACGGGCTGGCCATGCACATGAGCCCGTAGCCATCATCGCGGTCGGCGTTCGATAGCGCCATCGACAAGACCATGCCTTGGTCGAATTCGCCAGCGACCACCTTGGTTTTGCATTCGCCGCAGGCCCCCGCCCGGCAGTTGTTGGCGAGTGCATAGCCAGCCCTTTCAAGCGCTGACAGTACGGTGTCACCGGGCTGGGCCTCGACCTCTTTGCCCGATGGGCTCAGGCGAATGGTTTTTCCATCGGGCACTGCTCTTTGACCCTAGAAGACCGGAATGATGTCATCGAGATCGACGTCGGTTACTTCTTCTCCAGAGATTCCCACCTCGGGGATGGCTGGGAACGGAATGTCGTACTGGTCGAGCACGCCCTTTAGGTTTAGGCATGCCTGACGCCAGTTTTCCTTCTTGGTGTCATAGTCGGGGATGTGGAATCCGGCTTCGCGAGCGACCGTTTCGCCGCGGCGTTGCACCTCGATGAAGTCGCTGGGCAGGTCCCAGAAGTCTTCTGGCGGTTCGAACAGTACGGCCGACAAGAACAGGTAGCCAGCTCGAATTTGCTTGGTGACGATTGCCCGATCCTCAACCGCCAGTTTCGGGTAGTCGCGTTTCATCAGCGTCAGACAAATCGCCATGTGTCGGCCTTCATCGCGTCCAATGTTACGAAATGCTGTCTCGAAGACCGGCTCGCTGGCCCCGTCCGCCATATTGTGAAACACCGTGGCTGCACCGATCTCGCCCATTAGGAACGATGAGAACAGCACCGCCAGGTTGTACTTAGGCACCGCCCTCTTGTAGCCCTCCCAGTACCGTCCACCGTTGAAGTAGAGCCATTTGGCGTTGCGTTGCAGCGCCTCACCCAATTCGGTCTTGGGTTCATAGGTTATAGGGTCGGGCCAATCGAGCAGCTTGGTAATAGCCAAGCCACACATCTGCTCATGCATCTGCTCGTCTCGGGTAACGGAGAAGAAGCACCTACGCACCGCATCTTCTTCGTGGTCTTCGTAGGTCTTGATGAACGCGCTGGCAAACACCGGCGGAGCCGACGCATCGAACACGCTTAGCAGCGTCCACCAATAAGCCATGGCCTCGCGCTGCTCCATGGTGTACTTCAACGGGTCAAAGGTATCCCAAGCAAGCTCGGCGGGGTCCCACTGCTCGCGCTGTGCGGCTTGCCAGATTTCCTCCAGTTTCTCGGTCTCACGTCGCCAGCTCAGCGGGTAAATATTGGGCTGAGGTGTGGCGGGCGGAAACTCCATCGTGTCGGCAATCTTTTCGGGCTTACTCATCAATAATCTCCCCATTAATACGGCGTAAAACACCATTCGATTATGTGAGTCGACCGCCCAACAGAGGCGAAGGTCCTTAACCCTTGTCGCGGGCCGGGACGATCACCACCGGCACCGTGGCACTGCGGGCAATCTTCTCGGCGATACTTCCGAGCAACCAGCGAGTCATGCCGGAGTGGCCATGGCTGGCGATGACGATCATGTCGACGTCGTGGGTGTTGGCCGCCCGCAGGATCCCTTCGGCCGGAAAGTCGGCAAACGTGAATTCGGTACGCACCGTTGTTCCTGATGCGTGCTCATTGGCAATTCTGCCCAACTCAATCTCTCCAGCTTCGGTAACCGACAAACCATCCGCAGCCCCCAAATCTTCAAGAATTGCCCGTTCGGGCAGGTTGATGTTGGTCGACAGAATCAATTCAGCACCAAACCGGGTGGCGAGCATGCCTGCGTAGCCGACCGCCAGCGCCGAACGATCCGAGAGATCGACCGGGACGAGGATTCTCTGTGGCACATCCATAGCAACATCCCACCACTGAAATCCCGAGAACCGACAGAGCCAGAAGTCCCAACGATAGGTGCCTCTCAGATGGTGAAGATCGGGACGAAAGTCCGTTCTCGCCCGTAGCAATTCTTCATACGATAGAAGCACAGCCAGAACATTTGTGGAGTCACACTGTGAACACTCAACCGAAGAAGTTCGTAATCCTTGGTGCGGGAACCGGTGGCACGTTGGCCGCCAATCGCCTACGGAAGAAATACGACGAGTCCGAGCTATCGATCGATGTCATCGATCAGGACAACGATCACGTCTACCAACCTGGTTTGCTATTTGTTCCCTTTGGATTAACCGACATCGAGGACATCATTAAGCCGCGCGATCGCCAGCTTCGCAAGGGCATTAACTACCACCTCAGCGCGATCGAATCCGTCGATATCGAGTCCAACACGGTCCTTCTATCCAACGGCACAACGCTGGCCTATGACGCCCTCTTGGTAGCCACCGGTTCGGTTCTTCAGCCCGAAGAAACACAAGGCTTGGATGGCCCCGGCTGGCTCGAGAACGTTTTCACGTTCTACGACACTGAAGGTGCAACGGCCCTCGCCGACAAGCTCGAATCCTTCACCGCGGGCCGCCTGGTAATCAATATCATCGACATGCCCATCAAGTGCCCGGTGGCGCCGCTCGAGTTCGCGTTCCTCGCCGACTGGTACTTCACTGAGAAGGGCGTAAGGGACGACGTATCCATCAGTTTCGTGACCCCGCTCGACGGGGCGTTCACCAAACCGGCCAGTTCTGCTGCGTTGTCGTCGCTGCTCGACGAGAAGGGCATCGAACTGATAACCGAATTCAACACCGGCGAGGTGGACGGAGCGGCCGGCAAGCTTATCGGCTACGACGACACCGAGATTCCGTTTGACCTTGCGGTGGTAATTCCGCTGCATGGCGGTGCGGCTTACGTCGCCGAATCTCCGGGCCTCGGCGATGAGTTGGGGTTCATCCCAACCGACAATGCCACGCTGCAGTCCAAGGTCGCTCCGAACATCTTCGTGCTCGGAGATGCCGCCGACGTACCCACCTCAAAGGCTGGTTCGGTTACCCACTTTGAGGGTGAAGTGCTACTCGAGAACATCGAGGCCTTCTTGGAAGGACGAGAACTTGAGGCCCGCTTCGACGGACATGCCAACTGCTTCATCGAGACCGGTTTCTCAAAGGCGTTGCTCATCGACTTCAACTACGAGACCGAACCGCTTCCTGGGCACTACCCCAGCCCAATCGGCCTACCGCTGCTGAAAGAGTCTCGCATGAACCACCTCGGCAAACTCATGTTCCAGTCGTTCTACTGGCACGGGTTATTGCCGGGCCGCGACATCCCCGGAATCGGTGCAGATATGCCGACCGCCGGGAAGCGGCCAGTAAAGCCATGACCCAGGACGGCCCAGCTGCACCCCTACAAGCGATGCAGCTCACCATGACAAAGTCAACTAACTAGGAATCAAAATGACAAGCAAGCTGCTAGCAGGAATCGAAATCGAACTCGACGAGGACGGCTTCTTTGCCAACGCCGATCAATGGACCGAAGAGATGGCCCCCGAGCTCGCCGAGGAGTGGGGAGTACCCACCCCACTAACCGACCAACATTGGCAAGTGTTGCACTTCATGCGCAAGGAGTTTTTCGAAAAGGGCACTGGCCCAACAGTCCGCAAACTCGGAAAGACATCGGGAGTAACAGTTAAGGAACTGTACAAACTTTTCCCCAAAGGCCCGGCAAAAACTGCTGCAGCCTGCGCAGGGATTCCCAAGCCCCATGGCTGCATCTAGTACGCCCCTTCACCCCACGAAATAGATAGAGCGAGGAAACCAACAATGAGCACCACTACCGTCGACGAAGCAACAGCGGGCAAAACGTCCGAGGCAAAGCAAGTGATCGAGAAGGTGTCGATCATCATTTCGAAAGGCTCCCTCGAAGAGATCTATCCCGGGCTCATCATGGCCAACGGAGCACGCGCCGAGGGGATAGAGGTCAACCTCTTCTTCACATTCTTCGGACTCGACGCGATCCACAAGGAGCGACACGACCACATCAAGGTTGCTACCGTCGGAAACCCTGGCCTGCACATTCCCACTTGGGCTGGCGGCCTGCCCGGCGTTTCTGCACTGATGACGAAGTACATGGAGCACCAGATCGAAGAACTCGATTTTCCCGGTATTGCCGAGTTTGTCGAAATGATCTCCGATACCGGAGCTGGCCTCTACGGCTGCCTCGCATCGGTAGACCTGTTCAAGATTAAGCGTGAAGAACTCATCGACGAGCTCGATAGTGTCATCACCGTTGGCGAGTTCTACGAGATGGCGGCCGGCGGCCACATCATCTTCACCTAGCCCCGTCCCCTTCCTAAATTTTTCGCGGTTAGGCCGACTCAATCGGCTTAACCGCGACGAGATTCCTGCTGGGTGCCGAACGGCCCGGCTGGAAGCCAGTCTAGGGCGCGTATGACGACAGGGTCTTCATGTAGTTGGCCCTTTCGAAGGCTGTGGGGTCGGCCGCTGATGCTTGGCTAACACTCCCCCTGGCTTGGTCTACCGATGCGTAGTCGCGATCGGCGAACCACCTACCGGTTTCGGCCAGCACCGTTGCTAGATGCTCCGGCCCGTGGATCAGCAGGGCGGAAGACATCATCGCCACCTGCGCGCCCGCCAGGATCAACTTCACCACCTCATCGGCACTATGCACTCCCGTGGTCGCGGCGAGGTCCGCCTCGACCGCACCAGCCATGATGGCAATCCAGCGCAAAGTCAACCGCATCTCGATGGGCGTACTCAGAACTAGATCCGGGGTGACTTCAAGGGTCTCGAGGTCGATGTCGGGCAAATAGAAGCGATTAAACAGCACGAGTGCGTCGGCGCCCGCTTCCGCGAGCCGCCTCGCCATGTTTCCGGGAGAGCTGAACCATGGGCCAATCTTGACTGCGAGGGGAATCTCGATCGCTGAACGAACGCTTTCGACAAGTCTCAAATACTGGTCCTCAATCTCGACGCCGGTGGCGTCGGGGTTGGCCGCGACCAAATAGATATTCAGCTCGAGTGCGTCGGCTCCCTTGTCGGCCATCGCGGAAGCGTATGAGGTCCACCCTCCCTCAGAGGTGCCGTTGAGGCTCGCGATGACCGGCACTTTGAGCTCGGCCTTTGCTCGAATCAAGAGGTCGAGATATCGGTCGTCACCGGTGTCGTAATCGTCGAGCTCGGGGAAGTATCCACCGTGTGACTCGGCATTGAGCCCCAATCCGGCGCCCAGGGAATAGTCCAACGCCAGCGAGTCATGCTCGACCTGTTCCTCGAATAGCGATGGAAGGACCACCGCGGCAGCACCGGCATGCTCAAGCGCCAACAAAGTGTCGATCGAGCCGGTAAGCGGAGAGGACGATGCCACGATTGGGTTGGCGAGATCGAGCCCCAGGTATTCGGTTGCGAGAGTCGTCATTGGTCGTCCTCCTCAAGGATTCCGTAGCGGGCGGTTCGTTCGATCTCCACCATCTGTTCATAGAGATGCCAGCGATCGTCGATGTCTTGTTGGGCCAGGGTCATCAATTCGTCGGCCACCACGGGATTTGTCCGAGCGAGCATGGAGAACCGAGCCTCGGTCATGGCGAAGTCCTTGAAGGGGATCTTGGGCTTCCGGCTATCGAGGTGCAGCGCGTGATCGCCGTGAGCTTCTCGTCGCGGGTCGTACCGATACAGCGGCCAATAACCACTGTCGGCAGCCATCTTTTGATGCCCCATCATGTCGCTCATGTCTATGCCGTGAGCAATGCATGGACTGTAGGCGATAATGAGCGAAGGACCAGGGTGGGCGGCCGCCTCGGTGAACGCCTTCACCGTCTGGGTCATGTTTGCTCCCATTGCGATATGGGCTACGTACACGTCGCTATAGGCCATGGCGATCATGCCAATATCCTTCTTGGGGGTGGCCTTTCCGCCCGCTGAGAACTTGGCGATTGCGGCTCGGGGAGTGGCCTTTGAGGTTTGTCCACCGGTGTTTGAGTAAACCTCGGTGTCGAGCACCAAGATGTTCACGTCGCGGCCGGAAGCCAGCACATGGTCTACCCCACCGAAGCCAATGTCGTAGGCCCAACCGTCTCCACCGATCAACCACACGGTCCGCTTGACGAGGTGGTGGATGAGCGAGGTGAGGCGATCGCTCAGCGGGCCCGGGTTGTCGGTTAACCAGCTCTGCAACTGTGCTACCAGTTCGCGTTGGTGGGCAATGGCCGCTTCATTAGTTTGGCCGTTGCCGAGTATCTCAGCCGCGACCGTGCCGACCCGAGGTTCCAGTTCGCTCAACAGGTGGCGAGCCGCCGACTCGTGATGATCGAGCGCTAGCCGCATTCCCAAACCGAACTCGGCGTTGTCCTCAAATAGGGAATTCGCCCAGGCCGGACCGTGACCGGCATCGTTCGTTGTCCACGGCGTGGTCGGCAGGTTCCCGCCGTAGATCGAAGAGCAGCCCGTGGCGTTGGCAACCACCATCCGGTCGCCCATTTGTTGGGTGAGCAGTTTCAGGTAAGGGGTTTCTCCGCAGCCAGCACAAGCTCCGGAGAACTCAAAGAGTGGCTGAGCCAGCTGCGAGCCCTTCACCGAGTCGAGTTTTAGCGTCATGCGGTCGTGCTCTGGCAGACCCAAGAAATACTCAAAGTTAATGCGCTCGGCTTCGAGGTGATCGGCCTTTGACTCCATGTTTATTGACTTGTGTTTTACCTGCTCCTTGCTCTTCGCAGGACAGATGCTGACGCACACGCCACACCCGGTGCAGTCGTCGGGCGCGACTTGGATGTTGGCCCGCCGACCAGGGTCGGCTTTGTCGGTCCATTCTCGGTCGCGAAACGATGCTGGAGCATCCACGAGCGCTTCGGGCGACACCACCTTTAAGCGAATGGCCGCGTGCGGACACACCAGCGCACAACGGGCGCAGTCGATACAGATCTCGGGATCCCAAATCGGAATCTCATCCGCGATACTGCGCTTCTCCCACCGAGTAGTGCCAGTGGGGAAGGTGCCATCGGCCGGGAAGGCGCTAACCGGGAGCAAATCGCCTTCGCCTGCGATCATGAGTGCGGTTACCCGCTGTACAAAGTCAGGGGCTCCAGGATCGACCGGTGCGGGCCGCCGATGTGAACCGCCAGCTATGTCAGGGACAGTGAGCCGAGCGAGCGCGGCAACCGATGCGTCGACCGCCGCGTAATTTCGCTGGAGGACCCTCTCGCCGCGCTTACCGTAGGTCTTGGCGATAGCGGTCTTGATGGCCTCGGTCGCCTGCCCGGCGGGCAGTAACCCGGAGAGTTCGAAGAAGCAGGTTTGCAGCACCGTATTGATCCGTTTGGCCAAACCGTTCTCTCGAGCTACCCGGCCTCCATCCACCACCCATACATCGAGGCCCTTGTCGATGATTGTCTGCTGCACCTCGGAGGGCAGACGGTCCCAGGTGCTCTCAAGCCGGAAAGGTGAGTTGATCAGAAGCGTCGCTCCAGCCCCGGCCACCTGTAGGACGTCGTAGGTCTCGAACGATCCGAAATGGTGCACGGCCACAAAGTCGGCTTCGGTAATCAAGTAGGCCGAGTGGATAGGTTCTGGCCCAAATCTGAGGTGCGAGATGGTCGTTGAACCCGCCTTCTTCGAGTCGTAGACAAAGTAGCCTTGGGCATAGAGAGCTGTGAGTTCTCCAATGATCTTCACCGAATTCTTGTTGGCTCCAACCGTTCCGTCGCTGCCAAGGCCGTAGAACACGGCG
The DNA here is from genome assembly GCA_965524675.1 of uncultured bacterium. GTDB lineage: Bacteria > Actinomycetota > Acidimicrobiia > Acidimicrobiales > SHLQ01 > CALLQB01. The sequence continues at coordinate 8,073 of CBERPN010000137.1, forward strand.
CGCTTCACCGTGTCGGGTTCGTGCCAGGCATCCGGGTCGTGGACAAGGTTCAGATGGGTGACGTCGTCGACGATGCCGATGGTAATTTCCCGCCTCGGTGAATCCGCATCGAGTTCAGCAAAGACCGCCAACGCCATAGCCGGAGTGAATTCTTTCGACGACAGGCCGTAGCGACCACCGATTACCGTCGGCAACTGCGCATCGCTGCGCTGTTGGGCGAACGCCGCGACCACGTCGAGGTAGAGCGGCTCGCCAACCGAACCGGGCTCCTTGGTGCGGTCGAGCACCGCTATTGCCTTGACAGTCGGCGGAATCGCCCCTACCAGGGCCGCGACGTCGAGAGGTCGATAAAGCCGAACGGTTAGCACGCCGACCCGTTCTCCGCCGGCGACCATGGCGTCGACCGCCTCCATCACCGTTCCGGCCCCCGACCCCATAATCACTACGACTCGTTCCGCCTCGGGATGGCCGTGGTAGTCGAAGAGGTTGTACTGACGCCCGGTAAGGGTCGCGAAGCGATCCATTTCAGCTTTGACGGTTTCTGGCACCCTTAGGTGATACGGGTTGGCTGCCTCGCGAGCCTGAAAGAAGACGTCGGGGTTTTGCGCGGTGCCTCGAACTACCGGTTGATCCGGGTCGAGCGCTCGAAGCCGATGCTCAACGACCAAGTCGTCATCGATCATTGCCTTGATCACTTCATCGTCGACCGCCACAATCTTGGAGACCTCGTGACTGGTCCGAAATCCGTCGAAGAAATGCAGGAACGGCACCCGGCATCGCAGTGTGGCCGCGTGAGCGATCAAGGCTAGATCTTGCGCCTCTTGAACCGATCCCGACGCCAGCATCGCCATCCCCGTCTGACGAGCGGCCATTACGTCGCTGTGATCGCCGAAGATGCTTAGTGCATGGGTCGCAAGTGATCGAGCGGCTACGTGGATCACTGCCGGCAGAAGCTCACCGGCAATCTTGTAGAGGTTCGGAATCATTAGCAACAGACCCTGAGACGCCGTGAAGGTTGTGGTGAGAGCGCCGGTCTGAAGTGCTCCGTGAACCGCACCCGCCGCTCCGGCTTCACTCTGCATCTCCAGCACCTCGGGCACTGCACCCCATAGGTTCTTGACGCCAGCCTGGGACCAGGCGTCGGAGAGTTCGCCCATCGGCGACGCGGGCGTGATGGGGTAGATGGCGATCACCTCGCTAAGCCGATGGGCTATTCGAGCGGTCGCCTCGTTTCCGTCGACCGTAATGAACGATAGGTTTCGTTCGGCCTTGTTCGGCGGTGCGTCTCCATCGACTTTGTTGGATGTTTGATCAGCCATTTGTGGTTCCTTCTGACCTTCGACTCTGTACTAGCGATGAGAGCGGGTATTTCATGGTGGTTGGGATACGTGCTCGACAGGGTCGAGTTTCCCGATAAACGTGTACGCGACGACAAAGGATGATTCGGTGAGCCGAGACCCCAGCGATATGCCAGATCCGGTTGCCATAGACGTCGAGAGCCGAATGGGGGTTATCGACGAAGGCGATTGCGTGGAGCTGATCAAGTCGACGCCGATCGGCAGGATTGGATTCATGTCCGAAGGCTCGCCGCTGGTGTTGCCGGTGAACTTTGCCTGGCATGACGGAGCGATCTTCTTTCGAACCCTCGAGGGCCAGAAGCTTGCGGCGGCGAGCACGGGCCAGCTCGTGTGCTTTGAGGTCGATCATTGGGACGAGACCGAACGATCCGGGTGGAGCGTGGTGTTGAGAGGGGCGGCCTGCGAAGTTACCGATTGGGCCGAGAAGGAACAGCTCGAGCAGATCGGTCTCGTTCCGTGGTCCAAGGCTAAATGGCGGCCGCTGTGGGTCCGTGTCGAACCGGCCGAGATCACAGGGCGGGTTCTGCGCTGAGCGCAGCGTGCGCGGCGGCTAGCCGGGCTACCGGAACTCGATAGGCCGAGCAGCTCACATAGTCGAGCCCCAGTTTCTGACAAAAAGCTATCGAGGCTGGCTCGCCGCCATGTTCGACGCAAATCCCAATCGTTAGCTGAGGATCGGTTTCTCGACCATCGGTGATGGCGATCTGCATCAGACGCCCCACCCCATCGACATCGATCGTACGAAACGGATTTGCCGGAATCACCTGGTCGGCCATGTAGTCAAGTAAGAAACTTGCCTCGGCATCGTCGCGACTGATGGCCATGGTCATCTGGGTGAGATCGTTCGTTCCGAACGAGAAGAAATCGGCGTGCTTGGCAATTTCGCCTGCGGTCAGTGCGGCTCTAGGAACTTCGATCATTGTTCCGATGGGGATTGCAAAGTCTTGACCGTCGCCGACGGCTCGGTTCGCCTCGTCAAACACAGCCTCGGTTTCGGATTCGATCAGGGCACGGGCGGCTGCCATCTCGCTGGCCTGGCTCACGAGCGGGACCATGATTTCGGGCCGAACATCCACACCCTCTCGCCTAACCTCGACTGCGGCCTCAACAATGGCTCGCGTCTGCATTCGAATGAGCTCGGGAAACTTCAGCCCTAGCCGCACGCCTCTTAGACCGAGCATCGGGTTGCTCTCGCGCAAATCATCGACTCGGGCCAACATCGTTTGAACCTCGGTCAGGTCATCGACAAGCTGGTCGATAGTGGCGAGATCCTTGGCATTGATTAGGCGAATCTGCAGGTCGGTTGCCGTTCGGGTCAACTCATCGAAGCTCGGAAGGAACTCATGAAGAGGAGGATCAAGCAGGCGGATAATTACCGGCTGGCCAGCCATTGCCCGAAACATTCCCGCAAAATCGCCGCGCTGGAGTGGAAGCAATGCTGCGACTGCCTCGCGACGCTCGGCGGGAGTTGGAGCAGTTATCATTCGCTGCATTATCGGGAGTCGGGCCGGCTCAAAGAACATGTGCTCGGTTCGACACAGGCCGATTCCTGTCGCGCCATAGCTGCGAGCCCGTTCGGCTTCGATTGGGTCATCGGCGTTGGCGCGAACCTCAAGAATCCGAAACTCATCGGCCCACTCGAGCAAGGTCGACAACCACACATTGTCGATGTCGGGTGCCTGGGTCTCAATTTCGCCCGAATAAACCATACCGGTTGTGCCGTCGACCGAGATTAGTTCACCTTCGTGAATCACCGCCTGACCAA
>CBERPN010000138.1:0-11097 GCA_965524675.1 uncultured bacterium
ACTGGCGAGCCAACCCGACTTCATCCGACGCTTTGAAGCCGAGGCGCACCTGGTTGCGCGCCTGGAACACCCTCACATAGTGCCACTCATCGACTACTGGCGTGAACCCGATTCAGCCTACCTCGTCATGCGCTGGCTACGAGGTGGGACACTTGAACGATCGCTCGATGATGGGCCTTGGTCAATCACTGATGCACGTGCGATGACCAATCAGGTTGGTGGCGCATTAGCCGCCGCGCACTCCCATGGAATCGTGCATCGGGATGTAAAAGCTGCCAATATTCTGCTCGACGAACAAGGCAACTGCTACTTGGCCGACTTCGGAATAGCCCTCGAGGCAACGAGGAGCGGCGGCCCGGCGGCGGCGCTCTCACATGGCTCGCCCGCCTACGCCTCGCCCGAGCAGCTTCGCAAAGAACAACTAGGGCCAGAGGCCGACATCTTTAGTCTTGGCGTGGTGCTCTTCGAGTGTCTCGTGGGTTGCTTGCCATTTGATGGCAGCAGCTCGGTTAGCGAAATAGTCGACCGTCAGCTCAACGAAACGTTCCCGATGGTGAATGGTCTTCGGCCGGAGATCCCGAGCCGATTGTCCGACGCAGTCGCAAAGGCGACGGCCAAAGACCCAAACGATCGTTTCGCCACTATCGAAGATTTCCTCAAGGCGCTCGGTCAACCTCTGGCCCAGTCCGAAGCCAGCGCCAATCGCACAGTGATTAGCGGACCCCTGAACAACCCCTACAAAGGTCTTCAGGCGTTCGAGGAAGCTGATTCCGCCGAGTTCTTCGGCCGCAAACGACTCGTATCCGAACTCACTTCACTGATGTCGGACGCCACAAGGCTTACTAGCCGGTGCGTGATCTTGGCTGGCCCGTCGGGTTCGGGAAAGTCGTCGGTGGTTCGAGCAGGGCTTCTCCCCGCCCTACGCATCGGCGCGGTCGAAGGATCTGCCGACTGGTTTATCACGGCTATGGTGCCAGGCTCCGACCCGTTCGAAGCCCTCGAAGCGGCGCTACTTCGAATTGCCGTAAATCCCCCGGAGGCGCTGCTTGGTCAGTTGCGCGACGGATCGCGCGGGATCCTTCGAAGTGCACGACGATGCCTGGCTCGAGATGACGAAAGGGTGTTGCTCGTCGTCGACCAATTCGAAGAGCTATTCACCACTTGCACCGAAGAGGACGCAAGAACATTTCTCGATGCTGTCGCTGTCGCGGTGAACGACCCGAACTCACCCATGCGACTCGTCATGACCCTTCGGGCCGACTACTACGATCGGCCTCTAACGCATCCGGGTTTCGCTCCCATCATGAAGGCGTCGGCCGTCGACGTCACCCCCTTGGCAGCCGATGAACTCGAAACTGCAATCGTTGGGCCAGCCGAACGCATCGGGCTGGAATTCGCACCCGGACTAGTGGCGAGAATTGCGGCCGAGTCGCTGAGTCAAGCCGCTCCCCTGCCGTTGATGCAATACGCATTGGCCGAACTGTTTGAACGACGTGTATCCAATCTGCTGACCATCGACGCCTACGAGGAAATCGGCGGTCTCAGCGGGGCACTCGCCGTTCGGGCCGAGTCTTTGTTCTCCGATGCCGACAGCGAACAACAACTAGCCATCCGTCGCGTGTTCGGCCGGCTTACCAGCGCGACCGCAGAAGCGGCAGATCTTCGCCGACGAGTACTCATCAAAGATCTTGGAGAGACCCCCGGAACCGCAGCAGCCCTGGAACAATTCGGAGCAGCACGCCTCTTAACCTTCGATCGCGATACCGCGACCAGAGCACCTACGGTTGAGGTTGCCCACGAGGCATTGCTTCGCGAGTGGCCCCGCTTGGCCCGCTGGCTTGTCGAGGATCGCGACCTATTGCGCTCGGTGCATCTGCTCACCGCGGCATCGGACACATGGAATCAAGGGAATCGTGCAAGCAGCGATCTTTACCGGGGCGGGCGACTCGAGGGCGCCATAGAATTGGCGGCGAACTCACCCGACCATCTCCGTCCCCTGGATAAAGAGTTCATCGAGTCCGCCCGAATAGCCGCCGATGCCGAGCATGACACCGAACGCAACCGGTTACGGCGCTTGCGGCGGCTCGTTGTCGGAGTTGCGGCCGCCCTGTTGGTTGCGCTTGTGGCCACCGGTCTAGCTATCGCAGGGCAGCGACAAGCCAACGATGAATCCGAACGCGCTCAGGCCGCCGCCCAGGACGCTGAGCTTCAGGCGGTTCGCGCCGACGAGCAGACCGAGGCCGCACAAAAGTCTGCGAGCGATGCGCAGTTAGCTACCTTGGTAAGCCGTTCGGCTGCGCTGAGCACGGACAAACCTACGGTGTCGGTGTTGCTGGCGGTCGAGGCGTACCAGCGCTCACAGGAGCCAGCAACCGAACAGGCGGTGCTCGGTGCACTGAGCTCGCTTGGGAATCGGGTCGCTAGCTTTCCCGCGCTCGTCTCACCAAGCACTGACTGCGATAGCGACGGATTCCTCTCATTCACGGGTAGGGCGCAGTATGGATCGATTGGCGGAACGATGCATCGTTATGACCTTATTAGCGGCGAGGTGGCCGAGTTAGGGCCGCTGCCCGAGGAGTGTTCCTACTGGGCAACCGACTCTCTCGAGACTTGGCAGTTCGCCATCTCCCAAGACGGTTCGCGGCTCTGGCGGAGCGCCTACGGCGCCGAATGGGGCCTTGCTATCTCGCTCGATGAACAGGCTCACCTCTATACACATTCACCGGCCGGGCCGGAGCGCCTTGTCATGGTTTCTGGACAATCGTTCGCGGGCGTCGATGTGGTTCTTTTCGACCCGCTGTCCGCCACGCCGGTCGGTGCTGGGCTTTCGGGCATCATCAAGCCATCTATAGGGTTCAGCTCCGACGGCTTGCTCCTTTTTGTGGCTGGCGGGTCGGCTACCACTCCTGATGGTGCTGGACCAGTCATCGTCATCGACACCCAAACTGGAGCGGAACTGTTTCGAATCGAGATACCGAGCCGAGCACTTTCCTTAGCAATGGATCCCGACAGCGGCGAGCTCATCGTCGGTACCACCGCTGGCCGGATCATTACCATCGACATCGACAGCGAAGAGATTATTGCCGACGTCGCGACTTCGATTGACAGCGACATTAACTGGCTGGGGTTTCACGACAACGGGCTAGTTGTAGCCATCTCTCGCGGCCTTGTCGAACTGATCGACCGCCACACCGGCACTGTGCCCGGGGGCGATCTGTCGATCCCACCAGTACCCAACGGCATCGTCCGTTCGGACGGGACGCTGCTCGTGCACAACGAAGATCACGGCAACGATGTGTACGACTTGGATGGCGGAGCCTTGGTAGAGCAGGCCTTTGGAACCATTGGGCTGAACCGCGTTGAGTTTGGCTACGGTCTGGCGGTGGTCGCCGACTTGAGCGACGGCTCGGCTGAACAGTTGGAGCTGGCCACTGGAAACCGCTCCTCGGTCGAACTTGTCACACCGGACGGCGAACCGTTCATTGCGTTGGCCGTTTCGCCTCGACCCGATGGCTTTCTCGGGTTCGCGGCCGACCTTCGCGTCGCCCGTTTCCGTGGCGGTGCAATGACCCAGCAGATATCTCCCGCTTCCGAGCAAGGAGTCGTGATTACTAAAGGGGCAGGCCACGAGGGTCGAGTCGCGCTCATCGGCGATCGCCGTGGTGGTTCTCAAGAGATTCACCTCATCAATACAAACGACGACGATATGGCTGTGCTGCTCACCATCGAAACCTCAAGGGCGGCAGCCACCTATCCGTCACCCAACGACGGCCTCTATGTGATATTCGACGACGGCCTCCTGGCTACTTACAGTCCCGGCGGCGAGCTTGTCGACAAGATTGAGACCGGCATGTTCTCTGCGGAATGGGCTGACTTCGACGAGCGCACCGGACTGCTGGCCTTCGGTGGGTTTGGAGGGGCAATACTCGTCAATCCCTTAACCAAACAGGTGCAGACGCTCACCGACCTCAACGCTGTATCGGGGTTGAGTTTTTTGCGCGACGGAGAACTGCTTGTGCTCACTGGTCGCGATGGCACCGTCCGCCTCTGGGACGTCGGGCGATCACAATCGCTCGGTGTAATCTGGAAGGGAGGCGGCCTTGCGATAGGCACCCCGTGGTACGAACAGGAGAGTGACTCTCTTTGGGTGTCCACCAGCGGACAAGTGCTGCGGCTTCCGCTTTCGCCGCAGAGATGGGTGGAACGAGCGTGTGAGATCGTGGCACGCGACCTAACCCCGCAGGAGTGGGCGGAGTTTGTTCCCGGCGACGAACCCTGGAGCCCAACCTGCACCGGCCGGTCGTGAAGCTGCTGATCTAAACACGATTAGGAGCCTGACGCGAGATTGCCCCGGCATTTCTGCCGGGGCAATTCTTAGCTGGTCAAAGTCTTAGCGGCTTAGCTTTCGAACTCCATGATGTCGAAACCGAACGCTCCGAATGGGCCGCCGTCGCCGAACTCGGGCAACAGGTGCTCACACTCGCTGAACAACTTGTCGAACTCTTCATCGATTCCATCGAGGTCGGTGACTGTCACGTCGCCGGTCGTCTCGACACTCACCGTTTCACCATCGCTGGTAATGGTGACCGAAGCTGGGTCGTCGCCCAACTCGATGATCTGCTCACCGTCAGGGCCGGTAACGATCACCGCATTGTCCGAGCCGCCGAACGCATGCGGGCCATCGAAGCCATCCTCGCCGATGCACTCCGCGAATTCCTTGCCGAGCTCAAAGATGTCTCCGAACGGGCCTTCGCCAGCGAAGAAGCCCTCGCCCTCGTCGGGCAGTAGTGGCTCGCACTCGGCTTCGATTCGGCCTTCGATGGCCTCGTCCTCGGCCTCATCAGCAGCCTCGCCACTCAGTCCATCAACGATGGCATCCCTGCAGGCCTGAAACTCGGCGAACTCTTCGGGCACCTCATGGTGACCGAATGGGCTATCGCTGTCGTCGCCCTCTTCGGATTCGCCCTCATCCGTGTCGGAACCTGGAGCCTTATCGTCATCTGTCTCGGCCGAGGGGGCTTCTTCGGTCTCAGCATCCTGAGCTCCGACCGCGTCGGTGCTCAACGAACTGGCCGCAAGGGGAATCGCAATCGCAGCGAGCAGTGCCACGACCGCCAGTACCGCTACTTGAATGAGCTTGTTGGGTAAGAGTTTGGGGTTCATCGCTTCTCCGTTTTTGGGTGGTTGACTTCAGTTCAACGACCATGCACGAAACCGGCTGTGTTCTAGCTGAGAGCGCCTGAGAACCCTCTCAGGTTCGAAATTGAGGAAGTTCTCAGGTTCAGCTCAGGAATCGTGTGCACACTGTTGTCATCATGAGAGTTCTGCTCGTCGAAGACGAAGCTCGCCTAGCCGCTTCGGTTGCCCGTGGTCTCAAAGCCGACGGTATCGATACCGATATCGCCGAAACGGGAACCGATGGCCTGTGGCGAGCCCGCGAAGGCAACTACGACGTGATCGTTCTCGACATCATGCTTCCCGGCATGAACGGCTACGAGGTCTGTCGCACGTTGCGTTCCGACGAGGTCTGGACCCCGATCATCATGCTCACCGCCAAAGAGGGCGAGTACGACGAGGTCGACGCCTTCGAAATGGGTGCCGACGACTACCTGCGCAAACCGTTCTCCCATGCGGTGCTTGTCGCTCGCCTCCAGTCCCTCGCCCGCCGGGTGGCCCCGAGACGTTGCGCGTGGGTTTCGGGAGGCGACCATTCGCTCGCCCCCCGCACCCAAATAAGCGCACCAACCGGGGGCTCAATCGAGCTGAGCAAGCGGGAGTTCTCGTTGCTCGAAGCATTGATGCGGCGCTCCCCCGAGGTCGTCCCCAAACATGAATTGCTAGACCTCGTATGGGGCATGGACTTCGAAGGCGACCCCAACATCATCGAGGTCTACATCGGCTACCTACGCAAGAAAATCGACCGACCCTTCGACTTGAAGACCCTCAAGACCATACGCGGAGCCGGGTACCAACTGGTAGGGCAACGCTGATGATCAACTCGATTAGGGCGCGACTGACTCTGACCATCGCCATCCTCACCGCCGTGCTGGTAATACTGGCTGTTCTGCTCGGCACTCGGTTCATCGAAGACGATGTGATCGAAGCATCGATCGATGACCGGGTCGAGCAATACCTCGACGAGAGCGGTGAGATCGAGGCATTCTTTGGGGGAGGTCCATTCTTTCCCGGCGGACCCGACGGAGTCACCTTCTTTGGCGACCTACCCGGCGGGTATGTAGCGAGCGTCCCGGGCGAAGCTCGAACCGCCGAAGGTGTCATAGCAGACTTCATCAGCGCCTTTCCTCCGGAGATCTTTATCGACGGTGTGCCGCCAGAGTTTTTCGATATCGATTTCGACGACTTTGATTTCAGCGACCTGGATTTTGGCGACCTGGATTTTGGCGACTTCGAAGACTTCGGCCATAGCGATGAGTTCTCGTTCGACGCTCTCGAGATTCGACGAGTGGCCGATGTGCTCGAACGTCTTCGCGCTAACGGCCAGCAAGATCGACTTCTGCAACTTCTTCCCGCCGACGAAAACCAACGCGTGGTCGTGCTGCTCGAGACGGGCACGTTCGCACTATTCGGGTTGGACGATGACTACGCCGAACCCCTAGCTGACGAGATTGTCGACACAGTGATTCCTTCACCTGAAATCTTCCAGCTGTCAGCGGCGCTGCTCGGCAACCCTCGCCGCCAGGGCGAGAACGATTCGGTTGCAGACAAAGCACTCAGATTTGGTACCAGGACGACCGCTAGTGGCTTCAACATTGGAGTTGTCGCCGACGTCACCGAACGCGTCGCCACCATCGATCGATTGCGGCAGGTGCTCTGGATCGCCGCAGCGACCCTGGTTGCGCTGGCCTCGCTTGCTACCTGGGTGCTCACCAGCCGAGCTTTGCGGCCGGTCGGAGCGATTACTCGCCAGGTCGGAGCAATTTCATCGGGCAGCCTGAACGAACGAGTACCCGAACCGCCCAGCGATGACGAGATAGGTGAACTCGCCAAAACAATGAACGCCATGCTCGACCGTCTGGAAAAGGGCGACACCCAACGACGCCGGTTCGTCAGCGATGCCTCGCACGAACTGCGAACCCCGGTAGCGGTACTGCGTAGCGAGGCCGAGGTGGCGCTGCGAACACCTGACACAACGAGCGTCGATCACCTCGCCAATGCCGTACTGGCCGAGAGCACCCGCATGGGCACCATTGTGGAAGACCTTCTCGCCCTGGCTCGCAGCGACGAGAACCGCCAAATAGCGACCCGCCAACCGGTCGACCTCGACGAACTCCTGCTCGCCGAAGCGGGCCGGAACCGGCGCCTGCCAATCGATCAAAGCGCCGTCCTGGCCGGTCGCGTCATGGGCCAACCCGATGAGCTCAACCGGGTAATCGTGCACCTGCTCGACAATGCCGCCCGTCACGGCAAAACCCAGATTGCGGTTGGCGTGCGCCCCACGACCGACCGCAGCTTCGTCGAGCTGTGGGTGGACGACGACGGCGAGGGCATCCCAGTCGCAGAACGGGAACGGATATTCGAACGGTTCGTTCGACTCGACGAAGCGCGAACCCGCGACACCGGCGGATCAGGCCTGGGTCTCGCAGTGGTCGCCACCACCGTTCAAGGATTCGGCGGAACAGTAGAGGTCAGCGAATCGCCACTAGGCGGCGCCAGATGCCTAGTGAAACTCCCAATCGCCCCCTAACACCTCGAACTGGTCGGGCAGGTGGCCCCCCTGGGGGCCACCTTCCCGACCAGAACGAATTAGGGGCGGGCTTGGTAGATGATATTGTACGGGGTTTAGGCTACCCGCTTGAACGAGCCGTAGCTGGCTTCGTCAAACACGGCCTTCATTCCCGGTTCACCCGATTGCGCGCCCATCGCCCTACCAACAGGCTGGGCGAGTGAACAGGGCGTGCACAGCATGGCCGAAGCTCCGTACATCAAGGCGCCCAGGGCTTGGTGGTTTTCGACTCGAGTATCCAACGCGAATGGCTCCACCATCAATACCGCTCCACCGGAATTCAGCTTCGTCTTCGCGGCCTTGGCGACTCCAACCGGGTCACCCATATCGTGTAAGCAATCGAAGAAACAGATCATGTCATAGCTTCCGTCTAGTGCGGCCGCATCACCCACTTCGAACCTCGCGTTCGCGACCTCATTCGTCGCCGCGGCAGCGGCGGCAACATCGATCGACGGCTGGTGAAAGTCAAGGCCTATGAACTCTGTGTTGGGGAAGGCTCTGGCCATCTGAAGGGTGGAGAACCCCTCACCGCAACCAATGTCGACCACGCTTCCGCCCGCTGCTAGTCGCTCGGCCATGCCGTCTACCGCTGGGATCCACTCTTGAACCAGATGGTGCAGGTACGCGGGACGGAAGAACTCCTTGACGCCGCTGTACAGACAACTTGAATGTTCACCCCAGCCGAGAGTGCGATTGCCCTTGAAAGCCTCGGCGGTCGCCGGAAGATCTTCGAACATCGCCTTGTAGACGTCCATGCCACCAGCCAAATACACCGGTGAGTCTCGGTTGGCCAGCGCTAGCGCTGCTTCATCGCTTAAGGCGTAGCTGTCGGCCGACTCGTCGTACGCAAAGAACCCCACCGACGCTTGCTGATCGAGCAACTCGCGAGTCAAGCGCTTATTGGTTCCCGCCCGGCTCGCTAACTCGTCCGCCGTGAGGGCTCCAGCACCGTTGGCCGCCTCATACAAGCCGATTTCGTTCGCCAGTATCGAACTCGCAACCGTGGTGGCGCCTACCATGTGCCCCACCATTGCACCCATAAACTCCTCTAGTTTCGCTTCATCCATTTTCTATTCTCCTCAGTCTTGATCCCGCCGTTCGAGACCCACCTACGAATAGGGCCATAGAAGTGCCCTCAAAGGGAATACCCGTCGACGTGATTGAGGGTGCAGGCCAGCTCAGTTGAGGGTGTCGACCAAGCTGAGTAGCTCCGCTCGACCACCAACGCCGAAGCGGCGATACATCCGCCCGAGATGGTTCTCGACAGTCTTAGCCGACAGGAAAAGTAGTTCAGCACATTCGCGAGTCGTCAATCCTTCAGCGATTGGCGATAGCACGTCGCGTTCTCGAGCTGTGATGACAGGTTTGATGTCAGTCAAAGTTGTCGACCAAAAAGGCTGACACGATAGAAGCCATCGATCTCTCAACAACCTGAACCGGGCGGCGGGTACTTCGCTTCCTTCAGTCATGGCAACAATGGCAGCTTGCTCAGCCGCTTCCGCGGCGAACAGTAGAAAGCCAGCTCGACCATAGGTTTGTGCACATTCGATCAGGGCATCGCCATCCCGATCGATCAAGGCTCTTGCGTGGGACGCTCCGCAGGGAACTAGAACCCCACCAATTGCATCCGCCACCGAGGCGAGATCATCCACCACCTGGCCTGGTTCGCCCAAACGCGGGCCCAAAAGCAACGACAACGAAGCCCACGACAAAGTGCCATCGACCGTTATTGTCTGGTTGGCTCTTTCACGAGCGACTGCCACCCCGGCTTTGGGACCGTTTCGAATCGCTTCCAGGTGTGCAATCGCATAGTCGGCAATTCCCGCCGAGTGAGTGGTTCGGCCGTGGCGTTGCTCTAGAAAGCGGTCGACCCGCTTGGCGAGAACCCGTTCATCGCCGCGGTGCGCAGACACGATTGCGCTCATCGCTTCCAGGTATGCGACCAGTTCGTAGGGATCGGCGTCTCCCAGCAGAGCTCGACCTTGTGCGAGCTGGCCGGTGGCATCGATGCTACGGCCGGAGAAAACCGACGCCATTGCTTCTGTTACCGCGCCAACCGCCCGAAAATCGTCGGGAACTTCAGGACTCGAATCAGGCGATTGGTAACGTCGCGCAATAATGGTTGCAGCTGAGAGATCGCGGGCGAAGAAGGCGTGATTAAATTCGCCTGCATAGAGCCAGAGTGCATATATTCGCGCCTCGCCCTTCGTTGCCTTGACTAGCTTGCGACCCTCCACCACAAGTGATGCCAGCACATCGAAGGGCCCGGTTTGCGCCCGAGCAAACACCAACAACGAGGTTGCACTCAATGCAGCATCAGCGTCCAGATCGGGACGCTGGAGTACCGCTTCGCTAAGAACAACCGCGTCAGCCATGTGCCCTCCCCAGCCGGTTAGCTCGGCCAACGCCACCTCCACGCTGACCCTGAGATGTTCATCGGTAACCGCCGGTAACACCTCCTCGATCAACGACGCGGCGCTAGCGACGTCGCCGAAGTGATGCGCGAGCGAGTGGGCCCGCTCTATCGCCAGCTCAACCAACTGGGCCTGGTCGCCACAGCTAGCTGCATCGGCGAAGTGTTCGTCGGCGACTGCGCGATCGCCGCCGCGGAGATGAGCCAATCCGGCGACCAGTGAGAACCGAAAGGACGGCACCTTTGGTGAAAGCTTCTCCAATAGACGCAGGCCTATGTTGCTGTTGCGCGATATCAGAGCTGCCGCCACCGCGTCGATCGATACCTCATCGCTGAGCGATACTCCCGCCTCCACCGACAATGCAGCTAGACGGAGCATGTCACCTCGACGAAGAAGAGGTTCGCCTTGTCGGACCCTTACAAGCTCTTGAGTTCGCGCCTGACGCTCGAGTGGACCCATGGCGGCTTCGATGACCTCAAACAACATCGGGTGGGTAAACACCACGACAGCTCGTCGTCCAATATGTTCGAGCGCCAGCACCCCCCTGCTCTCGGCTTCCGCCAAGACCTCAGCGCCGCCGACCAAGAGTGCGATCGACAGCTCCAGCGGCTCGTCAAGTGCCACTAGTTGAGTAATGTGTCGAGCTGGTTCAGAGAGCCCTGCCAACCTCACCTCTATCAGCTCTCGTAGTCGATCGGTGACAGGCAGCGCTGCCACCAAATCCCATTCGCCATCTACGCGATCGATTGAGCCAGTGTCGCGACCAGCAAACAACAACTCCCTTACAAACAGGGGGTTGCCCAGAGTTCGTGCGTACAGCGTCTCGACCAGATCAAGGTTTACGGGCCCTCCCAATCCCAACGCCACAAGGTAGGCCGTATCGATTCTGTCGAGTGGATCGATTCTGCGTCTATCGAGCAGCCCCGATATCCACAGATC